>NZ_CAKAKL010000003.1:300000-485949 GCF_916619195.1 Inquilinus sp. Marseille-Q2685
CCGAACGGCTCCTGGAGCAGCTCGAGCGATTCCAGGTCGAGCAGTTCATCTTCTCGAGCACGATGCTCGTGCATGCGCCGACCGATCCCGGGCAAAGGATCAACGAAGACTCCCCGGTCGATCCGCGTTGGCCGTACCCCCAGTCGAAGGTCGAGACCGAGGCGCTCATTCGCGGCCACAACCGCATTCCGACGGTCCTGCTCCGGCTCGCCGGAGTCTATGACGACCATGGCCGTTCGGCGTTCCTGTCGCAGCAGATCGCGCGCATCTACGAGCGGCAACTGTTGAGCCAATTGTATCCGGGAGATATCCGCCGCGGCCAGGCATTCGTTCATCTGGACGACGTGACGGACGCGCTCGTTCGACTGATCGAAAAGCGGAGCGAGCTGCCGAGACGTACGCCACTACTGATCGGCGAGCCGGAGACGCTCAGCTATGACGAAGTGCAGCGGCTCGTTGGACGGCTGCTCCACTCGGAAGAATGGGAGACCCGCGAAATCCCGAAGTTCCTGGCCAAGACCGGTGCCTGGCTGGAGAACGACGTGCTGGACGAGGAGCCGTTCGTCAAGCCGTGGATGGTGGACTTCGCGGACGACCACTACGAACTCGACCTCTCCCGGGCTCGCGCGCTTCTCGGCTGGGAGCCGAAGCATTCGCTTCGAGACACACTTCCGAAGATCACGGCCACACTCAAGTCGGACCCCGCCGGCTGGTATCGCGCCAACAGGCTCGATCCCGCCCAGGTCGCCGCGGATCGCCTTCCGGCGGGGGACGAGCAGGAGGCGATGAGCCCGCTCGAGCATCGAAAGATGATGCGCGGGCACACCGCAGAGATGCGGAAGATGCACTTCGGAATGCTGTGGGTGCATTTTCTCAACATCTTCTTCGGACTGTGGCTCGTCACCACGCCCTTCGTCTTCGGGACGTTCGGCCAGGAGGTCTTTCCCGACGCGGTCTTGCGCGTCACTCAGGAGCGCGGGCTGTGGGATCCCGCGATGCGCAACGGCATCCTTGTTTGGAGCGACGTCGCCAGCGGCGCGCTCATCACGCTGTTCGGCACCTTGTCGCTCTCGCCGCGCTTCTCCTGGGCGCAATGGGCCAACACCGTCGTCGGAATATGGCTCCTGTTCGCGCCGCTCGTCTTCTGGTCTCCGAGCGCTGCGGTCTACATCAACGACACGCTGGTCGGTGCGCTGGTGATCACCTTCGCCATCCTCGTTCCCATGATGCCGGGCATGAGCCACGAAGGAATGATGGATGGGTCCGACGTGCCGATCGGCTGGAGCTACTGCCCGTCCACCTATCTGCAGCGTCTGCCGATCATCGCGCTCGCGGTGGTGGGCTTTTTCATCGCGCGCTACCTCGCGGCCTATCAGATGGGCCATGTGGACCGGATCATCGAGCCGTTCTTTGCCGGCAGCGCCGGGCTCAACGGCACCGAGACCATCATCACCTCGGACGTCTCCAAGGCATGGCCGATCCCGGATGGCGGGCTGGGCGCCGTGACCTACGTCTTCGAGATCCTGATGGGCGTCATGGGCGACCGACGGCGCTGGCGCACCATGCCCTGGATGGTCACGATGTTCATCATCGTGGTCGTGCCGCTCGGGGTCGTGAGCATCTACTTCATCATCATCCAGCCGATCGAGATCGGCACCTACTGCTCGCTGTGCCTGCTCGCGGCGCTCGCGATGGTCGTCATGATTCCCTATGCACTCGACGAGCTGGTGGCCATGGGCCAGTTCCTCGGTCAAAGCTACCGCCGGGGAGAATCGATCCTCCGCACCTTCTTCATGGGCGCCGCGTCGCCAGGCAGCGGCACCGACGAGAAGCCGGATTTCGGAGCGGCATGGTCGGGCATGGCGAGTTCCGCGGCCCGGGGCGTGACGATCCCGTGGACGCTCGCCGCCAGCGCGCTCCTGGGCGTCTGGCTGATGTTCAGCCGGCTCGTCTTCGGCACCGTGCCTCCGCTGGCCGACAGCGATCACCACGTCGGCGCGCTCGTCTTCACGGTCGCGGTGATGGCGATGGCCGAGGTCGGCCGCGCGTTGCGTTTCATCAATGTCCTGTTCGGGGTCTGGCTGGTTGCGGCGCCATGGCTGCTCGCAGGCGGCGGGGCCGTCGCTGCCGGGGCAGGGGTCGCGGCCGGGCTGATCCTGATCGCGCTCAGCCTGCCGCGCGGCCCGCGCAGCCGTGAGCACTACGGCAGCTGGGATCGGTTCGTTGTCTGAACCAGGGAGCGTTAGCATGGAGCCCCCGCTGTCCGCCATCAGCAGGACGACCGCCGTGGTCCCGGACAGGCGCTCGCGAACGACTTGCGGAGGCAACGGTCCGAGGACCGGCGGACCATGAACGAGCACCCTCCAGGCGTCGTCGTCATCACCGGCGCATCGGCTGGAGTCGGGCGGGCCACGGCGGTGGCCTTCGCGCGCCGGCGCTGGAACGTGGCGCTGATCGCGCGCGGAATGCAGGGGCTCGAGGGCGCAGGGCAGGAGGTCGAGCGGGCGGGCGGCAAGGCGCTCACCATTTCGGCCGACGTCGCCGATGCGAAGAGCGTCTTCGAGGCGGCCGATCGTATCGCCCGGCAGTGGGGCGGGATCAACGTCTGGATCAATAATGCCATGGTGACGACGTTCTCGCCGGTTGCGGACATCTCGCCGGATGAGTTCCGGAGGGTCACGGAGGTGACCTACCTCGGATGCGTCTTCGGGACGATGGCGGCGCTGAAGCACGATGTCAGGACGATCGTTCAGGTGGGGTCGGCCCTGGCCTATCGGGCGATTCCGCTGCAGTCCGCCTATTGCGGAGCGAAGTTCGCGATCCGCGGATTCACCGACGCGCTGAGGAGCGAACTGCTGCACGACCGAAGCGATGTTCGCATCACGATGGTCCAGCTGCCTGCCGTGAACACGCCCCAGTTCGGCTGGGCTCGCAACAAGATGCGACGGCGGCCGCAGCCGGTGCCGCCGATCCATCAGCCGGAAACCGTCGCGGAAGCGATCTTTCGTGCCAGCCAGCGGACACCGCGGGAGCTGTGGGTGGGATGGCCTAGTGTGAAGGCGATCCTGGGCGCCATGATCGCCCCGAGATTGCTTGACAGGCTGCTGGCCCGCGGAGGCTATGACGGCCAGCTCTCGTCCGAGCCGCACGATCAGAGTCGGCCCGACAATCTTTTCCGGTCCGCTCCGGAGGCTCACGCGACACATGGCCGCTTCGACGATCGCGCCCGCAGCCGAGCTGTCACGTTGAACCCAAGCCTCGTGCGCGGAGCCATTGCGATTGCCGCCGCTGCGGTCCTCCTGGCCGTGGCGTTATTCACGCCGTCGTTGACGGGCTGAGCCGTTTCCGATCGGCGACAGCCGACGGTTCAATCGCGGCGCCGGGTCGGAGCCTTGAAGACGATGCCCGCTCGCATTGAAGACTATGCACTGATCGGCGACTGCAGAAGCGCAGCCCTTGTGGCGCGTGACGGCTCCGTCGACTGGCTCTGCTGGCCGCACTTCGACTCGGACGCATGCTTCGCGGCGCTGCTCGGCGGCCCGGAGCACGGCCGATGGCTGATAAGCCCGGCAGATCCTCCGGCTCGGATCCGACGTCGGTATCGGGACAAGACGCTCATCCTGGAGACCGATTTCGAGACCGAAGAAGGTTCGGTCACCCTGATCGATTTCATGCACATTTCCGCCGGCCATCCGCATCTGGTCCGTCTCGCGACCTGTCGGCGCGGCAAGGTCGCCATGCGATCGGAGCTGGTGATGCGCCTCGGCTACGGTGCCGTCGTGCCATGGGTGACGCGGATGGAAGACGGCAGCCTGCGCGCTATTGCGGGGCCTGACATGCTGACGCTGCGAACGACGGCGCCGATCAAGGGCGAGGATCTCAGGACCGTCGCGACGTTCTCCATCGAGGAGGGCGAGACGGTGCCATTCACATTGACCTACTCGCGCTCGCACCTGCCATTGCCGTCGCCCATCGATCCGGATGCCTCGCTTCGTCAGACGGAGGAGTTCTGGCGGAGCTGGGCGGAGCGCTGCCGGTATGAAGGGCCGTGGGCCGAGATCGTCGTACGCTCCCACATCGTTCTCAAGGCGCTGACGTTTGCACCGACCGGCGGTATCGTGGCCGCCCCTACGACCTCGCTGCCGGAGCGGATCGGCGGCGTCCGGAACTGGGACTACCGATTCTGCTGGCTGCGCGATGCCACGTTCGCGCTCCTCTCCCTGATGAACGCAGGCTACTTCGACGAGGCCAAGGCGTGGCGGGATTGGCTCCTGCGCGCCGTTGCCGCGGGCCCGACCAAGATCCAGTCCTTGTATGGGCTCAATGGAGAGCGGCGCCTGACCGAGCTGGAGCTCTCATGGCTGCCCGGATATGAAGGCTCGCGGCCGGTGCGCATCGGCAATGCAGCGCATCACCAGCTGCAGCTGGACGTGTTCGGCGAAGTCATGGATGCCCTGTATCAGGCGCGAACGGGTGGTCTCGCCGCAGACGAGACGAGTTGGGCATTGCAACGCGCACTCGTCGGCCATTTGGAGGCGATCTGGAGCGAGCCGGACGAGGGGGTGTGGGAGGTCCGGGGCGGGCGCCGTCACTTTACGCATTCGAAGGTCATGGCCTGGGTTGCCGTCGACCGCATGATTCGCAGCACCGTCGAATTCCGTCTCGACGGACCGCTCGACCGTTGGCAGTCGCTGCGCAACGAGATCCACGCCGACGTTTGCCGCAACGGATTCGATCCCCGGACCGGCGCCTTTGTCCGGTGCTACGGCGGCAGGGAGCTTGACGCGAGCTGCCTTCTCATTCCGCTCGTCGGATTTCTTCCGGCCAGGGATCCGCGCGTGCGCAGTACCGTCGAGGCGGTCGAGCGAGATCTGATGGCGGATGGTCTGGTGCTCCGGTACGACCCGGCAGCGGCAGACGACGGCCTGCCGCGCGGGGAGGGTGCATTTGTCGCCTGCACTTTCTGGCTCGCGGACAATCTTGTCCTTCTGGGACGGCGGCGCGAGGCACGCCGGCTGTTCGAGCGGATGCTCGATCTTAGAAACGACGTCGGTCTTCTCGCCGAGCAATACGATGTGCAGGGCCGTCGGCAGCTCGGCAACTTCCCGCATGTCTTCAGCCATGTCGGGCTGGCCGAAACCGCGCGGAATCTCACCGAGCTGGACAAGCGGGCGCGACAGCTTGCACCGAGTCTTCCGAAGCGGGCCGGCGAGCAACAGTGATATCGCCGGCCAGTGCCCGAGCAGCCGCATCGGTATCGCAATCCCGGGTCTACGGCTTTGCCGCTGGTTCAGCGCTCAAGGCTCTGGTGATAAATTTAGCCTGTGCTAAAATCTGAGGCATTCTGACGAAAGTGGTGTAAGCGCTAATTGCTTCGCCCCGAGCGTCATTGGAGATGCCCGGATGGACCTGTGGAACACCATCACCCGTCGCGGTCTCCTGGCCGGCGGGGTCATGGCCGGTGGGACGGCGCTTGCACAGATGGGCGTCGGCGACGCTCGGGCCCAACAGCATGTGGGGCACGCCACGGATCCGGCAATGCCGGACGGACCAGCCAGCCACGCCGCGCACGGCGGCATGACCACGGTGGGGGAGGTCGACGGCGCCGCGAACGGCTTCGATCCCCAGCTGCTTCTCACCGACTGGGAGACAGGGGCCGTGAGCCGGGACGCGTCCGGCCGCGCGATCCGCGAGTTCGAGATCACGGCGGAGGACAAAGAGATCGAGATCGCGCCCGGGATCATGTTCCCGGCCTGGACCTACAACGGCCGCGTGCCGGGTCCATCGCTGCGGGTGACCGAGGGCGACCGGGTTCGCATCCGGTTCCGGAATCTCGGGAGCCATCCGCACACGATGCATTTCCACGGTATCCATTCGGCCCGGATGGACGGGGTTCCAGGCGCCGGCGTCGCCGGACCGGGCGACGAGTTCGTCTACGAGTTCGATGCCTTTCCCTTCGGCTGTCACCTCTACCATTGCCATTTCGTTCCGCTCCGGCGGCATATCCATAAGGGCATGTACGGCGCCTTCGTCATCGATCCCGACCCGGCCCGCCATCCCGACCAGGCGGAGACCGCGCGGTCCCGCTTGCTTGGAGCGCCGGAGAATGCGTCCTGGCAGGAATTCGTGATGGTCATGAACGCCTTCGACACGAATTTCGACGACGAGAACGAGGTCTATGCGGTCAACACGATCGCGCACGCCTACGCGAAGCAGCCGATTCCGGTCGAACGGGCGCGGCCGGTCAGAATCTATCTCGTCAACGTCACCGAGTTCGACCCGATCAACTCCTTCCATCTGCACGCGAACTTCTTCGACTATTTCGACCACGGGACGACGCTGACGCCGACCCACCGCATGGTCGACACGATCATGCAATGCCAGGCGCAGCGCGGCATCCTGGAGTTCAGCTTCAAGGACCATGAGCCGGGTCTCTACATGTTCCACGCCCACCAGTCCGAGTTCGCCGAACTCGGCTGGATGGGCCATTTCGAGGTGCGGGCATGACCCGAGCCGTGGCCTGGACGCTTCTGCCCCTCCTGCTCATTGTCGCGGTCGCGGCCGCCTTCCTGACGTTCGATCCGTTGCGCAGCTTCTCGTCGGGAGCGCCGCCGATCGAGCAGGTGACGGTCGAGCGGACGACCCTCGACTCGGCCGGCATATCGCTCCTGGTTAGAGGCGGAGGCTCGGCGCCCGTGGAGATCGCGCAGATCCAGGTCGACGGCGCCTACTGGACCTTCACCCAGGATCCGCCAGGGCCAATCGATCGCCTCTCCACCGCCTGGCTCCGCCTTCCGTATCCGTGGGTCGTGGGGGAGACGCACCATCTGACGCTGGTCACCCGGACTGGGGTAGTCTTTGACCACACGATCGATGTGGCCGTGGCGACGCCGCAGCCCTCCGTCGCCATGCTGCGGAATTTCGGGCTCGTCGGGCTCTTTGTCGGCGTGGTGCCGATCGCGCTCGGCATGCTGTTCTATCCCGCGCTGCGGACTGGCGGGGCCTCGGGCTTCACCTTCGCCCTGGCGCTGACGATCGGGCTTTTGGCCTTCCTTCTGGTCGATACGATGGGCGAGGCGGTCGAACTGGCCGGCCGAACGGCTCCCGAACTGCATGCGCCTGTTCTCGTTTGGCTGGTGGCAGGCGTTGCCTTCGCAGTCCTGATGACGATCGGCCGCCGAAAGGGCCATCCCCTGAGCGGCGTCGCCTTGGCCGCATCGATCGCGCTCGGCATCGGGCTGCACAATCTCGGCGAGGGGCTGGCGATCGGATCGGCCTTCGCCACCGGCGCCGCCGCGCTCGGCTCCTTCCTCGTCCTCGGCTTCACCCTGCACAACATCACCGAGGGCATCGGCATCGTCGCACCGCTGCTCGATCGTCGGCCCGGCTGGCCCGTCTTTGCCGGCCTGGCTGCCCTCGCCGGCCTTCCGGCGGTGTTCGGCATCTGGTTCGGCAGCTACGCCTATTCGCCCCACTGGGCGGCACTCGCCCTTGCGGTCGGCGCCGGCGCAATCCTCCAGGTGATCGTCGAAGTGGGCCTCCTGATCATGCGCCAAGGTATGGGGGCGGGCCGCGCCTCCGGTACGGCGGTCGCGGGGATCGCCGCAGGAATTGCCGTGATGTACGGGACGGCACTGCTCGTACAGACCTAGAGTCGGACTCGGAACCGGCAAAGCTCGGTGGTGTCGAGGCGAACGCCGGCTCTGATCCCTCGCGTCCTCACCTCGCGGGTTGTAGCGCGACGTCGTGGACCTCCGATCCTGCGCGCACCCGATCAATGATCGTCCGGCTCCTGACGTCGAGCACATCGAGATCCCGAGGACCGGCCGCCACATACGCCCGTCCGGCAGCCAGACGGATGTGATGCGGGCTGCCTTTGAGGTCGATGTCAGCGACGACCTGTCTCGTCCGAGCGTCGACCACGAAGATGCGGCCGCTTTCCGGTTCCGTGATCCAGGCCTCGCCCCCGTCGGCCGTGAAGGCGAGGTGCTTGTGGGATGGGGTGCGTCCGGCTCGAAGCGAGGCGATCTCCCGCTGGGTGTCGAGATCGACGATCACCGTGCTCTCGCCGTGCCAGGGCGTGACCCACAATTCGTTGGAGCCGGGACGCACCGCGAGGTCATGTCCCTCGATCGAAATGGGGACCTCGTGAACGCCCGCCTCGTCGGCGGCGAACAGGCGACGAGCCGAGATGTCGGTGATCCAGGCCGCGCCACGAGAGACGGTCACGTCGTGTGGCCTGCCTCTCACTTCGGTCCTCGAAACGACACGCCATCCGCTTGGATCCAGGCGCGCGAGGAGGCCACGTTCGCTTACGACGAAAGCGGTGTGCCCGTCCGGACCGATGGCCACGTCATGCGGAGGGACACGGAGCGGAATACGCCGAACCTTCGCCGGATTCGTTCTCGGATTCACAACTGCGACAGTATCGGTGCCTTGTGTGGCGATCACGAGCAGCCCGTCCGGGGTCATGTCGAGGTTGTGGGGGCGGCCGCCCACCTCGATTTCTTGAACGATCCGGCCCGAGCGTGTGTCAACGCCGCGTACCGCTCCGTCTCTTTCGCTGGTAACATAAGCCGTGGCGGCGGGCTGCGCCACGGCGGTCCCGCCCTCCAGGGCACCGAGGAGCATAAGGGCCGCCGCCGACAGCCATGCTGCCGAGATGCGCTCTCTGCCGGGTCGGGATTTCATGTCGACCCTCGGGTTTCATGAGAATCAGCGACGTCGAGTCAGATGGGCTCCTCCCGGAAGGACGCAAGCCCGCGATCATCCATCCCTGATCTGGCGTGTGCGCCAGCCGGCACTGCGAAGGGACGCCCGCATCTGTCTCGGGCCAGTCAGCGGTCGACCTTGGCGCGTCGCTCGAGGAAGTCCGCGAAACGGGCGAAGCCGAAGGCGAGCGCGAAATAGATCGCGCCGATGAACAGATAGGTTTCGGCCGCGGGCGACGGCCAGGCCGGATCGGCGAGTGCCGCCTTGCCCGAGCTGATCAGGTCGAACAGCCCGACCACGAGGACGAGGCTCGTGTTTTTGATCATCACGATGATCGTGTTGGCGAGGGCGGGGATGACGATCCGCAGCGCCTGGGGGAGGATGACCAGCCGCTGCCGCTGCCAGAACGACAGGCCGAGCGCCTCAGCCGCCTCGAACTGACCCTTGGGGATCGCCTGGAGCCCGCCGCGGACGACCTCGGCCAGATAAGCGGCCGCGAAGATCGTCAGAGCCACGAGCGCCCGCACGAACTTGTCCGGCAGAAGGGCCTCCGGCAGGAACAGCGGCAGCATGATCGAGGCGACAAAGAGCAGGCTGAGAAGGGGCAGGCCGCGGATCGTCTCGATCAGCAGGGTCGCGAGGAGATGGACGGCCGGCATCCGCGACCGCCGGGCGAGGGCGAGCCCGATCGAGAGCGGGAAGGCGATGCCGATCGCGACGACGGTCAGGATCAGTGTGATCGGCAGGCCGCCCCAGGATGATGTCGGGACGCTCGCCAGCCCGAAGACGCCGCCGAGCATCAGGACCATCACCAGCCCGAGAGCCGCCGCCCAGGCATATACGAGCCGCCGGCCCCAGAGCCGAGGCCAGACCGATGCGACGAGGAGGATGAGGATGACGATGCAGACGAGGAGCGGCCGCCACCGCTCGGCGGGCGGGTAGATGCCGAACAAGATCTGGCCGGACTTGGCTGCGATGAAGCCCCAGCAGGCGCCGACTGCGGCTCGGCAGGCGTCGGGGTCTCGCGGCGAGAACACGGCGTCGACGATCGCCCATCGGACGAGGCCAGGGACGGACCAGATCAGCAGCGCGCCGAAGGCGATCGTCAGGCCGGCATTGAGCGGCGTCCCGAAGAGGAGCCTGGCCCAGGCGGCGAGGCGCGAGCGGCGGCCCGGAGCGGAGGCGGATCGGTTGTCGAGGGTGGAGAGCATCGTCATCGCTCAGCGCTCCACCAGGGCGATCCGCCGGTTGTACCAGTTCAGCAGGAGGGAGAGCGTGAGGTTCACGGCGAGGTAGCCGGCGAGGATGATCGCCACCCC
This sequence comes from Inquilinus sp. Marseille-Q2685, assembly GCF_916619195.1. Taxonomy (NCBI): domain Bacteria; kingdom Pseudomonadati; phylum Pseudomonadota; class Alphaproteobacteria; order Rhodospirillales; family Rhodospirillaceae; genus Inquilinus; species Inquilinus sp. Marseille-Q2685. Next base: position 310,032 of record NZ_CAKAKL010000003.1, read on the forward strand.
TTCGAGGGCATGGCTCGATTTATTGATGACGGTGCCCATGATCGCGAGGAAGTCCGGATAGCCGACGGCGATCGCGAGCGTGCTGTTCTTCACGACGTTGATGTACTGGCTGGTCAGCGGCGGCATGATCACCCGGAGCATCTGCGGAATGACGATCAGGCGCAGGATCTGGCCGCGTCGGAGCCCGAGCGCGAGCGCGGCGTCCCACTGTCCCCGGCCGACCGACAGCACGCCGGCCCGGACGATCTCGGCGATGAAGCCGGTGGTGTAGAGGGTGAGGCCGACGACCACGGTCGTGAGCTCGGGCGTCAACTCGAAGCCGCCCCGGTAGTTGCCGCGTTCAAAGCGCGGCCAGTCCACCGCGGCGGAGGTGTCCGACACGCTCAGCGCGCCGATCGCCACCATACCCGCGACCAGAAGCATGGCTCGTCGCCATCGCTTCAGGGCAGGCATGGCCGCCAGCAGCGCAGCCAGCGCGGCACCGGCCAGCACGAGCGCGACCATCGCCGGGATTGACACCGACAGGCTCGGCAGCATCAGGCCGCGCATGGAGAGGAAGACGCCGGGCACCGGATCGAACGCTGCATCGACCGGCGGGAGCACTCGCCACCACAGCGAATAGAGGAAGATCAGCAGCACGATCGGCGGCGTGTTGCGGGCGACCTCCACCCAGAGCCGGCAGGTGCCGGATACGAGAGGGTTCGAGCTGAGCCTGCCGATGCCCACCAGAAGGCCGAGCATCGTGGACAGCACGACGACGAGGGCCGAAATGAAGACGCTGTTGGCCAAGCCGACAATGATCGCCCAGTAGTACGGATCCTGGGAGCGGTAGCGAAGAAGGCTCTCGGATATGACGAACCGGGACGGCAGCGGCAGGAACTCCAAGCCGATCGGGATGCCGCGGGCCCGCAGATTGGCCGTCGTGGTCTCCACGAGCAGCAGGACGACCGCCGCGGCGGCCGCCAGCAGCAGCCCCTGGATCAGACGCGCCCGGATCCGTTGATCCCTCAGCATGGCTCCTCGCTTCTCAGACTCGGTGCGGCAAGGCGGGGGCGGCCAACGCTGCCCCGCCCACGGCGGCGGAGATCAATCCCACGGGAACGGGAAGTTGACGCCGCCGTCGCGGTAGAGGGCATTCATGCCGCGCGGAACCTTCAGCGGACTGTTCGCGCCGAGATTGCGATCCCAGATCTCCGCATAATTGCCGAGCTGCTTGATGACGTTGTACGCCCATTTGTCGTCGAGGCCGATCGGCTGGCCGAATCCAGGCTCCCGGCCGAGGACACGCTCGATTTCGGGATCCTCGGAATTCAGCTTCTCGTCAATGTTGGCTTGGGTGATGCCCTTGCTCTCCGCCCAGAGCAGCGCATTGAACGTCCAGCGCACGATGCTGAAGAGCTTGTCGTCGCCGTAGGCGATGGCGACGCCGTTCGGCTCCGAGCCGTGACCCATGACGATGATTTCGTGCTCGCCTGGATCCTTGGCAACGGTCGCACGCTGTCCGGCCGCGGCCGTGCCGTCTGTGATGTAGGAGTCGCACCGCCCGGCGAAATACGCATCGCGCGCCTGGATCGTCGAATCGAAATAGACCTTCTTCATCTCGATGCCGAACTCCGCCTCGGTCTCGAGCACGGCCTTCTCGGTCAGGCTGCCGCCGCCCTGCAGGCAGACGGTCAGACCGTCGAGCTCCTTCTTCTCCTTGATGTTCGAGGCCTTGCGGACGAGCAGCCCGTCATTGTCGTAGAGGGTGATCGCGACGAAGCGCACGGCCGCGTCGCGCGTATAGGTGATGGTCGAGGTGCGCGACAGGATGTCGATCTCGCCCGTTTGCAGGGCCGGGAGCCGCTGCGCCGCGTTGAGGGGCACGAACCGGATCTTCTCCTTGTCGCCGAGGATGGCGACCGCGAAGGCCCGGCAGATATCGGTATCGAAGCCCCGCCACACCCCTTGCTCGTCGGGGCGCGAGAGTCCGGGCACGCCCTGGCTCCCGCTGCAGACGACGTAGCCACGATCCCTGATCTTGTTGACGACCGATTGCGCCGAGGCCGGAGCCGTCGTCGCCAGGAGTGCGACCACGCCCGCGGCCAGCGCTGTGGCCAGGCGTGTCACTGAAGCTTGCCTCCTCATGTTCTTCTCCTTGTGTTCGTTGCTATTTCCAGACGCGTTGCGCTCCTCGGTCGGTTCTCCTCCTCGCAGACGACAGGTCGTCCGTCTGATTTCTTAGCCGGCCACGCCGGCCGCACCGATCGCAATGCGATCAGCCGCGGGCGCCAGTTCCGCAAAGAAGCGCTCGAGGTCCGCAATCAGGTCGTCGATGTCCTCAAGCCCGATCGAGAAGCGGATGAGCTGGCCATCGGGCAGCCAGGCGAGATCGGTGCGGCTCTTGCGCGGGTCGCTCGGCGCGATGAGGCTGTGTGCCCCGCCCCAGCTCGCGCCGATCTTGAACAGGCGAAGGCCTTTGAAGGCGCGGTCGAGCGCGGCTCTTTCGACGGGCCTGAGCACGACCGAGAACACCCCGGCCGAACCGTTGAAGTCCCGCTTCCAGACGGAATGGCCGGGGTGCTCGGGCCGCGCCGGATGCAGGATCCGCCGGACGGACGGCTGCATGAGGAGCCGATCGACGATCCTGAGCGCGCCGCGCTCGGAATGGCGCAGGCGCAGTGGCAGGGTCTTGAGGCCGCGGGCGCAGAGAAACGCGTCATCCGCGCCGACGCCGAGCCCGAGCAGGCGCGAGACGTCCTTGAGCCGCCGGAACAGCGTCTCGTCGCGGACGGCCACCGACCCCATAATCAGGTCCGAATGGCCGCTGGCGTATTTCGAGAGCGACTGGACCGAAAGGTCGGCGCCACGGGCGAGGGGATTGAACAGGATCGGCGTCGCCCAGGTGTTGTCCGCCGCGACCAGCGCGCCGGCCGCATGGGCGACCCCGACGATCGCCGGCACGTCCTGCACCTCGAAGGTGGCGGAGCCGGGAGACTCCACCCAGACGAGGCGGGTCCGCTCGTCGATCAGAGGGGCGATCGCCCCACCCAGCATCGGGTCATAGGAGGTGATCGCGATGCCGAGCGGCCGGAGGAGGCCTTCGGCCATCAGCCGCGCCGGCCCGTACATCGACTCCGGCATCAGGATCCTGTCTCCCTCTGCGGCGCAGGCGAGGCAGGCGAGGGCGATCGCGGACTGTCCGGACGGGGTCACGAGGGCGCGGGGAGCGCCCTCCAGCGCGGCGATCTGGCGCTCCAGGGCCCGGGTCGTCGGCGTGCCATAGAGGCCATAGGAGTAGCCGTCGTAGATCCGCTCGTGGCGCCGTTCGAAAGCCTCGATGCTGTCGAAGACCACCGTCGAGGCATGGTGGACCGGCGGGGCGAGACTCTCGAAATCGTCCGCCTCGTCCGCCGGCTGGTGCACGTGACGCGTGTCGCTGCGCATGGGCTCCCCTTTCCGTGACCGAAAGGGAAGCACGGTCGCGGCCTTGCGGGCCATGACTGAAACAGCCAAAGTTCATTCAGATCTGATATGAGATAGCCATGAACCTGCGTGACGTGGAGATCTATCACGCGGTGATGACCACTGGCGGAGCGGGGCGGGCTGCGGAACTGCTCGGCACCTCGCAGCCGACGGTCAGCCGGTCCATCGCTGCTCTTGAACGAAGCGTCGGCTTTCCGATGTTCCAGCGTGTCCGAGGCAAGCTGGTCCCGACCCGGGAGGGCCAGCTCTTCTTCGCCGAGCTGTCGAAAACCCTCGTCGGCCTCGATCGGCTGCGCCAGGTGGCGGCCCGCATCCGGGAGGTCGGGGAGGGGTCGCTCCGCATCGCGTCATTGGCCGCGATGGGACAGATCCTCGTTCCCAGGGCGGTGGCCCGATTCTTGGATCGCCATCCCGACGTCCGCCTGTCGCTGCAGGTGCGGACCTCTTCCGTCGTGCGGGATCTGGTCGCCTCCGGCCAGGTCGATCTCGGGCTCGCGGCGGACGAGATCGACACGACGGGGGTTCACGCGAGCTCGTTCGCCTCGCCGCGCGCGGTGTGCATCCTGCCGCTCTCGCATCGGCTGGCCCGTCGCCCGCGGATCGAGGCCGCCGATCTCCACCGGGAACGGCTCGTGGCGCTCGCCCCCGACGATACGGTGCGGAAGGCGATCGACCGTATCCTCGCGGGCGCCGGCGTGGAGCCTCGGATCGTCGTCGAGACGCCGTTCTCCGCCACGGTCGCCGCACTGGTGGCGGAGGGCGCCGGGATCGGCTTGATGAACCCGTTCTGCATCGATCGGGACCTCCGATCGCGCGTCGCGGTCCTGCCGTTCGAGCCGGCGGTGCATTTCCGGGCGCTCATTCTGCATCCGCCTGGCACGGTGGAGTCGCGGCTGATGAGGTCCTTCAAGGAGATCCTCTATTCGACACGCAATGCGTTCGTCTCCCACTAGGCGTCCCCGATCAGGACAGGGACTCCGTGTCCCGCGGTCGGCTGGCCTGCAGGCTTCCCGCCGCAGCCGCTCCGTGCGGCTCGTCTCCGACATCGAGAGGCACGTTGCGCGAGCGCTCTTGCGCACTCCATGACGCCGCTTCGGGCGGCCGGTACTGCCTGAGCCACCCGTAGCGGGTCAGGCCCCGTGGCTTGTAGACCGAGAGCCCGACGAGCAGGAGCAGCACCACCAAGCCGCCGGCGGCGTGCATCCGCATCGAGCGCCTCAGCCCGAGGAGATCGGCATCGGCCACCGCCGTGTCTGCCGCTATGCCCGCGATGGCGCTGATGCCGTCGAGCTGCAGCAGCAGGATGTAGAGGGTCGCGATCGTGAGCACGAGCTTCGCGAGGACCCAATAGTGCCGGAGCAGGCCCCATGGGGAGCCGAGCGACTGCAAGATGCCGATGATCAGCGCCACCAGGATCAGCGGGAGGATGATGTACCAGGCGATCAGCCCGTCCGCGATATAGGCGGCTCGCACCAGTTGGGCGTCCTGGCTGACGAGACCGGCGACGGCGAAGGCGAGAAAGACGGCGACGGCTCCGAGCGAACCGACCGAGGTGGCGACATGCACCAGGAGCACGAGCTTGCGGAGGCGAGGCGGCATGATTGGCGACCGCGGGGATCGGCGGACGCGCGAGACGTACCGGTCGAGGAGCCGGCCGCGGCTGAGCGCCACGCCGACGGCGAGGGTCACACCGAGAATCGTCAGCAATCCCCATCCCGCGTGCCCTCCGGCTTGACCACCGGGCGGTGCATGGCGGGCGGGGCCGTGGGGACCGCCGGCGCCGATGAGGACGATGATCGCGAGCAGCAGCACCAGGCCGCCGATGGCGATCCCCGAAACCTTCACCCAGCGCGGAGCCCCGGGGTAGGGGGGCAGAGGGGCCATGAGCGTCTCCTCGATGGGACGTCGACAGGAGCGGGCCCACGATATCGATCAGTCCGATGAACCGGGTTCAAGACATGTTAAGAAAGATTGCGGGGCAGGGGAGGCTGTTTGCCATCCGAGCCTCGGACGAGCGCTTCGGCCGAGAGCCGGTCAGGCCTGGCCTGGCCGGGCTGGAAAGGAGAGGCGCACGATCAGTCCTCGCGGGATGCGGTCGAGGAGCTCGATCGCGCCGCCATGATCCCTGACGACGTCGCGCGCGATGGCTAGCCCGAGGCCGAAGCCGCTGCGCGGTCCCGAGCCCCGGGCAGCGTCGCCCTTGACGAACGGGTCGAACACCGTCTCCCGCAGCGGCGCCGGAACGCCGGGGCCGTCGTCTTCAACATCGATCTCGATGGCGCCGTCGTCTCGCACGCGCAAGGCGATCGTGACGGCAGAGCCGTGCCTGACGGCATTGTCGACGACATTGCCGATCGCACGTGTCAAAGCGCCGATCCGGCAGGTCCAGATCAGCTGTGGCGGGCCCTCATAGGTGATGTTGTGCCCGACATCGGCGAACTCGCTGCAGATCGTCTGCAGGACGCTCGGCAGATCGATGCGGGACGGCTCTTCCGATCGGGCGTCCCGGCGCAGGACCTCCAGGGTCTCGTCGAGCATGCGCGTGATCCGCGCGATCTCGTTCAGCATGCCCTCGCGCAGGTTCTGATCGGCGACCCGCTCGGCCCGAAGCCGCAGGCGCGTCAGCGGCGTCCGCAGGTCGTGGCCGATGCCGGCCAGCATGCGCCTCCGGTCGTCGAGGAGCGCTCGGATGCGGGTGCGCATATCGTTGAGAGCATGCGCCACCTGCGCGATCTCGCGCGGCCCGCCGCGGCTCAGGAGCCGATCATCCTCGGCGGAGCGGCCGAAGGATTCGGCGGCTGCCGCGACCGAGGACAGCGGGGCGATGATCCAGCGGACCGCATAGAGCGAAAGGAACGTGACGAACACCAGGACGACGCTCGCCGTGAGGACGGTGGGCGCCAGGATCAGATGCCAGAGATCGCGCCCGGCCGCGGTCCCGGCTGCTCCGGCGGGGCCCGCCGGCGACGTGTGTCCGGATCCCTCGCCAAGAAGATGCAGGCCGGTCATGACGAGCAGGACCCCGAGCGGCACGGACACCGCGACGAGGCCGGTGATCTGGGCGGTGATGCTCCACGATCTCGGGCGAGGCAGAGCGCGCATCAGACCTCCTTCACGCTCGGCGTGAAGATGTAGCCACCCAGGCGGACCGTCCTGATGAGGCTCGGATCCTGCGGATCCGGCTCGATCTTCTGCCCTAGGCGGCTGACATGGACGTCGATGCTGCGCTTGACCGGCCCGGCCGACCCGCACGGCGTGAGGTCGAGCAGCTCGTCACGGGAGAGCACCCGACCGGGGTTTCGGCAGAAGGCCAGGAGCAAGTCGAACTCGGCGCTCGTCAGGGCCACCCGCGCCTCGTCCGGGTTGCGCAGCCGGCGCGAGACCGGGTCGATCACCCAGCCGGCGAAGGCCAGGGCTCGCGCGCGGGCCTGCGCGCTCTCCCGGCCGCCTTGCGCCCGCCGGAGAAGCGCTCGGATGCGGGCCACGAGCTCACGCGAATTGAAGGGTTTGGACACATAATCGTCGGCGCCGATCTCCAGCCCGACGATCCGGTCAATGTCCTCGCTGCGCGCCGTGACCATGATGATGGGCATGGCGGACATTGCTCTCAGCCTCCGACAGATGCTGAAGCCGTCCTCGCCCGGCAGCATGATGTCGAGGAGGACCAGATCAATCCGGTCGCGCCCGAGCACCGCGTCCATCTCGGCCGCCGATACGGCGGGAGAGACGGCGAAGCCCTTTTCCGACAGGACGTCCTTCAGCATGCCGGAGATTTCCAGATCGTCCTCGACGATCAGGATCCGGGGCTTCGCTTCGGGATCGGAAGAAGAAGCGGACGACACGGGCTTGCACCGGACTTGGAGGACAGGCCGCTTGCAGCGCCGGGCGGCCGCCTCGCCACCGAAGATAGGATCTTGAATACGGCCCGTCCGCGATTTCGGCAATCGTCGCCCGCCCCCTGCAACATTTCTTAACACGACACGTTCGGACGAGCGCCGACGCTCGTCGCCCCGTCGATGCGGCCTCGCGCGCCGGGCCGGACCTGAGGCCGAACGGCGTTCCCTTTGCCGGGCGGGTTCGAAGATCCCGCGGAACCTCTTGCTCGTTCGCGGCGTATCCCGGTGGCCGGCGCCAAGGCGGGCGGGGTCGGTGCGCCTGCGTTTCGGATCATCGTCCGGACGAGGATCATCATGCGCGTCGTCATCGTCGGTGCCGGGATTGCCGGTCTCGCCGCGGCGCGAGGCCTGGGCCTTCTGGGCTGGAACGCCGAGATCTACGAACAAGCACCGGAGCTGAAGGCTCTCGGCGCCGGAATCTTGCTGAGCGCCAATGCCCTGCGGGCGCTCCGGGCGCTGCATCTCTACGATGCGGTGGTCGCGCGCGCTCAGCCGATCCACCGACTGAGCCTGCTGACGCAGGACGGCCGACTGCTGCAGACGACCGATCATCTGGCGTTCAGCAGGAGATATGGGCATCTGAGCGCGGCGACGCTGCATCGGGGCGATCTGCAGGATGCCCTCCTCTCGCAGCTGCCGCCCTCGATCATTCGGACCGGCAAGAGATGCATCGATGCCCGCCAAGCCGGACACGGGGCGATTCTGACCTTCGCCGACGGCGAGACGGTCGAGGCCGACCTAGTGCTGGCCTGCGACGGCATCCACTCCGCGGTGAGGGCGGCTGTGTTTCCCGGGGCGAGAGAGCGCTTCGCCGGCTACACCTGCTGGCGCGCGGTCGCCGACGGCGCTCCGGCCGGAGCGGATCGGACCCATGTGACGGAGAGTTGGGGAGCGGGTGTTCGCTTCGGCCTGGTGCCGCTGCGAGACGGCAGGCTGTACTGGTTCGCCTGCCGCGGGGCGGCACGAATGGACGATCCTGAGCTGGCGAGGGCTGATCTGGCGGCGTTGCAGCGGATATTCTCCGGATTCCACCCGCCGATCCCGAAGGTGCTGCAGGCGACGCCCGCAGACGGCCTGATCTGGACCGACATCAGTGATCTCGCTCCGCTGTCGTCCTTCGTGAGGGGACGGGTGGTTCTGCTCGGCGATGCCGCTCATGCGGTGACGCCCGACCTCGGCCAGGGGGCCGGCTTGGCGATCGAGGACGCAGCGGTGCTCGCGGCCCTGCTCCGAAGACTTCCCTCGGATGAGGCGCTGCGGAGCTACGACGCGTCGCGGGTCGGGCGAGCCCACAAGCTCGCGGCCGGCTCCCGGCTCTATGGCCGGATTGCCCAGTGGGAAAACCCCTTGGCCGTCCGACTGCGCGACCTTCTGGTCGGAAGCATCCCGGAGCGCCTGATGGACCGGCAGCTCGACTCGATTCTCGACGTCCGGTTCGAGCCGGTCGGATCGGAGAGCTGAGGCTCCGGCACCGTCCCGCCGCGGGCGCTCAAGCGTGTCGCGCCCGGCTGCCGTCACCAGCGTTTGCGCGACGGGCCGATTTGGCCGGGGGCTGGAGCGCCAGATCATCGAGGATCGGGCAGTCGGGCCGATGATCGCCATGGCAGCTCGCCGAGAGATGCTTCAACGTCGCGATCATCTGCTTCAGGCCCTCGACCTTCTGCTCCAACTCCGTGACATGCTCGAGCGCGATCCGCTTCACATCGGCGCTCGACCGGTCGCGGTCCTGCCACAAGGTCAGAAGGCCGGCGATCTGCTCGACCGAGAAGCCGAGATCGCGCGCCCGGCGGATGAAGCGCAAGGTATGGACCTCGTCGTCGGAATAGACCCGATAGCCGGCCTCGGTCCGGACGGCCTTGCGGATCAGCCCTACCGACTCGTAGTAGCGGATCATCTTGGCGGAAACGCCGGAGGCGGCTGCGGCTTGTCCTATGTTCATGCTCACGCTCTCTAGGATGCTTGGTGGTCGGGCGTGAAGAAGGCGTCGGCATGGATGTCGGCCGATCGCATGCCTCGCGCAAGGAGGGCCGCGCCGGTCGCTTCGACCATGGCGGGCGGACCGGCGACATAGGCCTTCCAGCCGTCCAGATCCGACAGATCCGCGGCGACCGCGTCCGAGATGGTGCCGGACCGATGGCCAGGCGGAGCCTCCGTCGACAGCACGGGAACGAAGCGCAGATCCGGATGCGCCGCTTCGAGGCTCCTGAAGTGCCCGGTCAGATAGAGGTCGCGCTCGGTCCGGGCGCCGAAATAGACGTGGATCGGCTGCCGCATGCTCCGGGTCACGGCGGTCTCGACGATCGCCTTGATCGGCGCCAGCCCCGATCCGCCCGCGACTGCGAGGATCGGCCCGGCGTGCTTCTCCCGGAGGAAGGCTGACCCGAGCGGTCCCTCGACCGTGACCGGGTCGCCAGGCATCGCGCGATGAAAGATCCTGGCGCTGGTGGCGCCGCCCGGAACGCATCGGACGTGAAATTCCAGCAGATCGTCCTCGGGGCGGCTCGCCATCGAGTAGTCGCGCGGCGGCAAATCGGGGAAGGTGAGCCGGGCGTATTGGCCCGGTCTGAACCGGAAGGCGCTCCGGTCGTCGAGCGCGATCCGGATCAGCTTGATGTCGTGGGTCGCCTCTCCGACCGCCGCGATCCTGCCTGCAAGCCGCCGAACCGGAAATTCCGCCAGCTCGTCGCCATGGCCCAGCCAGGCGATCGTGGCATCCGTCTGCGGCACGGCTCGGCAGGCGAGCACGAGCCCCTGGGCTCGCTCCGAAGGCGAAAGAGCGAAGGGGGTATGAGGCAGGAGCTCGACCTCGCCCTCGAGCAGGCGCGACTTGCAAGCGCCGCACCGGCCGGACCGGCATCCGTGCGGATAGGCGATGCCGGCCTCCAGCGCCTTGGCGAGGATGGTCTCGCCGGGTCCGACGTCGATCGTGCGTCCGACCTGCGGAATGTCGATGCGCTTCATGGTCATCTGTCCCTCGGGATTGGAGAGACGGCAGGCTCGCGGAAGGCGAGCCCGCCCGGATCAGGCGGCGGGCGAGAGACGCGCTTCCATCGCGGGTTCGCCACGCTGATCGGCCAGGGGCGGCCGGAAGCGACGGAGCCGGAGCGCGTTGGTCAGCACAAAGACGCTGGACAGCGCCATGGCGCCGGCCGCCAGGATCGGCGACAGCAGCCAGCCCTGGGCCGGGTACAGGGCGCCGGCGGCGACCGGGATCAGCGCGGCGTTGTAGGCGAAGGCCCAGAACAGGTTCTGCTTGATGTTGCGGATCGTCGCCTGCGACAGGGCGATGGCGTTGACCACGCCGCGCAGGTCGCCCGACATCAGGACCAAGTCGGCGCTCTCGATGGCGATGTCCGTGCCGGTGCCGATGGCGATGCCGACATCGGCCGCGGCCAGGGCCGGCGCGTCGTTGATGCCATCGCCGACGAAGGCCACCCGCCGGCCGCCGGCGCCCAGGCGCTTCACCGCCTCGACCTTGCCCTCCGGCAGCACCTCGGCCGCCACCTCGTCGATGCCCAGGCGCCGGGCGATCGCCTCCGCCGTGCCGCGATTGTCGCCGGTGACCATCGCCACCTTGAGGCCGAGCGCATGCAGGGCCCGGATCGCCTCCGGCGTCGACGGCTTGACCGGGTCCGACACCGCGATGATGGCGGCAAGGCGCCCGTCGATGGCGGCGTAGAGCGGCGACTTGCCGTCCTCGCCCAGGCGGCCGGCCGTGGCGGCGAAGGCGGACGGATCCAGGCCCAGCGAGCGCATATGGCGGTCGGCGCCGACGGCGACGCGGCGGCCGTCGACCGATGCCGCCACGCCATGGCCGGGCACGGCCTCGAAGGCCTCGGCCGGCGACGGGGCCAGACCGCGCTGTTCGGCGGCGGCGACGATCGCCTCGGCGATCGGATGCTCGGACCGGGCCTCGACCGAGGCCACGAGGCGCAGCACCTCGTCGCGGTCGAAGCCGTCGAGCGTGTCGAAATCGGTCAGCTCGGGCCGGCCGCGGGTCAGCGTGCCGGTCTTGTCGAGCGCGATCACCCGGGCGTCGCGCAGGGTCTGCAGCGCGTCGCCCTTGCGGAACAGCACGCCCAGCTCGGCGGCGCGGCCGGTGCCGACCATGATCGAGGTCGGCGTCGCCAGCCCCATGGCGCAGGGGCAGGCGATGATCAGCACCGCGACGGCGTTGACCAGGGCGAAAGCCAGGGCCGGGTCCGGCCCGAAGGCCAGCCAGACCAGGAAGGTCGCGGCGGCCACCGCCATCACCGCGGGCACGAACCAGGCCGTGACCTTGTCGACCAGCGCCTGGATCGGCAGCTTGGCGCCCTGCGCCTGCTCGACCATGCGGATGATCTGGGCGAGCACCGTCTCGCCGCCCACCCTCGTGGCGCGGAAGGAGAAGCTGCCGGTCTTGTTGATGGTGCCGCCGACCACCTCGGCGCCGACGCCCTTGGCCACCGGCACCGGCTCGCCGGTGATCATCGCCTCGTCGACGAAGGACGAGCCCTCGACCACCTCACCGTCGACCGGCACCCGCTCGCCCGGCCGCACCAGCACGATGTCGCCGGCCCGCACCTCCGTGAGCGGCAAATCGAGCGTGCGCCCCTCCCGGACGACGCGTGCCGTCTTCGGCTGCAGGCCAATCAGCCGCTTGATCGCCTCGGAAGTCCGGCCCTTCGCCCGCGCCTCGAGATACCGGCCGAGAAGGATGAGCGCGGTGATCACGGCCGCGGCCTCGTAGTAGACATTGGCCGTGCCGGCGGGCAGGACGCCCGGCAGGAAGGTCGCCACGACCGAGTAGCCCCAGGCGGCCGCCGTCCCCAGTGCGACCAGCGAGTTCATGTCGGGCGCCCCGCGGAGCAGGGCCGGCACGCCCTTGCGGAAGAAGCGCAGCCCCGGACCGAACAGGACCAGGGTGGCGAGGACGAACTGGAAGATCCAGCTCTGGCGCATGCCGATCGTCGCCATCACCAGGTCGTGGATGGCGGGGACGAAATGCGAGCCCATCTCGAGCACGAAGACCGGCAGCGTCAGGAGGGCCGCGAACGTCAGGCTCCGCCCGAGCGCCTTGGTTTCGGCGGCCCGGGCGTCGCGCTCACGGTCGCTCGTGTCCTCCGAGCCGATGCGTCGGGCCTCGTATCCGGCCTCACGGACCGCCTGCTCCAGGGCGGAAGCCGGGACCGCGCCGCGCGCGAACCGCACCGTGCCGCGCTCGGTGGCGAGATTGACGGAGGCCACCGTCACGCCGGGGACGGCCCGCAGCTTCTTCTCGACGCGCGCGACACAGGAGGCGCAGGTCATGCCGTGAATCGAGAGCTCGATCGTGTCCTGCGGCACGGCGTAGCCCGCACTCTCGATCGCCTTCACCACGGCGGGGATATCCGGCGCGGCCGAGAACGACACGTCGGCCCGCTCGGTCGCGAGATTGACCGTCGCCGCGGCGACGCCCGGCGTCCGCGCGATCGACTGCTCGACGCGGCGCACGCAGGAGGCGCAGGTCATGCCCTCAATGGCGAACTGGTAGATATCCCTTCCGGCGGCGCCCGGCGCAGAAGCGCTCTGATTTTCTTGGTGTGCGGCCATGATTCTCATCCTCGCAACGGCGGATGTGCAAGGAGATGGACCTTCCAACAATGGGAAGGTCAAGGGGCAATCGAGATTTCCCGCAGGATGGCGTTCGGATGCCGGAGGCCCGCCGCGCACAATGGTTTTCCCGTGGGAAGGGGCGGGCGCCCTGTGCTAGTCGGGCGATGACCGGCACGCCGCAATCCGGCTGACACCATGGATATCGTGACGAGCTATCTCGGCCTGTTCAGCGCCGCCTTTCTTGCCGCGACCATCCTGCCGGGCTCGTCCGAAGCGGTCCTGATCGCGCTGCTCCTCGGCGGACGGGGCGATCCTGTGGCGCTGCTCGTCGTCGCGACCGCAGGGAACACGGCCGGCGCGATCCTGAACTGGGGCCTCGGGCGGTGGCTGCTCCGCTATGCCGGGCGCAGATGGTTTCCAGTCACAAGGGAGCAGCTCGACCGGGCGGGCACCTGGTTCCAGCGGTACGGAGCCTGGTCCCTCCTCCTGTCCTGGGTGCCTGTCATCGGTGATCCCCTGACGGTCGTCGCCGGGACGCTGCGCATGTCCTTTCTGCCGTTCGTCATCCTTGTCGGGATCGGGAAGGCCGCTCGCTACGGCATCGTGATCGCGGGCGCCGAAGCCATTCGCTCCCTGTAACCGCCGGCCGATCGTCCGCCACGGTCGTCGTGCAGTGAGGGCCTACATCATCGCGTCGGATCCCGGCGGGAAGATGTAGGAGGATCCGGCGGTGCTGATGCCGGCCATGAAGCCGGGCGCGTCGGCGAACATGAAGTCGCTCTGCCGCAGGTCGGCAGCGGCCACGCCTTCGAGCAGGACCGAACCGTCGGCCTGGCCGTTGCCGTCGACATCCCAGCTCACCAGGGCGCCTCCGCTGGTGTCGGCGACGCTCACCTGATCGGGCCGGATCTCCATGAGGGCGATGTGGTCGAAGGCCCCCTGAGCCGCGCCCGTCGCCTCGAAGTCGAGCACGACATCGTTGCCGCTGCCGGGATCGACCATGAAGGCGTCAGCCCCCGTCCCGCCGCGAATGACGTCGTCTCCGGGGCCACCTTCGATCATGTCATGGCCGTCGCCGGCGTCGAGCGTGTCGTTGCCGTCGCCGCCCACGAGCTCGTCCGGCATGGCGCCGGCATCGAGACGGTCGTCCCCCGCACCGCCGTCGACCCGGTCCATGCCGTCCTGACCCTCGAGCGCATCGTTGCCGGCGTTGCCCTGAAGGACGTCATCGCCGCCGGATCCGAGCAGATGGTCGTCGCCGCCTTGGCCGAACAGGTGATCATGGGCGTCGCTACCCTGCAGGCTATCGCCCGCATCCCCGCCGACGGCGACCGCATGGTCGTCGAAGATGAAGCTGAGACTGCCGCGGCCGATAAAGGCATCGGCGAAGCGATCGAAGGAGGACTGGAGCCAATCCGGCTGCGACGGACCGATCTCCGGTCCCTCGGTGCTCGGCGAGGCCGCCTCCGGGCCGGCGGCGTCTGCGGGCCGGCTCGGCGGCGGCAGCTCCGGCTGGTCGGCGAACATGAAGTCGTCCTGGGAGAGGTCGGCCTTCATGACGCCTTCGAGCAGGACGGAACCGCCGTGCCAGCTGATCTTCACGCCCTGATCGGTGTCGGCGAAGCTGAGGTCGCTCCAGTGCAGGCCCATGAGGGCGAGGTGATCGAACATGCCGGGGCCGGCGGTGAAGTCCTTGATCACGTCGTTGCCGCTGTCCCGGTCGACCATGAAGGCATCCGGCCCCTGGCCGCCGATGAGGGTGTCGTCACCCGCGCCGCCGTCGAGATCGCCGTGGCCGACGCCTTCGTCGAGGACATCGTTGCCGTCGCCGCCATGCAGGCTGTCGGCCTCGCCGGCGCCGAACAGGCGGTCGTCCCCGGTGCCGCCATCGAGGCGGTCCCGCCCGTTGCCGCCGGTCAGCAGATCCTGGCCGTTGTCTCCATGCACGACATCATCCCCGACGCCGCCGGCGAGCTGGTCGTCGCCGTCACGCCCCCAGAGATTGTCCTGGCTATCTGACCCATGCAGCCGGTCGCTGCCGAAGCCGCCGATCGCGACCTCATGCGAGTCCTGGCCGGCCCCGAAATCGAAGCTCAGGCCGCCGAGCCAGGCGAGGTAGACATTCGCGACCGTCTGGTCGACGTCACCGCTCGACGGCACGAGATCTTGGACGACGCTGCTCGTTTCCATGACGAGATCTCCCGCAATGGAGCCCCCCGTCCCGGACGGGACGTTTGTAAGTCAATGAGCGGGCTGGAAGCGCGGTTCCGCCGCAAGGATGACCCGCGGCATCATCCATTCGGACGAGGCTATGAGGTCCGGATCCCACCGCGTGGAGGGGCATGCCCGAAAGCCCTTGGGAACGAAGACGAACCTTGGTTGTTCAGGCACAGGGTCTCGATCTTGCGCCTTCACAGCCGCCGGTTCCGAGCCATGATGCGGACCATCACCGCCATCATCGCCGTTGTTGCGTTCTCAGTTCCCGCGCTTGGCCACGACAGCGGTCCGGGCTCGTGGATCAACCATGGCGGGTACAAGGAATTCGGCACCGGCGCCCGGTGCTGCGGTCCGAACGACTGCCATCCGTATCCGGCGTCCGAGGTCGATGACCGGCCTGACGGTTTTTTCGTGCGCTCGACGGGAGAGTTCATCCCCCGCAGCCAGGCTCAGAGCAGCGAGGATTCCAACTATTGGATCTGCCGAAAGGCCGATCGGTCGATCCGCTGCTTCTTTGCGCCGGCTCCGGCGGCCTATAGGCGGCGACGAAATGGACGCGACCCTCGCCAATCATTATCTCGACACCGAAAGCTATGTGCGGGTAGGTGCCTGTGCGGGGGGAGAAACACAACCATATCAATCAATTAAGATAACGAGGCTGTCGCCGCCTGCCGAGTCGCAGGATCGAGCGTGCGATCCTCCAGTCGGATTTTGCGGCGCTTTCGGCCATGGGGAGGCTGCGGCTCTTGACCTTCCCATATTGGAAAGATCGACAGTGCTGTCGGTCTATGCAAATCAGGAGCGAACACCATGTGCACCAGCCATCAGGCGCATGATCACAGCCAGGCCGCGACCCTCGAAGGTGCGGTGCTGTCCTTCCGGGTCGAGGACATGACCTGCGGCCATTGCGCCGGCACGATCAAGGGCGCGATCGAGGGCAGCATTCCCGGCGCGAAGGTCGATGCGGATCCGGTCCGCCAGATCGTTTCCGTCACCGGAACGACCGATCGCGCGCAGGTCGCGGAGATCATCACCGCGGCCGGCTACACCCCCGAAGCCGCGTCCGCGGCCTGACGAGACCCGAAACGGTGCGCCGACGGCCGCGCGGGCGGCCGACGGCACGCTGTTCCGCGCTATGCGATTGCATGCTCACCGAGGCCGTGTCCGGTTCGTCGGTAACGCGCTGGCCTACGCTGGTCCCGGCAAGGATTGACGCGGTTCGATGGCCGATCTGACCAGGCGCGCCCTGCTGGGGCTGGGAGGCGCGACGATGGTCTTCCCCGCCAGGAGAGCAACGGCGGGCGACGATACAACCCCGCCCGTCCTGATCAGCGGTGCCGGCCAGTATACGGAGCTGGAGCCGGTCCGGACCGCGCCCGACCGGCCGATCGAGACCATCGACGGCACGGTCGTGGATTTCGCGGAGTTCCGCGGCCGGGTGGTCCTTGTGAACTTCTGGGCGACCTGGTGCGCCGCCTGCGTCGCCGAGATGCCTTCTTTCGATCGGCTCGCCGCCACTGAGGGCGAGCGGAACCTGAAGGTGCTTCCGATCTCGATGGATCGGGGCGGACGCGTGTCCGTAACGGCCTTCTATCGACGCTACCGCCTGTCGCATCTTCCCGTGGTCACCGATCCGGCCGAGCACATCGGCCATTTCAGAACCGGCAACCTGAATGGCGCGCCCTTCGCGTTGCACGCTCTGCCGATCACCTACCTGATCGACCGCCGGTCTCGGATCCGCGGCTACGTGCCGGGCGCGGCCGACTGGCAATCGGAAGCGGCCCAGCGGCTTCTGCAGTTCATGGCCTCGACATAGCTGGTCGGAATGAGGACCCCGCTGCACGATGGAAGCGGAGGGCCTGCGCCGATGACGATAGGGCGCCATGCTTGCGTTTTGATCGGCCACGCGCATAGTGACGGCATGTCGGTTCTCCGCCGCCTCTGCAGTTTTCTGGCGATCCTGGCGATGCTGCTGGGCCCGTCGCTGCATGCGGTAGGGGCGGCTGATCCGATCGCGGTGCCTGGCGCGGCTGGGCATGCCACGGTGGCTTGCGCCGACTGCAAGGCTGGCCTGGGCGCCAAGGCCGCTGCGAAGGCTTCGATCTGCGATCAGGCGACATGCACGCCCATCCCGGCCCTGGTTCCCCGCGCCGAGGTGGCCTTTACCCTGACTACCGCGCGGTTTGCGCCGGCCGGCGACGACAGAATCGCCAGCCGAGCCAGGAGCCCCGATCCGCATCCGCCGAAAGCGGCGGCTTTCGGCTAGGGCGACGGAGCCGGGCCCTCGGCCGCTCTCGGATCCCGATGCGATTTGGTGGAAGCGGACGCGGCTTCGCTGCTGTCCGCAGTCCCCAGGCACCACCGATCGAGACGGCATGCCGGCGGCGGCGTCGGGCTAATACACGAGAGCACGCGAGCTCCCCTGGAATCCGGCTTCAATACCTGCATGCCCCGAGCATCGGAGCGCGCCGCTCGGTGCGGCCGGATTTCCGGCGGCCTCCGGCTCTCGGAACGTCGGGTTCCCCCGCAGGTCCTCACTTCGAACCGCAAGACCAAAGGGCCATCACATGTTTCGTCCCAAGACCATTCGACGAGTGACGGCGATCTCCGCTGTCCTGGCGATGATGGCCGCGCCGTCGGCCTTCGCTCAGCAGGACTTCGATTCAGCGCAGAAGAAGGCGATCGAGCAGATCGTGCGCGACACCATCCAGGCGCATCCGGAGATTGTGATCGAGGCGCTGGACGCCTATCAGGCCAAGCAGGAGGCCGACCAGCGCGGCGCCCAGGCCAGGGCGCTGACCAGCCGGGCCGACGACATCTTCCGCAGCCCGTCATCGCCGGTGATCGGCAACCCGCAGGGTGACGTCACCCTGGTCGAGTTCTTCGACTACCAGTGCCCCTACTGCAAGCGGGTGCAGCCGGACCTGGAGCGCCTCCTGAAGGAGGACAGCGGGCTGCGCGTGGTGATGAAGGAGTTCCCGATCCTCGGCCCTACCTCGGTGACCGCGGCCCAGGCCTCGCTGGCGGCGCAGAAGCAGGACAGATACCGCGAGTTCCACATGACCCTGATGGCCGTGAAGGGCCAACTGACCGATCAGGTGATCTTCGACACGGCGAAGCAGGCCGGGCTCGACGTCGAGAAGCTGAGGCAGGACATGAACCAACCGTCGGTGGCGGCGGAGCTGCGCGCCAACATGGATCTGGCGCAGGCGCTCGGAATCCAGGGCACCCCAGCCTTCATCGTCAACAATCAGCTCATCCCTGGCGCCGTCGGCTACGACGCACTGAAGAGCCAGATCGAGAAGGACCGCGGTGGTTGAGGGACTGCCCATGCCCAGTCATCCAACACCGGAATCGTCTCTGGGAGACGGATCTTGAGGAGACTTGAATCTGCGCCGGCGGTCGCTCGAGCTATAGGCGGAATCGCCACCGCCATTCTGTCCTTCTCGGCGCTCGGCACCGTTTCGGCGCTTTGGAGCAATCCGTGGTTCGTGCGGATGACGCCGGTCGGCGACTGGGAGGTGGCGCTGCTTGCGGCGTCGTCCGCCCTGGCCGGCCTCTACGTCGCCGTCCGACGCCCGGCCTGCTCGGCAAGGATGGCGGGGCTGGGCGGCGTGATCAACTTCCTCGGGGTCGCCTGCCCCATCTGCAACAAGATCCTGGTCGCGGCCTTCGGCAGCGAACTGCTGATGAGCTACTTCGACCCGATCCGGATCTATGTCGCCGCGGCCGGGGTGATCGTTCTCGCTGTTGCCGTCGTCGTGGAGGTCGCCAGATCACGCGGCCTGCTGCTCTCCCGTGCCTGGCTGAGGCGAGCCGATGGAGGGCACGGCCAAGGGATGCAGGGCTGACCATGTTCGAAGACGACAAGGTCAAGCAGAAGGCGTTCACGCGGCGGGCCCTCGTCCTGGCCGGGCTCCAAGGGGCCGCCATCGCCGGCCTCGGAGCACATCTCTACCGGCTGCAAGTCGTCGAACGGGACAAGTATCAGGTCCTGTCCGACAAGAACCGCATCCGGCTTCGGATGATGCCGGTCTCGCGCGGCCGCCTGCTGGACCGGACGGGGGCGCCGATCGCTGTCAACACCCAGAGCTTCGCGGCGCTTGTTACGCCGGAGAACGCCGACGATCTGCGAACGGCGCTCGCGCGGCTGGCCACGATCATTCCGATCGATTCGGACCGCATTCAAGGCGTGATCGACAAAGCCCACCGCCAGCCCGGCTACGTCCCGATCGAGATCCTGACCGGGCTCACGTGGGAGCAGATGGCGGCGGTTTCGGTCAGTCTGCCCGAGCTGCCGGGCGTCGCCGTGGAGCAGCGCGACCAGAGATCGTATCCCCTCGGATCGATCATCGGCCATCTCACAGGATATCTGGCCGAACCGTCGAAGCTGGGCGACCCGCTGCAGGAGAGGGCGGCCAAGCTCGGCTTGAAGGTCGGCGCGAACGGGCTGGAGCGCAGCTTCGAGGAACGGCTCCAGGGCCAGCCCGGAATGGTGCAGGCGGAGGTCGACGTCCGGGGCCGGACGGTGCGCCTTCTGTCGCAAACCCCGGGCGTTCCCGGCGAGGACGTCACCCTGGCCGTCGACGCCGGGTTGCAGAGCTACGTCGCCGAGCGCCTCCTCGCCGAACGCAGCGCTGCAGCGGTCGTCCTGGACATTCGCGACGGCGGAATCCTGGCGATGGTGTCCCAGCCCGGGTTCGATCCGAACACGCTGATCGACGGCATCACCTCGGCGGAATGGGCCGGCCTTTCGAACAACACCGATCGGCCGCTCCTCAACAAGGCGATCTCCGGCGAGTATGCCCCCGGATCGACCTTCAAGATGGTCGTGCTGCTCGCTGGGCTGCAGGCCGGTGTTATCACGCCGGATCACGCCGCCTCGTGCCGCGGCTTCATCGAGGTCGGCAGCTCCCGCTTCCATTGCTGGAAGCGCGGCGGACATGGTCGCGTCGGCATCCGCGAGTCGCTGAAATGGTCGTGCGACGTCTTCTATTACGATCTCGCCATCCGGGTCGGGATCGACCGCATCGCCGAGATGGCGAAGACGCTCGGCCTCGGGACCTCCTTCGACATCGGGCTCGCCGGCGAGCGGACGGCCCGGATTCCCACCGCGGAATGGAAGGAGGCCGCCTTCGGCCAGCCCTGGCGCGTCGGAGAAACTGTCAACGCCGGAATCGGCCAGGGCTACGTCACCACGACCGCCCTCCAGCTCGCCACGATGGCGGCACGGCTCGCGAGCGGTCGGGCCCTCACGCCATCGCTGATCCGGCGCGGCCCGGACGCGGCGGAGCCCGCTCCCCTGCCGATCGACCCGGAATTCCTTTCCCTTGCCGTCGGGGGGATGACGGCGGTGGTCAATGACCGCGACGGCACCGCCTGGTCGGCACGGATTCCGAACCCAGCCGAAGCGATGGCGGGCAAAACGGGAACCTCGCAGGTGCGTCGGATCACCATGGCGGAGCGGCAGGCCGGCGTCATCTCCAACAATGACCTGCCGTGGGAGCGGCGCGACCACGCGCTCTTCGTCGCATTCTCGCCGATCCACAAGCCGCGCTTCGCCGCGGCCGTGGTGGTGGAGCACGGCGGCGGAGGATCGGCGGTCGCGGCGCCGATCGCACGGGACGTGCTCGTCGAAGCTCATCGGCTGCTTCCGGACCAGGCCGAGCATCATCACCTGATCGCCGCCGGCCCGGAGCAGCCGCCGTCGACTGGACGCGGGTAGGCGCGATGCGAAGATTATCTGGGGTGGTGATGGTCCTGGGGGTCGCCGGTGCCGTGGCCGGCGGCGCCGGACTCTGGTGGCTCGGTACCCGCCCCCCGAGGATAGACCCCACCGACGCGCGTCAGGTCGCCGCCGGCGCAGCCTTCTACTCGCAGAATTGCGCGAGCTGCCACGGCGCCGATCTGCAGGGCCAGGCGAACTGGCGGGAACGGCTGCCGTCCGGACGACTGCCGGCGCCGCCGCACGACGAGAGCGGCCACACCTGGCATCATCCGGACGCTGTTCTGTTCGAGATCGTCAAGAACGGCTACGGCGAGCTCGCGCCGCCCGGCTACGAGACCGACATGCCTCGCTTCGTCGGAATCCTGAGCGATCAGGAGATCGCCGATGTCCTCGCCTTCATCAAGAGCAGGTGGCCGCGAGATGTCCAGATGCGCCAAAGCCGCGCCAACAGTCCCTAGGTGCGTTCAGCAGGGAGATGCCAGATGCTGAAGCAGCGACTGTCCACCGAGGTGTTGATCGAATTCCTGATGTCGCAACGCCTGGCCATCCACTATCGGACGACGGCGATCCAGCGGCTTTTCCCGGGCGCGGGCGGGATGGTCGCGGTGGTTTTTCACGCTTTCGCGCCGCCCCGGATGAGCCAAGTTTTGCGAGCCTTATTCCTGCTGGTGGTCGTTGTCGGCGTGATCGGGGTCGCGCGCCCGACCACCGGCATTGCGGAGGCGCACTACTTCTCCACTTTGAACCCGGGTGCGGCTCTGCCGGAGGATTGTGAACAACGCGTACGCCGCTCCTCATGGGAACCACGTCCGCTCAACTACGAAGCAAATCAAACACGTGGAAGAGGCGGCGTTGCGATTGATGGTGCCAGCGCCGATTTCAACCGGAAGTTCAGAGGCCGCGTGGACGGGAATTTCACAGGCACGACCGACGAGATCATTCGATGGGTTGCCTGCAAATGGGGGTTTGATGAAGATATCACGCGCGCCCGAGCGGTCCAGGAGAGCTCCTGGCGGCAGTCCAAGCTGGGCGACCGGTCCGACGATGCTCGGGTCTGCGCACGGATCGGCGAGGGTGCCCCATGCTGGCAGAGCTACGGGCTTCTGCAAGTAAAGGCGACCGTGCACGAGGGGACTTTCCCCTTGGCCCAACAGTCAACTCCGTTCAACGCAGACTATGCCTTGGGATGGCTCCGCGCTTGCTACGAAGGCGCTTTCAGCCACTGGCTTGGCGACGACTACGGCCCGGGTGACGAATGGGGCTGCATCGGGGCTTGGTACTCTGGCAAATGGTACGATGACGCTGCCGTCGATTACATAGGTCACGTTAAGGCATATTCGGCCGCGCGCGCGTGGAAGGAGCCGCACTTTTGAACGGATTCCGACCGCGGGCGCTGCGCCGTCCTGTCCACCCATATCGTGCCGACGGAGCTCAGCACGCGGGCTTGGCTGGTCGACAGCGATCGGGACGATGGCCGTTGTTCCCGATCGGGGTGTCCATGCTCCGGCTGGCGGTCGAGTTCGCCAGTGTCCTCACATTCGTGAGAGCCGGCGGCCGGCCGCTGCGCGGGCGCGGCAAAGTCGTGCCAAGGCGGCACAGACGCCATCGGCAGGGAGATTCCAGATGCTGAAGCGGCAATTGTCCACCGAGGAGCTCATCGAGATCCTGGTGTCGCAGAACCGGGCCATCCCGTCTCGGACGATGGCGATTCAGGGGCTTCTCCTCGGCCTTGGCGGGATGGCTGCGGTCTATTTCATCCTTTCGCTGGGCCCCGCCCGTACAGATCTGCGCATGTTGACGGCGGACCCGCCGTTCCTGATCCCGGTCGCCACATCCGCGCTCATCTGGCTCACCGGCGTCGCCGCGCTTTTTTTCCTGCGGGCGCCACAAGGCTCCGGGCGATGGCTATTGTTGCCGATCGGCGCCACCGTGTTGTGGCTGGCCGTCGAAATCGCCGGCGTCATCGCGGACCTGTCGTCCGATGGCAGCGCCGCCTTCGCCTTTGCCAGCAGCCCCGAATGTCCGCTCGCGATCATCGGTCTGGGCGCCGCGGCCCTTCTGGCGCTCCTATTCTTCGTCCGTGATGCCGTGCGCCTGTGGAAGGTCCCGGCGATCGGCGTTGCAGCGGCCGCCGCCGCCTCGCTTCCTGCGAGCCTCCTCAATTTGTTCCATTCCCTCGACACCGCCGCGATGGTCCTCCTCTGGCACGGTGTGACGGTCGGAACGATGACGGCCACAGTGATGCTCGTCGCCCGTCGGCGGTTCCGCCGGCCGATCGCGGATGGAAGGGTTTCCCCGTGAGGGCGGCGGACAAGGCCAGCCGGTCTCGCGGGCCGCCCGAAGCGCGATTTCGGTCCCGAAGAGAAACTCGGCCGAACCAGCGTCTCAGCAGCAACGTCCACCACAACAGGAGTCGAATTATGGCACGCCTCGCAGTTCCCACCGTGCTCGTCGCCGCCTTGGCGATCAGCAGCTGGGCCGTCGTTCAGCTTGCGGAGCCCCGGGCCTCGAGCGCCCAGAGCATGGATCACTCCACAATGCCCGGTATGTCGTCCGGCTCGGGGATGATGGATAGCCCCGCTTCGAAGGCCATGATGGAGGCGATGGGCCGGATGCAGACCAGCATGTCCGGGGCGATGACCGGGAATCCGGATGTCGATTTCGCCCAGGGCATGATCCCCCATCACCAGGGAGCGATCGACATGGCCAGGATCGAGCTGCAATACGGCACCGATCCGGAGCTCAAGAAGCTCGCCGGAGAGATCGTCGCCGCCCAGGAGAAGGAGATCGCCTTCCTCAAGGATTGGCTTGCCAAGCGCGGCAAGTGACGAAGTAACCCGACCTGAGGCCGGGCTCGTCATCCGGCAGCCGTCGGATCTTCGCCGGCCGCTGCCGGAAGCGGCGAGCGTCTCCGACACCCCGGACGCATCGGCGTCCGGCGGTTCGGGGTGCGTGGCCAGGTTGGACGGACACCGAAAAGCTGAAACATCGTCGACGAGAAAGGATTCTTCCTATGGCGGCCACACCCTACCGACTCTCCGGCAAGCGGGTCTTCGTCGCCGGCCATCGCGGCATGGTGGGCTCGGCCATCATGCGCAGGCTGTCGGGTGAGGACTGCGAGTTGCTGACCGCGGGACGAGAAGAGGTCGATCTCCGGCGGCAGGAGCAGGTCGAGGACTGGCTCGCCACCAGTCGGCCGAACCTGGTCTTCATGGCAGCGGCGACGGTCGGCGGGATTTTCGCCAATGACACGCGTCCAGCCGACTTTCTCTACGACAACCTTGCGATCGAGACGAACATCATCCACGCCGCGCACAAGGCCGGCGTGGAGAAGCTCGTGTTCCTGGGCTCTTCCTGCATCTATCCCCGGGATGCGGACCAGCCGATGACCGAAGCAGCGTTGCTGACCGGACCGCTCGAGCCCACGAACCAGTGGTATGCCGTCGCCAAGATCGCGGGGATCAAGCTGTGCCAAGCCTATCGGCGCCAGTACGGCGTAGACTTCATCTCGGTCATGCCGACCAACCTCTATGGTCCGCACGACAATTTCGATCTCAATGCCTCCCACGTCGTACCCGCCCTGATGCGCAAGGCGCATGAGGCCAAGCTGAAGGGAGATTCGACTTTGGTGGTTTGGGGCAGCGGTCTGCCCCGGCGGGAATTCATGCACGTCGATGATCTGGCCGATGCCTGCGTCCATCTCGCGGCGGTGTATTCCGGTGAAGAGTACGTGAATGTCGGAGTGGGGCGGGATCTGAGCATCCGCGAATTGGCCGAACTGATCTGCGAAGTCGTCGGCTTCCGGGGGATGCTCGTCTTCGATGCATCTCGCCCGGACGGCACGCGGCGCAAGCTGCTCGACGTATCACGGCTCACGGGGCTCGGCTGGAGGGCCCGCATCGGACTCGAAGAGGGCCTGGCTGCGACCTATCGATGGTATTTGGAATCAGCGCCGCGGCTTGCCGGCACGGTTTCCGAGTAGCAGCGCGAGCTCGCGGCGCTGCCTGCTCGGCTCGCAGCCGGATTCCGAGGGTAGTTGCACGCCGGCCGGCGCTGATACCGACGGTGACGCTGCAGGAGCGTTACCGTTGCGCGAGCTGGCGGTCCGCTGCTACCGGCCCGAATGCGAGCTGCGGGTCGACCGGCTTGCTATCCTTCATCAGTTCGAAGTGCAGATGAGTCCCGGTTGCCCGCCCCGAGCGGCCGACATAGCCGATCGTCTGCCCTTGCTTGACCTGCAGGCCAGGCCGGATCCCAGGTGCGAAATCCTTCAGGTGAGCATAGAGGGTCTTCGCCGCTGAATGTTCGATTACGATGTGGCGGCCGTACCCGGAGTCGGTTGCGACGATCTCCACCAGACCACTCGCGGCTGCGATGACCGGGGTGCCCATCGGTGCCCGGAAGTCGATGCCGGTGTGCATCCGGCCATGCCTCTGCCCGAACGGCGAGCCGATCCCGGTGGCGCGCACCGGCACAATGAAGCTGTCCAGCCCCGGCGTGGCCGGCGGTCTGGACGAGACCGACTGCGGCGTCGTGCCCTTTGACGATCCCGTCACCGGCGGCGCGGCCGCGGCACCGCACGCAGCCAGACCGACCGATGCGATCACCAGGACAAGGGCATGACGCGTTCTCTTCATCTTCGGGATGATTCCGATGTGTGAATGGGGGGCGGCGAAGGTCAGTGCGGGTCGAGGGAACCGCGCAGCGGAAAAGGCCTATGCGCTTTCCGAGAACGGAAGCGCGCCGCGACGGTCGTCGCGGCCGTGCCAGCGGTTCAGGTCAATCCAGTCCGTAGACGTCCCGGCCGTAGCGGATTCCGCCGAGTTCGTCCGGATAGGCGGTGTAGTAGGCCATCTGGACGGTCACCGGTGTCGGGACGCGGGCAAAGCTCGTCTTCCCTGCATTGATACGCGCCTGGACCTCTTCGGTCGTCGTGTCCAGGACCCAGGCTGCGAACTCGAGATACCGTTCGACGCGAACGCAGCCGTTGGACAGCGCGCGGCTGTCTCGGGTGAACAGCGCCTTCTTGGGTGTGTCGTGCAGGTAGATCGACCGCGTGTTGTCGAGCTCGAATTTCAGAAGGCCGAGAGCATTGTCGTCCCCCGGTGGCTGCCAGAAGCGCAGGCCGTCATAGCCGATCGAATAGGGGGAAATATCGGCGACGTCGTAAAGCGTGTTTTCCGGACCTTTGACTTTGACGCCGATGCGACGCACCTCGTCATATCGTCCGGCCAGCAGGAGTTTCCGATACTTTTCGGTCAATCCGGACGGAACGGTCCAGTCCGGATTGTACTTCACGGCCGTCAGCCGCGACGTCATTCGGGGCGTCTGCGTCTCCGGAGTTCCGACGATGACGCGCGAACGCATCACCTCCTTGCCGTTTTCGAACGCGATCACCTCCGCCAAGGGGATGTTGACCAGGATCGACTTGCCCTCCGCCGGCGGAGGGCTGTACCGGGCCAACGTCCTGACAATCGCGGACCGCGCATCATCCGGCCCGAAGTTCAGCGCCCACATCGTCGACCGCCCGACCACTCCGTCGTCACCCAATCCCCAGGCGCGCTGGAACGTCTTCACGTTCTCCTCCAACTGGGGGTCGTAGACCTGCTCGGACGGCGCGGGCGGCGTCGCCTCGGTCACCGCCGAGGCACTGGCATCTCCGACGGAATAGGCCGCTGGGCCGGGCGTTCCGTCTCCCAACGCCGCGAGTCGCGCTTTGAGCAACGGAACGCGCGCATCGATGTCGCCTGGTTTCAACGACGTACCCGAGATATCCGCCACCGGGTTGCCTGCGACTTGGCCATCGAGCTCGCCAAGTGCTTGGGAGAGCCGGGAATATACCGGATCGACGATCGGCGCGGTGGCCGAATGAGTTGTCGCCCATGCAGCGGTCGAGACGCTCAGCGCAAGCGCACAAACAGACGCGGCCTTCAATATCACTCGCCCCTCCTCACGCTGAGCCTTCGCTCGCAGTATGATCGATAGATCGACCTTCCACCGACCGGAAGGTCAAGCTTGCGGCACCGCTGCGCCGTCTTGTCGCTGCTCCGCATCAAGGAACGTCCCTCCGCGTTTGCAAATGACTTTGTCGTTGCTTCTCAACGCCCAACGTCTATCTTTTCAGACACGGCTTTCGATGCCGTGAGGGGACCGGGCAGCCACCACCGCAGCGAGTTTGGAAATCCCTGCAGCCATGATGCGATGCAAGTTGTCCTGGCGCCTCAAGCGGCTGCTGTCGACGCTTCTCGCGGTGCTGGTGCTCGTGACTGCGCTTCACAATTTCGGAGTGCCCGCTGACACGGCGCACGGAGCGGAGTTCGTTGCCGCCGCCGACGGTGACGGGTCGAACCGGGACGACGTCAGGGGACAGCAGGGCGTCGGGCACCATGTCTTCTCGGAAAAACACGTTCACCCCGTCGGCCTAATCACCTCGGCCGAGCATGATCATGTGCTGTCCGCCTTCAGCTTGAGCTGGCCGGACACCAGCGACGGCCTGTCGGAAATGCCGGCAGGGGAGCTGCATCGTCCACCGCGCGAGAGCCGCGTCCGCTGATGCGCGAAGCGCGTCTGCGACGATGGCCGCGGGTCGCTCTATAAACAGTCCTGATCCGAGGTTTCGGCAGTCCGCTTCGCGCTGACGAAGAGGCCGGCATGCGCCGGCCGTGGCTCAGCTCAATCGAAACGGACGATGACATGCTCATGCAATCCTGGCGCGCTCGGCGCGCCATCAAGAACAATTTCGCCAAGGTCGGATACTTCCCCGACGCCGAGGGCTGGCGGGAAATCAAGCTCGGGATCGAGCGCGATCTGCAGGCCCGCCGCCTGCGCCCCAATGTCCGGGTGCCTCCCAGGCGCGACCTGCTTCGCTATCTGAGCACGCTGCGGCGAGAAACCGGCTCGCTAATCAAGGCGCTGGACGCGGCGCTCTATGCGGGATCCTGGACGTCCAGCGGCGGCTCCTTCCGCCTCGCCGACATGATCGGACTCGACCTTGCCGCGCTGGTCGGTGCCTGGCTCCGGGTCAACGGAAGCGTCCGCTTCCTGGAGGTCGGCGGCGGCTGGGCTGGGTTCCGATCACGCCCCGGCCGGGATGCGCTCATCGACGACATCGCCGGGCTCGCCTCCGCCCATCCGAGAAGCCTCGACCGGTCACTGCATCTTCACTTCACCAATCTGACCCGGTGGCACAACGATCTGCCCGCCGGCGTCAGGGAGCATCCTTTCGTCACGGCGGCCGGAATCCTCGCGGTCGAGCAGGATGGCGTGCCGCGCGGGAACGTGGACATCATCTACTCGCAGGCGGCCGCCTATTTCGAAAGGGACGCGCAAGCATTCCTTTGTGGCGCGGCGACCCTCCTGAGGCCGGCCGGGCTCCTCGTGTTCAATCACAGGGAGGAGATCGCCGACGACGTCCTTCGGGCCTCTCGGGCCTGCGGTCTCGACCTTCAGTCACATCGAGACCTCGGAGGCATGAACGGCAGAGTCGCCTGTCTCGTCAAGGGTGCCGCCCTCTCGAAGACCGCCATGACGGTGCAGGCGGACGACGGGGAGGCATCCTCCGGCCCCGACCACCGTCGCCTGAAGATCCGTGCCCGCCGGTGATCGCCATGAATCGCCGTCTCTTCATGTCCGCGGCGGCCGCCGGGCTGCTGTTCTCGGTCCGGTGCGTCGCTGCGCAGGAGGCGATCCAACTGGCGGTGCTCGATCGCGCCGCGGCGACCCGATCGTTTCTCGACGATCGGCGCCGGCGGGAAGACGCGATCCCCACAAGCGCGGAGGAAGTCGCGGAGATCCTCGGGCGCGGCCTCTCGCCGGTCGAGCAGCGCATCATGGCCTTCGAGCTCGTCCGAGGATTCCCCTATCGCCTCAGCCGATGGGATCCGAGCCAGCCGGACGGGCTGTTCGCCCTGGGCGCTGGAGATTGCCGGCACAAGGCCGCTGCGCTGCGCCGGCTGTTCCGGATCTGGGGCTATCCGGCCCAGCCGGTCCAGGTCGTTTTCGACTGGAGGGATCTGCCGATCCCGGATTCGATTCTCGCGCTGCTCGGCGAAACACGAAGCTTCCATCAATCCGTGGAGGTCGGCCTCGACGGACGCAGCATCATCGTCGACGCGACCTGGGATCCCTTCCTCGGGACACAGGGATTTCCCGTGCTGTCCGCATGGGACGGCCGCGGCGCGACGCTCCAGTTGACGAAGGCCGCGACCGAGGTGATCCGGCCAAGCGCCTATGCCAGCTTCGGAGAACTGTTCCAGCGGTATGGCATCGCCTGGCCGAGCCGGGAGAAGACGCTCGCCTTCAATCGGGCCCTCAACGCGTGGCTCGATGGGCTGCGCGGCGAGGGCAGGGAGGGGAGGACCTGATGGTGCAGGACATCGGAGCCTCTCAGGCGCGGCCTGTAAACATGAAGCAGGCCAGGAAGCGTCTCGCCGTTCTGACGCTGCTGTCTCTCGCCGCTTTCGTCGTGGTCTCCGTCCGCCTGATCTGGGTCATGGGGCCGGCGCAGAGCCGCGGGGACGCGCACGGGTTTGAGATGATCGAGGCGACACCTCAGCGGCCGGAGATCCGCGACCGCAACGGAGTCCTGCTCGCGGTCAATGTCGATATCCCGTCGATCTATGCGGATCCGCAGATCATCCCCGATCCGGAGGAGGCGGCGAAGCTGCTGGCCCGGGTGCTTCCGGGGCTCGATCCCATTGAGATCCGCAGGCGCATCGCGGCCGGCGGGCGGTTCCTATGGATCAAGCGACAGGTGGCGCCGGCCGTTCTGAAGGCGGTCAATGCCCTCGGGATCCCGGGGATCGACTATCGCATGGAGACGAAGCGGGTCTATCCCAGCGGCCGGATCGCGGCGCATGTGGTCGGGTACACGAGCGTGGATGATGCCGGCATCGCCGGCATCGAGGCCTATCTCGATCAACTGGTGCGGCAGACCGGCCCGGGCGGCACGGAGGCGGTGCGGCTGTCCCTCGATATCCGGGTGCAGGCCCTGCTGCATGCATCGCTTCTCCGCGCGATCGAGACGTATCAGGCCCGAGCGGCCGCCGGGCTGGTGCTCGACGTGACCAATGGCGAGGTCCTCGCGCTTGTTTCGCTGCCGGATTTCGACCCGAACACACCGGCTGAGGCCCTCGACCCCCAACGCATCAATAGAATCAACGTCGGCGTCTACGAGATGGGGTCGACCTTCAAGGCCCTCACCACGGCGATGGCGCTGGACTCTGGACTGTTCACGATAAACTCGTCTCTGGATGCGCGGGAGCCGTTGCGGTTCGGACGCTTCAGCATCAACGATTACCGGGGCGAGAAGCGCATCCTGACGCTTCCGGAGGCCTTTATCTACTCGTCGAACATCGCCATGGCCCGCATGGCTCTGGCAGTCGGCGCCGAGCGGCAGAAGGCGTTCCTGGGCCTGATGGGGCAGTTCGGGAAGCTGCGGACCGAACTGCCCGAGACGGCCCAGCCGATCGTCCCGGCGCAATGGGGGGAGGTCACGACGGCCACAGTGGCCTTCGGACACGGCATCGCCGTTGCGCCGCTGCAGGCGGCCATGGCAGTCGCGGCCCTGGTGAACGGCGGCGACCTGATTAGGCCGACCCTCATCGCAGGGGCGGAGGTCGGATCGAGGCTCGTCGCCCGTGGGGTGGTCACGCCCGAAACGGGCGAGGCCCTGCGATATCTGATGCGTCTCAATGCCGAGCGGGGCTCGGCCAAGAAGGCGGACGTCGCCGGCTACATGGTGGGCGGGAAGACGGGCACGGCCGAGAAGGTCGTGGACGGCCGATATGCCGGCAGCCGGTCGCTGACGGCCTTCATGGGCATCTCGCCGGCCGATGCGCCTCGCTACCTCTTCCTGACGATCCTCGATGAGCCGCAAAGCACTCCCGACTCCTACGGGTTCGCGACGGCGGGGTGGAACGCCGCGCCAGTGACCGGAAGGATCATGGCGGGCGCCCTTCCCATGCTTGGGGAGGTGCCGCGCTTTGGGTCGGTACCTCAAGCGTTTCCCACCATGGCAGCGCGCGGGGCGTGGGGCAGCGTGCCCGAGACCGGGAGGGATGCTGCCAAGCATCGGTGATCGACCGGTGCCGGCCTCTGCCAGGAGAACTCGGCCAACCGCCGGCCGGTCTTCACGGCGCCGTGTCAGAGGGTCACACCTGCCGGGACAGAACGAGGTTTGCGGCCGGCCGCCGATCGGGCATAAGGCGAAGATGCTCCGGGCCCTTCGCCTCATCGTCATGCTGCTGGCGCTCGTTGCCGTTTCGCTCGGCAGCGCGACGCTGCCCGGAAGCGCCGAGATGACGCCGCCATGCCCGATGTCGGGCATGGCCGACGAGATGCCGCAGGACGGCTGCCTGAAGGCATGCCCCATCGCCCTCTGCGCGCTGGCTCCCTTCACCCAGGCCGACGCCGGACTTCTTGCCGTGGTCCCTTCGCCGCGCCTCGCGGACGGGCCGGCCTGGGGCAGCATCCAAGCGATGACGGGCGGAGGCCCGCCTCCGCAGCACCGGCCTCCGATCTCCTGATCCGACGCTGAGCGCGCCTCCGCTGCGAAGCGGAGGCAACCGACCACGTTGGACCAATCATGCCGGCGCAGGACGCCGGCGGAGATCATCATGCGCAAACTACGCTATGGGCTCGGCGCCGCCGCGCTGGGACTGGCCGGCTTCGTGCTCGGCCTCTGGGTTCAGGGCGGCACCTCCCATCTCGTCGATCTCGGCTCTTCGGCCTTCGCAGCCGTCACGAGGACGGCGTCGGAGACGACGATGCGGGTCGCCAAGGAAGACGACCCGATCGTGTTCTGGCGCGACCCGATGGGCAATCCCGTCGTCTCGGCGGAACCGAAGAAGGACTCCATGGGCATGGACTACGTGCCCGTCCGGCGGTCCGAGGTCGCACCGCTGTTCCCGAAGATCGGGCAGGACGGCCAGACGCCGGCCGATGAGCGCCCGCTATTCTACCGCGATCCCATGGGCGGCACCGATACGTCGCCGGTCCCCCGGAAGGACGGGATGGGCATGGACTACCTGCCGGTCTACCCGTCGCAGGTCGCACCGGTGCTGCCGCCGCTCGGCGCGCGCAGCGAAGCCGCACCGGCCCCGGAAACCCCTGCAGCTTCGGCTGCAGGGGGAGGGCGCCGGATCCTCTACTACCGCAACCCGATGGGCCTTCCCGACACCTCGCCGGTGCCCAAGAAGGATTCGATGGGGATGGACTACACCCCCGTCTACGCCGACGAAACGGCCGACGACGGCAGCATCGGCATCAGCCCGGCTCGCCTCCAGACCATGGGGGTGCGGACCGCGCCGGCGTCCCGGCAGGTCATGACGCGGAGCATCCGCGCCATCGGCACCATCGCCACCGACGAGCGCCGGAGCGCGATGGTGACGCCCCGGGTCGAAGGCTGGATCGAACACCTCTACGTCAACGAGACCGGCCGCGGCGTGGCCGAGGGCGAGCCGCTGATGGAAGTCTACAGCCCGGACCTCCTGCGGGCCCAGTCCGACTATCTCCTGGCCGTCACCAGCGGCCGCTCCGGGGACCTCGAGGGCGGACGGTTTCGTCTGGTGAACCTCGGCCTCTCCGATCCGCAGATCGATCGCATCCGGGCCTCGGGGAGGATCCTCCGAACCATCCAGATCCCGGCGCCGATCGGCGGGACAGTGCTGTCCAAGACCGCCATCGAAGGCATGATGTTCCGCCCCGGAGATCCGCTGTTCCGCATCGCCGATCTCTCCACGGTCGTCGTCCTGATCGACGTCTTCGAACAGGATGTCGGCCTGCTGCGGCAGGGGCTGCCGGTGTCCGTCACCATCGCCGCCTATCCTGGAGAAACGTTCCAGGGCAGCGTCGACCGCATCTACCCGGCGCTGGAAACTGCGACGCGGACCGCCAAGGTCCGCATCACGCTGCCGAACCCGGACGGTCGCCTGCGCATCGGCATGCTGGCGACCGCCGAGGTCGCAGCGCCGACGTCCGGCGGGAACGAGGTCGTCTCGGTTCCGGCGGCTGCGGTGGTCGATAGCGGCGAGCGCCGGACCGTGTTCGTCGAGACCGGCGCCGGCCGGTTCAAGCCGGTCGAGGTTCGGACGGGAGCCCGCGCCGATGGCCGGGTCGAGATCCTCTCCGGCCTCTCCGGAACCGAGACGGTGGTGGACGGCGCCACCTTCCTGATCGATGCCGAGAGCAACATGCGCGCGGCGATTGCCGCGTTCGCGGCGGAGCCCGGGCAGGAGGCGTCGCGATGATCGCGCGCCTCGTCGCGTGGTCGAGCAAGAACGTCTTCCTCGTCCTGTTCGTGACGGCCTTCGTGGTCGGCGCCGGCGTCTGGGCCGTGCGCACCACGGCGCTCGACGCCATTCCCGATCTCTCCGACACCCAGGTCATCGTCTACACTGAGATGCCGGGCCAGTCGCCGCAGGTGGTCGAGGACCAGGTGACCTATCCGCTGACCACGGCGCTGCTCAGCGTTCCTCGCTCGAAGGTGGTCCGCGGCTTCTCGAATTTCGGGGTGTCCTTCATCTATGTGGTCTTCGAGGACGGCACGGATCTCTATTGGGCGCGCAGCCGCGTCCTCGAATACCTGAACGGCGTCGCCGCCAGGCTGCCGGCCGGGGTGACGCCGACGCTCGGTCCGGACGCCAGCGGCGTCGGCTGGGTCTACCAATACGTCCTGCAGAGCGACCGGGATCCCCTGGTCGAGCTCCGCTCGTTCCAGGATTGGGACCTGCGCTACCGGCTCGCCGCCACCGCAGGCGTGGCCGAGGTGGCGAGCGTCGGCGGCTATGTGCGGCAGTACCAGGTCGTGGCCGATCCGGCGCGCCTCCGCGGCTACGGCCTGACGCTGGCGGATGTCCGCGCGGCCATCGAAGCCAGCAACAGCGAGGTCGGCGGCCGGACCGTCGAGATGGCGGAGCGCGAGTTCATCCTGCGCGGCCGAGGCTATGTCCGTGGCACCGATGATCTGGAGAAGATCGTCCTGCGCGCCGCGAACGGCACGCCCGTGCTGCTGCGCGACGTCGCCCGGGTCGAGCTTGGCCCCGACGAACGGCGCGGCATCGCCGAGCTGAACGGCCAGGGCCAGGCGGTCAGCGGCATCGTCGTCCAGCGCGACGGCGAGAACGCCCTCGATGTCATCCAGCGGGTGAAGGACAAGATCGCCGCGGCCAAGGGCACGCTCCCGGAGGGCACGGTCATCACGCCGGTCTACGACCGGTCGGGGCTGATCGAGCGGGCGATCGAGACGCTGCGCGGCACGCTGATCGAGGAGAGCATCGTCGTCGCCGCGGTCTGCCTGATCTTCCTCCTGCATGTGCGCAGCGCGCTCGTCGCGATCCTCATGCTGCCGGTCGGGGTTCTGATCGCCTTCCTGATCATGCGGCTGCTCGGGATCGGCTCGAACATCATGAGCCTCGGCGGCATCGCGATCGCCATCGGCGCCATGGTCGACGCGGCGATCGTCATGATCGAGAACGCCCACAAGCAGCTCGAGCGATCGCCGGACGAGCCGAGGGTCCGGGTGCTGATCCGGGCGGCGAGCGAGGTCGGTCCGGCGCTGTTCTTCAGCCTGCTCGTCATCACCGTGTCGTTCCTGCCGGTGTTCACCCTGGAGGCGCAAGAGGGGCGGCTGTTCCGTCCGCTCGCCTTCACCAAGACCTTCGCCATGGCCGCGGCGGCCTTCCTGTCGGTGACGCTGGTGCCGGTGCTGATGATCCTGTTCGTGCGCGGCCGCATCCTCCCGGAGCACCGCAACCCGATCAACCGCCTGCTGATCGGGCTGTACCGGCCGGTCATCCGCCTCGTGCTGCGGTTCAAGCTGGTGACCATCGTCCTGGCGCTGGCGGTGATGGCCACGGCGATCGTGCCGATCCGGCGGCTCGGCAGCGAGTTCATGCCCAGCCTGAACGAGGGCGTCCTGATGTTCATGCCGGTCACGCTGCCCGGCATCTCGATCACCGCGGCGGAGCAGCTGCTGCAGACCCAGGACCGGATCCTGGCCGGCTTCCCCGAGGTCGCCTCCGCCTTCGGCAAGGCCGGGCGCGCGGCGACGGCGACCGACCCGGCGCCGATGGAGATGAGCGAGACCATCATCAACCTCAAGCCCGAAAGCGAATGGCGTCCCGGGCTGACGGTCGACGGCCTGATCGCGGAGATGAACCAGGCGGTGACGCTGCCCGGCGTCAGCAATGCCTGGACCATGCCGATCCGGGCCCGCACCGACATGCTGTCGACCGGCATCCGGACGCCGGTCGGCATCAAGGTCTACGGCCAGGACCTGAAGGAGATCGAGCGCATCGCCAAGGAGGTCGAGGCGGCCGTGAGGGCGGTGCCGGGCACGACCAGCGCCTTCGCCGAGCGGGTCACCGGCGCGTCCTATCTCGACATCGTGCCGGATCGTGACGCGCTCGCCCGCTACGGTCTTTCGATCGAGCAGTTCCAGGCCGCCGTCGGCTCGGCGCTCGGCGGCGAGACGGTGACCACCACGGTCGAGGGGCGCCGCCGCTTCACCGTCAACCTGCGCTACCCGCGGGATCTGCGGTCGGATCCGGTGGCGATCGCGTCGGAGGTGCTGGTGGAGGGCGCCGACGGCATGCAGGTGCCGCTCGGCAGCGTCGCCCGGATCACGACGACGCAGGGGCCTTCGACCATCCGGACGGAGAACGCGCAGCTTGCCGCCTATGTCTTCGTCGACATGCGCGGCCGCGACATCGGCGGCTACGTCGCCGATGCGCAGCGTGCGGTGGCGGAGAGGGTGAGCCTGCCGTCCGGCATGCATCTCGAATGGAGCGGCCAGTTCGAGTATCTGCAGCGCGCCGAGGCGCGCCTGTCGATCGTCGTGCCGGTGACGCTCGCGATCATCTTCGTGCTGCTGTACCTGAACTTCGGGCGCCTGACCGAGACCCTGATCGTCATGGCCTCGGTGCCGTTCTCCCTGGTCGGCGGCCTCTGGCTGATGGACTGGCTCGGCTTCAACATGAGCGTGCCGGTCGCGGTCGGCTTCATCGCGCTGGCCGGCGTCGCCGCCCAGACCGGCGTGGTCATGCTGATCTATCTCGACCAGGCGTTGCGGGAGATCCGCGAGCGGCGAGCCGCCTCGGGGCAGCCGGTGACGCGGGCCGATCTCCATGAGGCGATCGTCGAGGGTGCGGTCGAGCGTGTTCGGCCCAAGGCGATGACCGTCGCCGCGATCCTCGCCGGCCTGCTGCCGATCCTCTGGACCACCGGGACGGGCTCCGAGGTGATGCGCCGCATCGCCGTGCCGATGATCGGCGGCATGGGCTCGTCGGTCGTGCTGACGCTGGTCGTGATCCCGGCGGTCTATGCCTTCGTCAAAGGCTGGAGCTTGTCGAAGGCATCGCCCGAAGCCGCGGAAATCGGAGTACGGCCGATGGATGCGTCGAGGGTTTAGAATGGGGCTGGCCGGCGCGGGCTCGATGGGCTCGCCGCGCTGCGGCGTCATCCACATTGCCGAGGAGGAGTAGGGACCAATGGGCTTCTACCAGGACCACATCCTGCCGCACCTCGTCGACCTGGCGATGCGCAACGCACAGCTTGCGCCGTACCGCGAGCGCACCGCTGCCGCGGCCGAGGGCCAAGTGCTGGAGATCGGCATCGGCTCCGGGCTCAACCTGCCCCTCTACGGGCCGCAGGTGCGCGAGGTCCTCGGCCTCGAGCCGTCGCCACGGCTGATCGAGATGGCGCGAGGCGCAGCGAAGGAGGCGCGACCGCCCGTGACGTTCATCGAGGGCCTGGCCGAGGCGATCCCGCTGGACCGAGCCAGCGTCGACACCGTGGTGACGACCTGGACGCTCTGCACCATCCCCCAGGCGATCCCGGCGCTCGAGGAGATGCGCCGGGTGCTCAGGCCCGGCGGGCAGCTCCTGTTCGTCGAACATGGCCTGGCGCCCGAGGAAAGGGTGCGCTGGTGGCAGAACCGGCTGACACCCGTCTGGAGGCCCATCGCCGGCGGGTGTCATCTCAACCGGCCGATCAGGACGCTGATCGAGACCGCCGGCTTCACCATCACGGCGCTTGAAAACAGCTACGTGCCGAAGACCCCCCGGATGATGGGCTACCTCTATCAGGGCCGCGCCACGCCGTAGCGCGATACTGTCTCGCTGTCTTGCTGATCACCTGCCGCATCAGGCCTCAGAGGATCCGGTGCAGCGACGCGACAGATCTTGGTGACGAGGGCGGGCATATTGGTCGAGAATTGATCGATCGAAGCCAATGCACGCCATAGGCATAGTTTGGGCGCCGCGCCCAGGAGTGCCTGATGCCCCTCTACCTTTACAAGGGCACCACCGTCGATCCGCGGCATACGAGGCCGCGGCGGCGTCGGCACGTCCGGCCGGGAATCGCACGGGCTGCGTCTCGCTTCTTCTGGTTCTTTTGCGCCGTGATGGTGCTCGCCCTTCTGCTCGTCGACCTTCTCGTCGGTCTTCGGGCGGTCTCCTGAGATGCGAGGCCGGAGCACGGCGCAGGAGCGGGTGATCTTCGAATGCTGGCGCCTCGATCTGGTGGGATCCGTATGCTCGCGGGCTTCCGGCTCCTGCTCCACTTGGGCTGGGCCCTGGCGGAGGGACATTTGCCAAATCGAGCTGCGCCCACTATCTTTTCCGCATGAGATCGCTCCTCCTGCGCCGGCTGATCGGGCTTCTGGCCCTGTTGGTCTTCGCACTCGTTCTGCCACTGCAGGCGAGCATGGGGGCGACCATGGCCAGTTGCGCCGCGCCTCACGTCGCCATGAATTCGGATCATGGTGACGCGAAGTCGGGTTGCGGCAAGAGCGGCGCCCCGCTGAAAGCCACGATGGGCTCGATCTGCGTCAACGCGACCTGTGCGACCGTCGTTGCGTTTCCGGCGCTGGCGAGCGCTCCTCTCGAGCATGACCACGTCGCTCCGGCGTATCCGTCGACGCAGTTGCTGACCGGTCTTCTCACCGCCCCGGATCCGTTCCCACCTAGACCCACCGTCCGCGCCTGAGCCGCGACCCGTCTTCGCGGGCCGCTCCCTGACGCTTTCGGCCTGACGGGCAGTCGTTCCCAGGGCCGATGGTCATCGCCGATCGCAGCAGCGGTCGTCGATGACAGGATCGACGGACGTGATGTCTCCATACCCATTGCTGCCGGTCTTGAACCGGCGTTCCGCCTTGCTCGGATGCGGCGCGGTGGCCCTGTCGTCCTGGCTTCCCCGGGCCCGCGCCGCCCCGGCCGAACCGAGGACCGTCGCCCTGAGTGCCGCGCCGGGGCGCGCCGCCCTGCTCGGCGACGATGCAACCGAAACCGCGATCTGGGGCTATGACGGCCGGGTGCCAGGCCCGGAGATTCGGGTTCGGCAGGGCGAGCCCTTGAAGGTTGTGGTCGACAATCGGCTCGACCAGGACACCACGGTGCATTGGCACGGCATCCGCCTGCCCAATGCCATGGACGGCGTGCCCGGCCTGACCCAGCCGCCGATCCGGCCCGGCGAGCGCTTCACCTATTCCTTCACGCCGCCCGACGCCGGCACCTTCTGGTACCACCCGCACGCCAACAGCCTGGAACAGCTCGGGCGGGGCATGGCCGGCGTCCTGATCGTCGAGGAGCCCGAGCCGGTCGCGGCCGACCGCGACCTGGTCTGGATGCTCGCCGACTGGCGGCTGACCCGGGACGAGCGGATCGCGGCGGGCTTCGGCAACGGGATGGAGGCGGCGATGGCCGGCCGGGTCGGCAACCTAGTGACGCTGAACGGCGCCATCCCGACCGACCAGCCGGTGCGGGCCGGCGAGCGCATCCGGCTGCGCCTGATCAACGCCGCGCTCGCCCGCATCATGGCGCTGCGCTTCGAGGGGCATCGCCCGATCGTGCTGGCGGTCGACGGCCAGCCCTGCGATCCGCACGAGCCCGAGGGCGGACGACTGCTGCTCGGCCCGGCCATGCGGCTCGACGTCGTCCTCGACCTGCAGGGCGAGCCCGGGAAGCGCTACCGGGTGGTCGACGACTTCTACGACGGGCTGTCCTATCCGCTGACCGTGCTCGCCTACGAAGCGGGGCCGCCGATCCGGGAGCAGCCGCCCGACACGCCGCTGCGCCTGCCGCCGAATCCCTTGCCGGAGCCCGATCTCGCCACCGCGGAACGGCACGAGCTGACGCTCGAAGGCGGGATGATGGGCGGCGGCGCCATGATGGGGATGGGCGGCATGCACGGCATGGCGACGCCCGGCATGGACGGCGGCGCGGCCTGGGCGATCAATGGCGTGTCGATGACCGGTGACGGCCATGCCGGCATGCCGCCGCTGTTCACCCTTCAACGCGGGCGAAGCTGCGTGCTGACCATCCGCAACAGGACCGCCTGGTGGCATCCGATGCACATCCACGGCTTCAGCTTCCGGATGCTGAGCCGCAACGGCGCGCCGATCCTGCATCGGCAGTGGAGCGACACCGTGCTCCTCGCGCCGAAGGACACGGTTGAATGCGCCTTCGTCGCCGACAACCCGGGCGACTGGATGCTGCATTGCCACGTCATGGACCACCAGATGGCCGGCCTGATGACCGTGCTGCGCGTCGCCTGAATCCCTTTTCGCTGACAGGAGAACCGAAATGAACCGTATGTCCCGCATCGCCGCCGTGATCGCCACCCTGGTCCTGCCGCTGCCGGCCTTGGCCGAACCGATCGCGGCGACCCTGTACAAGAACCCACAATGCAGCTGCTGCGAGGGCTACGCTGCCTATCTCCGCGACAACGGATTCACCGTCGACGTCAAACCGACCAACGACCTGGCCCAGATCAGCGCGGAGGCCGGCGTGCCAGCCGAGATGGAAGGCTGCCACACCATGTTCGTCGACGGCTATGTCGTCGACGGGCATGTCCCGGCCGACATCGTCAAGAAGCTGGTATCGGAGCGGCCGGCCATCACGGGCATCACCCTGCCCGGCATGCCGATGGGCTCACCGGGAATGGGCGGGGAGAAGTCCGGCCCGTTCACCGTCTACGCCGTCATCAAGAATGGACCGCCCCCGGTGGTCTACGCCGAGGAGTGACCGGGGCGACGGCCGATGGAGCTCCTCCGCCATGACTGAAGACCTTGCGACGATCGGTGCGCCCCTGGCCGGGACCACCCTGCCGGACAAGGGGATATCGCGGCGTCGGCTGCTTTACGTCGCGCCGGCGGCCGGCTTCATCGGCCTCGCCGGCCTGTTCGCCTGGGGGCTGAATCAGGATCCCCGCGTGCTCCCCTCCGCGCTGATCGGCAAGCCGGTGCCGGTGTTCGCGCTGCCGCCGGTTCAGGGGCGCATGCTGGGTCTCGCCAGCACCGATCTGATCGGTCAGGTCTCGCTGGTGAACGTCTTCGCCTCCTGGTGCACCGCCTGCCGCCTGGAGCATCCGGTGTTCATGCGGCTCGCTGGGACCGGCGCCGTCCCCCTGCACGGCCTCAACACCAAGGACAAGCCGGCCGATGCCGCGGCATGGCTCGACGAGATGGGCGATCCCTACAACCGGACCGGCGCCGATCTCGACGGCCGGGTGGCGATCGACTGGGGCGTCTACGGCGTGCCCGAGACCTATGTCATCGACCGCCAGGGGCGGATCGCGCACAAGCATGTCGGCCCCGTCACGCCGGACGTGATGGACAGGACCATTCTGCCGCTGGTCGCGGAGCTGCGGCGATGAGGGGCGTGCCGATCCTGCCGCGGCGGCAGTTCGTGTTCGCCCTCTCTTTGGGCCTCTGGCTTGCCGTGGGCCTGGCCGCCGTCGTCACCTTCGTCTTGAGCCGATCCAGCGACCCGTTACCGGGCCCGGCGACGACGGCTCCGATGTCCCGTCTGACCCTGCACGAGCAGCCGAGACCGGTGCCGGCCTTCGGCTTCACAGACGCTGGGGGCCAGAGGCTCAGCCTCGACGCCTTCAAAGGCCGCACCGTGCTGCTCAACCTCTGGGCGACCTGGTGCGCGCCGTGCCGCAAGGAGATGCCGTCGCTCGACCGGCTGCAGGCGGTGATGGGCGGCCCGGACTTCCAGGTCTTGGCGCTGTCGATCGACCGCGGCGGCCTGGAGCCGGTCCGCGCCTTCTTCGGCGAGCTCGGGCTCGAGCATCTCGCCATCTTTCTCGACCCTCCGAACGCCTCCACCCAGGCGCTCAACGTCGTCGGCATCCCGACCACGCTGCTGATCGACGGCGAGGGCCGGGAGGTCGGCCGCGCGACCGGCCCGGCCGAATGGGACAGCCCCGAGATGAAGGCGCTGATCCGGCAGGGCATGGGCCGCAGCGCGGCCGGCCTTCCATCCACATCCGAGGAGAAAGGATCATGACCGATCTGACGTCGAACGAACTGCCGAGGCCCGGCCTCGGCGACAGGGTGCGGCCCTGGCTCCATGGCAGACGCGCCCTCATCCTGGCCGCGGTGGCCGCGGCTGGGGGCGGACTCTGGTTCGGCTGGCCATGGCTGGTCGCGGCCGGAATCGCCCCGATCCTGCTGTCGCTCGCGCCCTGCGCGGCCATGTGCGCCGTCGGTCTCTGCACGATGAAAAGCTGCAGCAAGACCGGGAGTTCGACCACGGACGGCATTCCGGTCTCGAAGCAGGACGACTCCGCGCCATAGGCACATGGCGCATCACGGGACGACCGACCACTCCAACCGAAAGGGAATGATCATGCGTAACCGCTTCAATGTCATGCTTGCCGCCACGGCTTTCGCCATCGGGCTGACCGGCGCCGCAGCCGTCTTCGCTCAGCAAGCCCAGCAGACGCCGGCCCAGCCGCCGGCGGCCGGCCCGGCCACGCCCGGCATGATGCAGGGCCAGGGCATGATGGGTCAGCAGGGCGAGGGCATGATGCCGATGATGAACATGATGACCCAGATGAGTCAGATGATGGAGACCTGCAACAAGATGATGCAGCAGGCGATGACGCCGCCCCAGGGCCAGGGCGCTGCGCCGCAGAAGCAGGGCGGCTGATCGAGTCTCGGTCCGGGCGCGCTCTCCCCGCGCCCGGACCAGCCTGGATCAACGGACAGCCGCAATCACGGAAATGCCCGGGAACGCCATCGCCAACATAGTCACTGAGACCGTCGCGCCTCAGGATCGGTTCGGGTCATGAGCCGTCGCGTGAAGTGGCTTCTACGGCTCCTGGTCGCGGCGCTCGCCGTCAACGTCGCTGCGCTCGTGCTGCTGACGACAGGGCGCTTGCCGATGATGCCCAGCTCGGGGACATGGGTGAGGACCGGCACGGTGCTGATCGGAGGCCCGTTCACGCTGACGGCGACCGACGGCCGGACCGTGACCGACCAGACCTACCGCGGCAAATGGCTGTTGATCTATTTCGGGTACACCTTCTGCCCCGACGCCTGCCCGACGGCGCTCAACAACATGAGCATCGCCCTGCAGACGCTCGGGGCGGAGGCGGACAGGATCCAGCCGCTCTTCATCACCGTCGACCCGAAGCGCGACACCCGGCAGGTCGTGGCGTCCTACCTGGAATCCTTCGATCCCCGCTTCGTCGGGCTGGTGGGGACCGAGGCGCAGACCGACGCGATCATCAAGACCTACCGGCTCTATGTCGAGCCGCAGAAGGAGTCGGGCGACACCTATCTCGTCGCCCACAGCACCTATGTCTACCTGATGAATCCGGACGGCGTGTTCGTGGACGTCATCGACGGCGGTACGCCGGGCGACCAGATGGCGGATGCGGTGCGCAAGCTGATCAACGAACACTCGACCTAGGAGCCGATGAATGAAGCGCGTCATGGCCGCTCTTGTTCTTGCGATCGGTGTCTTGTCGACGGCAGCGGCCGAAGCCGATCCGGGCGGCATCGCCGTGGACGGCGCCTGGGCGCGGGCTACTCCCAAAGGTGCGGTCACGGGGGTGGTCTATGTGACCCTCGCCAACAACGGACCCAACGCCGATCGTCTGCTCGGCGCCTCGAGCCCGATCGCTGAGACCATCCAGTTCCATTCTTCGTCCAGCGAGAGCGGGGTGATGAAGATGGACCAGCTCTCCGCCCTCGACCTTGCCCCGGGAGAGACCGTCACGCTGAAGCCGGGCGGCATCCACATGATGATGCTTGGCCTGACGCAGCCGCTTCGGGAGGGCCAGACCTTTCCGCTCACCCTGACCTTTGAGACTGCCCATAGCGTCGAGGTGACGGTCCGCATCGGCAAGATCGGCGCGATGGAGGTCCCCGGTGCTGCTGGCGGCGGATAGGGATGTCGGAGATTGGGCAATCCGCCGATATCGGCCATCGGCAGAACGCGAAGCCGCGAATGACGGCGAGTCCGCCATGGCGTGGCGCTTGCGGCGAGCTGATCGGATCTGAGGGGAGGTGAGGGACAACATGGGCACACAACACGCGACATCAGCCGGCATTTCCCGTCGGGTCCTGTCCGCCGGCATGGGAGTTCTGGCCCTGCGCTCGATCATCGGAGCGCCGGTGCACGCGGCGGGCGCCCCGACGATCGCCCAGCGCTTCGCCTATCTGAGCACGCACGGCAACTCCAACTGCTCCCGCGCCTTCAGGGACTCGATCGCGACCATGCCGCCGGAGGCGCGTCTCCAAGGCTCGTGCTGCAGCCCCATGGATCTACACCGCTACATCGAGCAGATCGAAGGCCTCAGGGCCTATGCCGACCAGCCGCTGATCCCGTCGGATCCCTACGACATTCCGGCCGGGCTGGCGGCGGATCTGATGGCCTCCTACGACCTGGCTCTCACCGAGACAGAGCAAGCGGCGTATGACTACGCCATGCAGCACTCGGACGAGAAGGGACCGTGCTGCTGCCCCTGCTGGCGCTGGCGGGTCTATGGCGGACTGGCGAAGCGCCTGATCCGCGAGCACGGCTTCACCGGCGAGCAGGTGACGACGGTCTGGAACCTTTCGGACGGCTGCGGCGGCGGCGATCATGGCTGAGGGCGGGGACCGGCATGTCTGAACTCTCCGGCATCGGCCTCGTGACCGCCTTCGCCGCCGGCACCGTGTCGTTCCTGTCGCCCTGTGTGTTGCCGCTGGTGCCGGGCTATCTCTCCTATGTCGCGGGCCAGTCCTTGCACAAAGAGGCGGACCGGAACGATCTGGCCGCCCGGCTGGCCGTCCTGGGTCTCGGGGCGTTTTTCGTCCTCGGCTTCTCGACCGTCTTCATCCTACTCGGCGCCAGCGCCACCGCGCTCGGCAGCCTGCTCCTGTCCTACCGGTACGAGGCCAACCTGATCGGCGGTGTGCTCGTCATCCTGTTCGGGCTGCTCACGACCGGCATCGTCCGGTTTGGCTGGCTGCAGCGCGACCATCGCTTCCATGCCGAGCTGCGGGGTGGTCACCCCCTGGCGGCCTATACGCTCGGCCTGGCCTTCGCCTTCGGCTGGACGCCCTGCATCGGGCCGGTGCTCGGCGCCATCCTGACGGTGAGCGCCGCCACCGCGACGGTGTCGGATGGGATCACGCTGCTGGCGCTGTATTCCCTCGGCCTCGGCATTCCGTTCCTGCTGTGCGCGCTCTTCGCCAGCCAGGTCCTGGGCCGGCTGAGGGCCGTGCGCAAGGCCGGCCGCTATCTTCAGCTCGGGGCCGGCGCGCTGATGGTGGCGATGGGCGCCGCCATGATCACCGGCAAGATGACCGAGATGTCCTACTGGTTCCTGGAGACTTTCCCGGCCCTGGCG
The DNA here is from genome assembly GCF_916619195.1 of Inquilinus sp. Marseille-Q2685. Taxonomy (NCBI): domain Bacteria; kingdom Pseudomonadati; phylum Pseudomonadota; class Alphaproteobacteria; order Rhodospirillales; family Rhodospirillaceae; genus Inquilinus; species Inquilinus sp. Marseille-Q2685. Next base: position 354,540 of record NZ_CAKAKL010000003.1, read on the forward strand.
AGGATCGGCTGATGCATGGCATGTCGCTCGACCGCAGGCGCTTCGGCATCGCGCTCACCGTCGTCGCCGGAGCATCGATCGTCGGCTGGGGGTGGCTCAAGCTCGCCTCGCAGCACCGCACCGCAGAGATGCTGGCCACGCCCGAGGGACGCCGCGCGCTGTTCGACCAAGCGGAGGCCGACGTCAGGCCGAAGGAGGGCTTTCAAAGCCGGATCGCGCTGAAGGACACGGTGTCCCGCCTGATCGAAGAGCGCGTCCTCGATCCACGGAAATTCATCTCGCTCTACGACCGGCCGGGCGGGATCCCGCCGGCGGTTCGCTATCTGCTGAAATGGCCGTCGCACAACCCGATCCTCCTGACCGCGGAGACGGCGACGGCCTATGTCAATCTGCTCTGGCCGCTTGGCCTGGCCAATCGGATGACGACGAACGAGCAGAGCCCGATCAACACGGTGTCGCTGCCCAACTTCGCCTCCACCGCCGGCTGGTGGCTGGGCGCGGAGGCGAACGGTGCGGCGTATTTCAACAAGCTGCCGATCGTCGCGCTGACACCGGAGCAGGAGGCGCTGGCGACCCGCGTCGCCAAGACCACCTTCCGCCCGTGCTGCAACAACTCGACCTTCTACCAGGACTGCAACCACGGCTCCGCGCTGCTCGGGCTCCTGGAGCTCGGAGCGTCACAGGGCCTGACCGAGGACGAGCTCTACCGCGAGGCGCTCGGCTTCAACTCGTTCTGGTTTCCCGACACCTACGTCAAGACCGCCCTCTACTTCCGGATCTTCGAGAGGAGGGATTGGCGCGATGTCGATCCGAAGCTGGTGATGGGCCACGACTTCTCCGCCATCGGGCCATGGCGCCGGAATGTCGAGGCGCGGATCAAGACGATCCCCGATCTGATCCCCGAGCCGGCGGCCGGCGCCAAATGCGGCGTGTGATCCTGGCGCGCCAACTGGCGAGTTACGCCGCGGCGGCCTCGACCGCCGGCCGGCGGGCCGCCCACAGCACCACGGCGATGCCGATCACGATCATCGGCAGCGACAGCAGCTGCCCCATGGTCGCGCCGAGCCACAGGAAGCCGAGCTGGGCGTCGGGCTGGCGCACGAATTCGACCAGGAAGCGCGACAGGCCGTAGCCGATGGCGAAGACACCCAGCACCAGGCCGGGCCTGGCCCGAATGCGCGGATTCGCCGCCAGCGGCAGCAGGATCAGGAACAGCAGCAGCCCCTCCAGCCCGGCCTCGTAGAGCTGGCTCGGATGGCGCGGCTCCGGCCCGGCATTGGGGAAGACGACGGCCCAGGGCACATCAGTCGGCCGGCCCCACAGCTCGCCGTTCACGAAATTGGCGATGCGGCCGAAGAACAGCCCGATCGGCGCGGCGGCGGCGACCACGTCGCCGAGCAGCAGGGGCGAGAAGCCGCGCCGCCGGGCGAACAGGATGATCGCGGCGGTGACGCCGATGAGGCCGCCGTGGAACGACATGCCGCCGTGCCAGATCTCCAGGATCGACAGCGGCACCTTCAGATATTCCTCGAGATTGTAGAACAGGACGTAGCCGAGCCGGCCGCCGAGGATGGTGCCGACCACCGCCCAGGTCAGGAAGTCGTCCAGCGCCGCGCGGTCGGGCGGCAGCGCGGTGCGGCGGGTCAGCCACAGCGCGTAGCGCCAGCCGAGGAGGAAGCCGGCGATGTAGGCGAGGGCGTACCAGCGGATCGCGACAGGGCCGATCTGCAGGGCGACCGGATCGAACCATTCCATGAGGCGTCTCGTTGGCTATGCGACAGGCTCAGGACGCTCGGCAGATGGCCAAACGGGCAGCCTAGGAACCTGATCGCTTCATCGCCTCAGGCCTCGACCGCGGGGTGTGGCGTCACTTGCCGGCGAGGCCGTCGAGGATCGGGCACTCCGGCCGGTCGTCGTCGTGGCAGCACCGGGCGAGATCACCCAGGCTTCTCTGCAGCGATCGAAGTTCGCGGATCTTGGCCTCCACCTCCTCCATATGTCGGTCGACGATGGCCTTCACATCGGCGCTGGCGCGGTCCCGGTCCCGCCACAGGTCGAGGAGGCTTGCGATCTCCTCGAGAGAGAAGCCGAGGCCGCGGGCGCGGGCGATGAAGCTCAGGGTGCGGACGTCGTTTTCGCCGTATGTCCGGTATCCGGATGCCGTCCGCGCCGCGGCGGGAATCAGCCCGATCTCCTCGTAGTGACGGATCATGCGCGCCGACACGCCCGCTCGCTTCGCGAGGGCCCCGATGTTCATTGGCCTCGCGCGACCCGCTTCAACCAGCCTTGGGGTCCGAGGCGTGGGTGCGGCCGCTCCGCGCAAGTCAGCGAGAGATGTCATGGGAATACCTTTCGATCGGCCGCGAGACATGTGCCGTGGAAACTCTCCTTGGATCGCGCCTCGTTACCGGCGTCAGGTCCTGCTCGGAGATACCGGATCCGAGCCGGAGGTGTCCCGTCTCGCTCCGGGGGCCTCACCGCCATGCCGGCCCATCCCCTTCATGCAAAAGGCCATCATCGCCATGCAGGGGAGCAGATAGAGGAGCGGGGCCATGGCCGCAAAGCCGAGCCAGCCCCAGCCGAGGGCGAAGCCGCCGATCGTGACCGCCACCGCGGCCAGAATGACCGTCCGGCGATGCCGCCCGAACCAGCCGGATGACCCGCCGCACGCGCTGGAGTGAGACGGCGCTGCCGGAGCCGACCGATCCGGGAGATTGAACGAACCGTCCATCGTGATCTCCTGTGTGAAGGTCGATGGCATGAAGATGGAGCTTGACATCATGTGAAGGTCAAGGGGCCTGTGGGGCGGCCCGCAGAGGCCTCTGGGGCGAGGTCAGGACAACTTGCTGGCTCGCAAGCGTAGCGAGTTGCCGATCACTGTGACCGAGCTCAGTGCCATGGCTGCACCCGCAATCATCGGAGAGAGCAGGAGTCCCCAGATCGGGTAGAGAACGCCGGCCGCGATCGGAACGGCGAGAGCGTTGAAGACGAAGGCGAAGAACAGGTTCTGCCGGATATTGCGCATCACGGCGCGCGAGAGCCGCCGGGCGCGCACGATGCCGTTGAGGTCGCCCTTGATCAGGGTCACGGCGGCGCTTTCCATCGCGACATCCGTGCCGGTGCCCATGGCGATGCCGACATCGGCCGCGGCGAGCGCCGGCGCGTCGTTGATGCCGTCGCCCGCCATGGCGACCCGCCTCCCGGACTGCCGCAGCCGCGCCACCACCGCCTGCTTCTGGTCGGGCAAAACATCGGCGACGACCTCGTCGATGCCGCCGACCCTGCGCGCCACCGCCTCGGCGGTGGTGCGGTTGTCGCCGGTCAACATGACGACGCGGATCCCGTCCGCCCGCAGGGCCTGGATCGCGGCCGCGGCGCTGTCCTTCACCGGGTCGGCGACGACCAGGAGGCCGGCCGCGCGGCCGTCGACGGCAACATACATCACGCCCTGACCGTCTGCGCGCAGGGCCTGCGCCCGCTCGTCCAAGCCGTCTGGATCGATGCCGAGATCGTCGAGCAGGCCGAGATTGCCGAGCGCCACCGTCCGGCCGTCGACCATCCCGGTGACGCCCTTGCCGGTCGCGGAGCGGAAATCGGAGGCTGCCGCTATAGAGAGGTCCAACTCCTCGGCTCCCTTCACGATGGCGGCCGCGAGCGGATGCTCGCTGCCGCGCTCGATGCTGGCACCCAGGCGCAGGAGTTCGTCCTCTGGGACGCCGCCGTCGGGAGCGACGACAACGGAAACGAGCCGAGGCTTGCCCTCGGTGAGCGTGCCCGTCTTGTCGACGACCAGGGTGTCGATCTTCTCCGTGAGCTCCAGGGCCTCCGCGTTCCTGACCAGCACGCCGGCCTGGGCGCCGCGGCCCGTGCCGACCATGATCGACATCGGCGTGGCGAGGCCCAGCGCGCACGGGCAGGCGATGATCAGAACCGCGACCGCGTTCAGGAGGGCAAAGGTCATTGCCGGTTCCGGGCCGAACATCGACCAGACGGCGAAGGCGAGGATGGCGATCGCGACGACGGCCGGCACGAACCAGGCGGAGACGAGGTCCGCCAGCTTCTGGATCGGCGCCCGTGAGCGCTGCGCCTCGGCCACCATGCGCACGATCTGCGCAAGCATCGTGTCCTGCCCGACGCGTTCCGCCCGCATCAAAAAGCCGCCAGTCCCGTTGACCGTCGCCCCGGTGACCTTGTCCCCGGCCGTCTTCTCGACCGGCACCGGTTCGCCGGAGATCATCGACTCGTCGACGGAGGAGCGGCCTTCGATCACGACGCCGTCCACCGGCACCTTTTCCCCGGGTCGCACGCGCAGCACGGCGCCCGCGTGGATCTGGTCGAGCGGGACGTCCTCCTCGCGACCATCGTCGTGGACGATGCGGGCGGTCTTGGGGGCGAGGCCGAGCAGGGCACGGATGGCCCGGCCCGTGGCCGATCGGGCGCGGAGCTCGATCACCTGGCCCAGCAGGACCAGCGTGACGATGACAGCGGCCGCCTCGAAATAGACCGGCACCTGTCCCCTCATCGGCGATCGGAACGAAGCCGGCAGCAGGCCGGGGAAGAGCGCGCCCACGGCGCTGTAGGCATAGGCGACGCCCACGCCGAGCGCGATCAGCGAGAACATGTTGAGGCTGCGGTTGATCACCGAGGCCCAGCCGCGCTGGAAGAACGGCCATCCGCCCCAGAGCACGACCGGTGTCGCCAGGGCGAGCTGCGCCAGGGTCGATGCCGGGGCCGGCAGCGGCGCCCAGCCGAACAGCTCCTCCCCCGTGGCGAGCACGACGATGGGGAGCGTAAGCGCGACGCTCACCCAGAACCGCAGAGTCATGTCGCGGAGTTCCGGGTTCGGACCCTCTTCGACCGAGGGAGCCAACGGCTCCAACGCCATGCCGCAGATCGGGCAGCTCCCCGGTCCGGCCTGGCGAATCTCCGGGTGCATGGGGCAGGTCCAGACTGAGCCTTCAAGGGAGACGGGCGGGGCGCTCGGGGCCGCATCGCCTGCTATGGGCGCTGCTGCGGAGGGATGGATGTAGCGCTGAGGATCGGATGCGAACTCGGCGCGGCAGCCGGCGCTACAGAAGTGATAGGTTGTGCCGTCGATCTCGTGCCGATGCGGCGTGGCCGTCGGATCGACCATCATCCCGCAGACCGGGTCCTTCACTCGGCTCTGCGTCGGCCCGCCGATGGATGCAGAACCTGTCTCTGAGGGAGCCCCCTCATGTTGATGGTGGCTGGTCATCCTCTTGCTCCTCGCAACGCGATATCTGTCCTGAGTTGAATGGGCCCGAACCAATGATGCCGCTCCGATCTGCCGTAAGCGCTACGGCTTCCCATCATGGTAAGGTCAAGCCCGATCATGGCCCTTGCTTCCGGTGTCGCCGAGGCGCCAAGCGCAGTCTTGACCCTCACATACTGTGAAGGTCCATCGTGCCCTAACCAGCTCTGTTCGATGGGGCGTCCTTCGGTGAAGGCGGTCGCGCTCACCGGGACGGCTTGCCGAGCACGAGCTTCGGGAGGGCCTCGGCCGCAATAACCGGGGCGCAAACAGGCCATCAGCCGATGACCGCCGACAACACAGCGACACCGGAGCCATCAGCCCCCGATGGCGGGACTCGCAGGGACTTTCTTTACCTGACCGCGGGTGCCGTGGCCGCCCTGGGAACGGTGTCGGCGGTCTGGCCGCTGATCGACAGCATGAATCCCGCGGCGGATGTGACGGCCCTGTCGAGCATCGACGTCGATCTCGAGCCCGTTGCCGTCGGTCAGCGGATCACCCTCAAATGGAGGGGCCGCCCAGTGTTCATTGCGCACCGCACGGAGGCCGAAATCGCCCGTGCCCGGGCGGACGATGCGAACCCCGGCCTCATCGATCCGGAGCCGGATGCCGCGCGCGTGCAGCGGCCGGAATGGCTTGTGATCGTCGGCGTGTGCACGCATCTCGGCTGCATCCCGCTCGGCCAGCGGCCGGTGGATCCGCGCAGTCCCTTCGGCGGCTGGTTCTGCCCGTGCCATGGGTCGATGTATGACACGTCCGGGCGCGTGAGGCGGGGGCCGGCGCCGCGCAATCTCGAGGTTCCGCGTTATCGATTCCTCGACGGTACCCGGATTCAGATCGGATGAGCGCTGTTGACGCCTATAGCCGGCACCCGTTCATCAATCTCTCGGCGGTGAAGTCCGCGCCGCGCCGAACGCGCTCGGGGGATTCTGCCTGTCGTCTGGTGATCGACTCCACGATCACGCCAGCCCTGCCATCTTTGGCGAAGGGGGAAATCCCGCTCCGAGATGAGATCGATGGGGCTTGCCTCAGTATCGTAGTCAGCCCACGGATCGTCATTGACCTTCACAATGCCGGAAGGTGCATCCTCACCGAAGCTGCCCTCTTAAAGGGAGGTCCAAATGTCGCGAGCCAAGTCGCTGGAGGAGGGCGTCCTCAGGCTGTTCAAGCGGTCGTGCCGCGAAGGTCGGCTCGACGTCGCCGAGCATCTGCTCCATGCATTGGAACAACTGGAGCAACAGGATCGATCGGACCTCACGCTCGACGATGCTTACCTAGCCGTCGCCGATCTGCCGGCGAAGCCGCGACCGCAGAAAACCTGGGCGCATTAAGCTTCTCCCGCTGCCAACGAACCGATGCATCTGGGCCGCCGGGTACCTCTTGGTGAGTGATCAAGTGGGCGAGGCCACCCCAGCAAGCGCGAAAAGCCGTCGACTGGCCAACGTCGTCAGACCGACCAGCAGGGCGATCGTGCCGCCGTGCCAGATCAGCACCATGATCGAGGTGTCGAGCGGGTGGTAAAGCGTAAGGCCGGTGGCTGCGAGCGCGGTAGTGGCGAACATCCCGGTGGCGATGGTGGCGACCGGCCGAACGTGCCCGGCATGGCGCAGCATGATGAGCATCGCCGCCGAGAGTGGGATGCTCATCGTGAGGATCGACATGAAGCAAGGGAAGCTGCTGCCGATCACGAAGCCCTGCGAGCCGCGGCGGATCCAGTCGGTCAGGCCGCCGTAGCCGATCACGGCCATCCAGACGATCAGCGCCGACGCGGGCACCAGCGTCCAGCGCGGCGACCGATCCGGGAGACCGAGATGGAACGCGGCTATGGCCGAGAGGACGCCGGCCAACAGCGACGCCAGCCATTCGAGCCGATAGGCCGGTCGCGCCATCTGCTGCGCGAGATCAGGCCGGAGACCGATCGAGGACACGGCCCCGCCGATCACGATCACCGCGATCAGAAGCCAGAGGAGGCAGCGCCAGAGGGGCGGCCGCAAGGGTCGCACCGGCTCGGCTTCGGCAACGAGGCGGTCGATCAGGGTTTCGGCTCTGTCCGCCCTCTTCCTGATCATATGGTCCCAACACACGGTTGCAGCGCTAGCGCTGCCCTGGACGGATCGCCGTAGTCGCCCGGCACAGAGTGCTGGTTCCGGGCACCTGTCGAATGGTTGTTCGCTTCGGGCACGGGAAAGGTTTCGGCGAGGAACTCAGCATCGTCCGGTGGCTCGATGTCCCTTGTGCTGGATGATAGCTTTTTGCTGCAGCGGAAGCCGGCCAAGGCGGTCCCGACAGTGCGCTCCCGGGCTGGGAATGGGGAGGAGTGTGGGTTTGGAAAATGCGCCGTAACCCATTGATTTCTGGTTGGGCCGGACACGGGGTTTGTAGCCTCCAATGTATTGAAATTACAGAGTTATTTACCTTCCACCCGGCTCACCAATCTCCATGCTAAATGGTTGATCTGTAACAGGGCCGGTCATCTTGATCACGGCCGCGCCCGCTTCCGTCAGACGTTGCCGAACCTTCTTCTGCTTCGCCTCGGGATGGCGCCGGCTCCTGTCGCCGGCCCGGCAGGGAAGCGCTGGCGACATGCCGGAATATCAGCTTCGCATGATGGGCGCGGCCGCGTGCGCAGCCGACACCCTGACGAATCTGAAGCTGCCGGTCGATCCGGAGGGCGCCCTCGCCGAGCTCGGAGAAGGGCTGGAATTGACCGTCGCGCCCGCCTCGCCGGCCGCGGAGGGCGATGAAGGGGAGGACGAGGCCGAGCGGCAGGTGGTCGATCACAGCAACCGGCTTCAGGGCGTGCTCGCGAAGATGTTCCAGGCCTTCGAGGGGACACCCGAGACCTGGATCGGGAACGTCGTCCATATCGGCGGCCGGCACGGGCTGCATGCGATGTGGGTGCTCCTCGCCCGCGAACTCGCCGCCAAGGGCATGCTGCTGTCGATGGACAAGTACTCGGAGGAGGGAAAGGCCGCGCTGGCCGGAAGCCTGATGGGCCTGACGGCGCTCGGGAACATTCTCGCCCTGGCCTATACCCGGAAGACCGGGACCAGCACCCGGGATTCGGACATCGGCTTGACGGCGAACTTCGCCCTGATGGTCGCCGGCACTGCCGTCGCCGGGGCGACGGGCGTTCTCGCCCCCATGGCGCCGATCGCCGCCAAGGCGTTGCTGACGGGCGCGGTGCGCGACGGGGTCTCGACCATGATCGGCCTCGACAACAACCAGGATGGCGTCATGGCGCCGTCATGGCTGTCCATGACCGCAGATTCGGTCCTGTATGCCGGAACCCAGATCCTGCCGACCGCTCTGTTCTACTCGGGGTTCTTCCTGTCCGGGAACGCCGAGGCCTCAAAGGATCTCACCTGGGGGCAGAGCGCCTGGGAAGCAACCAAGTTCGCGGGCCTCTACGCCCTTCCCGAATTCGGCAACGGCCTGAGCTTTCCGGCGACGACGGTGCTTTGGGGCAAGCTGGTGGAGGGGGCGACCCCGATGCAGCTCAAGGATCTCAAGCTGCGCATCAAGCTGAAGTTTCCCACCCTGCACGACCTGATGATGCAGGCGGGCGGCATCATGCTGGCCCGTGTCGTCTACATCCAGCTCGTCAATGCCGGCCTGCTGGCCGTCAACAAGAACCTGATCACCCCGGAAAGGCTGGGGGACGCCGGCTACAACGTTGCATCGAACGCGATGAATTGTCTGCTCTGCTTCGCCCTGTACTATCCCTGGATCCTGGCCTGCACCACCAAGGCACGCCCGGCCCCCGAGGAGCGCGGGGCCACCGACGGGGAGGCAGGCGACGGCCTCCCGTGCTCATGCCGCCGGGCGACGATCGGGAGGAGGGCGAGGAGGCGGAGCAGGAAGAGGACGGGCATAGGCGCCGCGGCTCGGGCGAGGCTGCCGCCTAGCCAACCTCCGGTTGGAAACAGATGTACAGCCGTCGACGCTCCCCTTCGAGGAGCGTCGCCTTCTTGGCGGGATGCCGGAGGCCGCGAGGGTGAGCACGCACGCAAGCGGCCGGACGATCCGGGCATCATCTGCCGCAGGGTCGCGGATCCGGCGTCGCGGGCAGGCCGAGATGCGAGCATGACTTCTCCTCGATCGACCGCCGACGCGACTGCGCACGGGTCCGCGTGTCTCCCGCGGGCCCGAAAGCCGGTGCGTACGGTCCGGGGCGAGCCCGCTAGCTGACCTTGGTGAAGCGGCCGAGGCTGCGGACGATGTTGTCGAGCAGACCGCCGCCCTCCGTTGCCGCGGCCTCGACCTGTCTCTGCACCGGCTGCCGGGCGAATCTCGGATCGACCAGGCGCCGGCGATGCTCGCGGATGGCGGCGCTGACGGCGAGGCGGAAGACGTTCGGGCTGAGGGGCTTGATGGCGAAGCGGTAGATCTGCCCCTGGTTGATCAGCTTGACGATGGTGTCGGCGTCGGGGGCGGAGGTCGTGGCCACCACGGTGATGGAGGGGTCGATCTTGGCGACCCGCGCCAGCATGTCGGTGACGTCGACGCCGTCGACCTCGCTGTTGGTGACGATGACGCCGATCTCCTCCTGCTCCAGGATCTCCAGCGCCTCCTCCATGGTGGAGGCGGTCAGGATGCTGTAGTCGCGGGTGAACATCTCGAGCATTTCCTGGCGGTCGGCCGCCACGCCGTCGATCGCCAGCAGCTTGGTGGCGACGCCGAGCGGCGGCGTCAGCACCGCCTCGACCTCCTCGGCCGCGGCCGGGGCGGCGCGCGCGATGTCGACCGCCTCGGCGATGACCTGACGCAGCTCATCCTGGTTCCAGGGCTTGTTGAGGAAACGGAACACCTCGCCTTCATTGACCGCGCCGATGATGGCGACCAGGTCGCTGTAGCCGGTCAGCAGGATCCGCACCGTGTTGGGCCAGCGCTTGCAGACCTGCGACAGCAACTCGATGCCGACCATCTCCGGCATCCGCTGGTCGGAGACGATCACGTCGATCCGGTGGGCCTCCAGGATCGCCAAGGCCTCCCGCCCGCTGGTCGCGGTGTAGACGTCGTAGCTGGACCGGAACATCACCTTGAGCAGCTTCACGATGCGCTCTTCGTCGTCCACGAAGAGCAGGCTGGGCCTGTCAGTCATCTCGCTCTCCTTCGTACCTCGAAGCGTCATGGGAGGGTGGCGGAACCGTCTATGCAGCCGCCTGCTCGAGCCGATGCTCGGCGTCGGCCTTGGCGCGGTGCGGCAGGATGATGGTGAAGGTGGTGCCGACGCCGACCTCGGACCGGGCGGAGATGGTGCCGCCATGGGTCTGGATGATGCGGTAGCAGATCGACAGCCCCATGCCGGTGCCCTTGCCGACATCCTTGGTGGTGAAGAACGGGTCGAAGATCCTGGGCAGCACGTCCGGGGGAATGCCGGTGCCGCTGTCCTCGATCTCGATCCGGATCGAGTCCTCGGATTCCGCCCGCGTGCGCAGGGTCAGCTTGCCTCGTTTGGGCTGGTCGGCCATGGCATGGGCGGCGTTGTTGATCAGGTTCAGGAACACCTGCTTCAGCTGCGTCGGCGATGCATGGATCCTGGGGATCTTGCCGTAGTCCTTGACCGTGTCCGCGATGTACTTGACCTCGGACCGCGCGATCAGGGCGGCGCTGTCCAGGGCCTCTTCTATGTCGACATATTCAAGGCGGCCTTTGTCGAGGCGCGAGAAGTTCTTCATCGTGATGATCAGGTTGGTGATCTCCTCAAGGCCGTGCAGCCCCTCGTCGATCAGCATGTTGAGCTCGCCGATCCGGTCGTCGGGCTGCCCGTCCGCCGCGGCCGGCCGCAACTCCGCAACGGTGCCGGGGGCGGCCGTGCCGACCGGATGCATCTCCGCCATCTGGTCCCGGATCAGGCAGAACACGGCCTTCACATAGGCCAGCGGCGTGTTGATCTCGTGGGTGATGCCCGCCACCATCTGGCCCATGGCGGACAGCTTCGACGACTGGATCAGCTGCGACTGCGCGTCCTCATTGGCCTGCTGCAGCGCCGAATTGTCCTGGTTGAGCCGCCGGTAGTGCCGGCGTAGCAGATAGCCGGCCCAGGCCGTCGCGGCGATGAGCAGGAAAGTGCACGCCAGCACCAGGTCGCGCAGCAGCGACCGGTCGCGGTTCTGATCGGCTTCCAGGGCCTGCGCATCGCGCTGCAACCGATCGATGGCCTGGGCGGTCGGCACGGCCGTGAGGTCGACGATCAGCCTGGTGCCGAGCTGCTTCTGGCGGAGGATGACCGCCATATGGGCCAGCAGCGTCTCTGCCTTCGAAGCTGCCTCGGGCGATGCCCGGCCGGCGGCCTCGCGCAGGGCCGTCATCTGGGTGTCGATGGCCTGCCGCAGCTGCTCGCTGGGGGTGACGATGTAGCTGGCCATATCGATGACGATGCGGGTCAGCAGGTCGGCGATCGGCGGATTGGATTGAGGCCTGCTGCCCTCGAGCTCGGCGAACAGGTCGGCCGCGGCGATCGGCAACAGGCGTGAGGAGTTGCTGATGATCGAATACTGCGCCTTGATCCGTTCGACGATGCGGATCTTGTCGTCCATGGCCGAGCGATAGGCGGCCAGCGAGGCCGACAGATCGTGGCCCCACGCCGGGGCGCCCGCGGCCAGCGTCTCGATCGCTCGATAGCGCTCGGCCAGCTTGCCGACGGGGGCGGCCACGGAGTCGTAATTGGGGTTCAGGCCCAGCTCCAGGCTCAGGACGTCGGCGCTCCACAGGGCGTCGATCTGCTTCATCTCGGCGAGGCTGGCCAGCAGCTCCGACGGCCGGGTGTCCGGCGCGCGCAGCATGGCCAGAAGGGTCGCCAGTACGGCGAGAAGAACGGCGATGAAGACACTGCAGACGATCCTGGATGTGACGATCATGACGTGATCTCCGTCACCGGCCGGTGGCTCTTCGATTGCGGTGGGCAGTTCACTGCGAAGGGCGGGCGTCGAGGGGACGGCCCTTGTATTCGCCGGTCAGGGTTCGCAGGAACGCCACGATCAGCGCGTTGTCGCGGGACGGGATCTGGCGCCCGAGCTGGTATTTCGCCATGGCGTCGACGGCTTCGGTCAGCGTCGCGGCTGAGCCGTCGTTGAAGTAGGGCGCCGTGAGCGCGACGTTGCGCAGGCTGGGGACCCGGAAGACGAACTTGTCCTCTTCGGCCTTGGTGGTGTTGTAGAGGCCGAAATCGGGATCTGCGGCGGCGCCGTGCGACCGGAAGTAGTCCCCGGGCGTCCCCAGCACGCCGAACACCTGGAACATGTTGCCGCCGACATTCACCCCCTGGTGGCAGGAGGCGCAGCCATAGGTCTTGAACAGGCTGTAGCCCTCGAGCTCGTCGGGGCTGAGGGCTGCCGCGTCGCCGCGCAGGAATTTGTCGAACCGCGCGTTCGGCGTGGTCAGGGAACGTTCGTAGACGACGAGCGCGTCGGTGATGGTCTGCGGCTGCATCCCTTCCGGATAGAGGCCGGCGAAAGCCTGGCTCAGCGCCTGGTCCTGCGACAGCTTGCCGATGATGGCCGGCCAGGTTTCGCCCATCACGGTCGGGTCGTGGATCGCCGCCTCGATCTGCTGTTCCGCCGACGCGAAGCGACCGTCCCACATCAGGCGGAAATTCAGTGTCGAGTTGAAGATCGTCAGCGTGTTCCGCTTCCCGGCCTTGCCGCCCAGCCCGCGCGACTTGGGCAGCCCGTCGTCGCCGCCATTGCCGAGATCGTGACAGGACGAGCAGGCGTTCTCATTGTTCCTGGACAGCCGGACGTCGTGGAACAGGGCCTCGCCCAGATCGACCTTCCGCTGATCCAGCTCCAGCTGGAACGGGATCGGCGCGATCGGCTCCGGCGTCTGCGCCACGACCAGGGCGGGACCCAGAAACGCCAGGGCCAGGGCGGGCATGGCGGCGATCAGGAGCGGCCGCCTGGTGGCCGGGGCCGAAGCCTGTCCTGTCGCACGTAGACGCCGAGGGTCGAGATCGCGCTTCATCTTCTGCCTGCCCAGATGAATTCGTGGCCACGACATTGGGGCGTGGCGAGAATTATTGTCTGCCGGAAGAAGATCTCCGCACCATGCGATCTCGTTATGGCCGTATCATCGCGGCGATGGGCGGAGAGCCTCCGCTGTTGCGGTACCGTCAGGACCCGCGGGCCTCCGGAACCAGAGTGCTGACACGCACTCCCGAGCGTCGCGCACCACTGGCCAGGACATGAATGTCCCGGCCAGTCGTTGCCCAGCCGCAACTGCAGGGGACGCCTGACATGCTCGCCCGGACCGCCGAACGCAAGATGCTCGCCGTACGGGGCGTGCTGCTGACCGGATGGGTCGGGCTCATCGCCTCACTGTTCTGGGACCCCGTCTCGACGGGCTGGACCAGCCAGGCCGGCGGTGTGGTCGCGGTCCAGGACCGCATGCTGGCCAGCGAGCCCTATCAGGTCGGGGCCCGGGTGTTCTGGACCATGGTCGTGCCGGTCATTCCGCTGTTCCTGATGGTGTTCGGTCACGAGGCATGGCGCCGTATCTGCCCGCTGTCGCTGATGTCCCAGCTGCCGCGCTATCTCGGCTGGCAGCGGCAGCGCACGGTGGTGCGGCGCCGGACCGGCAAGCTCGAGCGCACCCTGGCCCTGATCCCCCGCGGCGGCTGGCTCGAACGCAACGCGTGGTACGTCCAGTTCGGCATCCTGTTCGCCGGGCTGAATGCGCGGATCCTGTTCATCAACAGCGATCGCACCGCACTGGCGGCGGCGCTGATCCTGGTCCTGGCCGCGGCGTTCCTCGTCGGCTTTCTCTGGGGCGGCAAGTCCTGGTGCAACTACTTCTGCCCGGCGAACATCGTCCAGAAGATCTACACCGAGCCGCGCGGGCTTTTGGAAAGCGCACCGCATCTGCAGCGCCCGGCCGTGCCGCAGTCGATGTGCCGCAGCAGCTCGCCGGACGGCGACCGCAGCGCCTGCGTCGGCTGCACCGCCAACTGCGGCGACATCGACCTCGAGCAATCCTACTGGAGTTCGATCCTCGATCCGGCCCGGCGTCGCATCTACTACATGTTCAACGGGCTGATCATCGGCTTCTACTGGTATTTCTACCTCTATGCCGGAAGCTGGGACTACTATCTCTCCGGCGTCTGGAGCCATGAGTCCGGGGCGCTCGGCCGGCTTCTCGATCCGGGCCTGTATCTCGCCGGCCAGGCGATACCGATCCCCAAGCTCGCCGCCGTGCCGCTGGTCATGGGGGCCGCTGTCCTGGCTTCGCTGGCCCTGGGCACCGGCCTGGAGCGGGCCTATCGCTGGGCGCGGAGCCGCGCCGGCAAGCCGATCCCCGAGGTCGAGGTCGTCAACCATTGCCTGAGCGTCAGCGCCTATCTGTCGATCAACATCTTCTATCTGCATGGCGGCCGGCCCAGCCTGCTGATGCTGCCCTCGGCCGCGATCCACTTCGTCGATATCCTGATCGTCTCGCTGAGCACCATGTGGCTGTGGCAGGCGCTGAACCGCTCGGCCTTCAGGTATGAGCGCGAGAAGATCGCCTCGAGCCTGCTCGATCAGCTGAAGAAGCTGAAGGTCGATGTCAGCCGGTACCTGGACGGCCGGTCAATCGGCGAGCTCAAGCCCGACGAGGTCTACGTCCTGGCCAAGGTGTTGCCGGAGCTGCCGCACGACCAGAAGCTCAAGGCCTACCGTAACCTGCTGGACGATGCCATCAGCACGGGCAAGACCGGGGCCGTGTCCTCGGCCGAGCTGCTGCATGACGTGCGGCAGCAGATGGAGATCAGCGACGAAGACCACCTGCGGCTGCTGGAGGAGCCGGAGATCTCCGAGGCAGCGGTTCTCGATGCCGTCCGCACCACCACCACCAAGGAGCGGATGGCCTGCGTCGCCAACTACCATCAGATCATCGGCCGGTATCTCATCGCCCATGTCGCGTCCGGCCGGATGCTCGACACGATCCGGACCGACCCGGGCATGCAGGCGACCATCCGGACCCTCCGCACCAGCCTGCAGATCACCGATGCCGAGCACCGGAGCGTGATGGCGGAATTCACCGCCCAGGGTGGCATGCTGGCCAGGCAGATGGACTCGATCCTCGACGGCTTGGCGAAGCTGCAGGGGGCGTATTTCTGCCTGCAGAGCTCCAGCCTGCCCGATCGCTTCGCCCGGACGCTGAACGAGCTGCTGCTGGCAGCCGGGTCGGACCGTTTCACGGCGATGCATGAAGCCGCCCTGTCCTGCCTGCACGCCTTCGGCGACGGAAAGATCGCCCGCTGGTACGCGCAGGACCTGGCTGCGTTGGCGGGCGACGGCGTGATCGACGCGCTGTCCCGCCCGGTCGCGGGGCAGGAGGAGGTCCGCTGGAGCGAGGCGCTCGGCGAGACCATCACGGCCATCCTGGAGGGCGCGCCCGACACCGACGACAAGCGCCCCGCGGAGCTGCCGCGCCGGTCGTTCCGCGAGGTCATCGCTGCCGGCCTCGACCGCGCCGCCAGCCTGGACCTGCTGCTGGAGCACGGGTCACCGGTCGCCCGCGCCCTGACGCTGACAGCGTTCAGCTATGTCGACGACGCCCTGTCGCGCGCCGCGGCGCGCCGGCTTGCGGACAGTGGGGAGGGCGACGGCCACTGGCTGCTGCGGCAGACGGTGGACATCCTGAGTGGCGCCGCGGTGGCGGAGGCTGGTGCGCCCGAGCCGGTGATCCACGCCGTGATCGTGCTGCCCGACGGCACGCAGAGCCGCTCGACGCATGCGCAGCCGGTGATCACCGTCGGCCGAGGCCCCGGCAACGACATCACCATCGCCAGCCCGCTGGTGTGGCCATACCACATGGCGCTGTCCTTGGCCCATGGCGAAGTCCGTCTCCTGCGGCTCGACGACGCCGGGATCCTCATCGACGGCGTTGCCTGCGACGGTGAAGCAACCACCCTTCGCCGCGACGCCCTGCTGACCTTCGGGCCGGGCGCCGGGCCCACCCTCCGGATCGACTGGCAGGACGCCACCGAAAGCCGCTGCCTGCGGTCCTTCGACCCGGTGTTGCGGCTGGTGGCGCTGGCCCGCAGCCCGGCGCTGCGGCCGCTGGGCCTCTCCGCCCTCGCCGAGACCGTCCGCGACTGCCGGGTCGGACGTTTCCGGGCCGGCGACGAACTGCCGGCGGCCGGGCCGGGCGAGATGCGCTTCCTCCAGTTCGGATCAGCCCGCACATCCGCGCGCGCCTTCGAGGCCGGAGATCTCATGGATCCGGGCGATGGCGACGGCGCGCTCGAGATCGTCAGCGACTTCGCGGTCGTCATGACCATCCCGCGGCCCGACCCGGCTGCGACGGCGCCGGAACCGACGGGGCATCCCGAGGCGGCGGATCTCGCGCCGCCCCTCCGCTACGCCAGCTAACGACATGCGAACCAAGACAGGGACATCACGCGCATGGACACGCTGACCGAAACTATGACAGCTGAAGCACAGGGGACCGATCTGGCGGTTCTCGTGTTCCTGGTCTTCGTCTTCGTCTCCGACAGCGAGAAGGACATCACACCGCAGGAGGTGCAGCGTTTCCAGATGCTGATGAACGACCTGCACTGGACCGACAACGAGGACATGTGCCGGGCGCTGACGACGCTGCGGTTCAACTATACGGCGACCTGGGCCGACTACGAGGCCGGGACGTTGGCGGCGGACCGGGATGCGATCGCCGGCCAGCTGGTCCGGTTCGACCGGGCGTTCGGCAGCGAACGCGCGGACGCGCTGAAGGCATCGTTGGCCGACCTGGTGCAGCGCATCAGCCGGGGACCGTCACGATCAGGCGTCAGATTCGCCCTCGGGGAGTCGAAGGGACGGGCCAGCGCCCGGCAGGAGCTCGAAGCGCTGCTGGCGCCTCCGATATCCGCCGCAGCGACGGCCGCGTCGCGCGACCCCGAGATCGAACCGAAGCCGGAGCCGGCTCTCACTGCAACTCCAGGGACCGAGTCTTGGCCCGCGGCGCGGATGGCGATCGGCGACGCGCCGGTGTGGCAGGGTGGCCAGCTCAGGGTGCGTTGCATCTCCTGCGTCGACGAGACGCGGGATACCAGGACCTTCACCCTGGCCGCCGACCCGCCCCGCCTTTTCAGCTACAAGCCCGGCCAGTTCGTCACGCTGGAGCTGCCGATCGACGGCCGCATCCTGCGCCGCAGCTACACGATCTCGTCCTCGCCGTCGCGGCCCTACACCCTGTCGATCACGGTCAAGCGCGTGCCCAAGGGCTGGGTCTCGAACTGGCTGCACGACACCATGACGCCGGGGTTCGAGCTCGATCTGATCGGCCCGCATGGCCATTTCACCTGCGTCGACCGGCCCGCATCCAAGCTGCTGTTCATCGCCGGCGGCAGCGGCATCACGCCGGCGATGTCGATGCTCCGGTGGCTCGCCGACACCGGCTGCGCCGCCGACATCGTGCTGATCAACAACGTCCGGACGCCCGACGACGTGATCTTCGGACAGGAGCTGCAGCATCTCAGCTCGCGCCTGGGCGATGCCCTGCGCCTCGCGGTCGTGCCGTCGCGGGTGTCCCCGGGGCAGTCCTGGAACGGCCCGACCGGCCATTTCAGCGAGGCGCTGCTGCGGCTGCTGGCGCCGGACGTGCTGGAGCGCGAGGTTTTCGTCTGCGGCCCCTCCGGCTATATGGCGACGATCAGGATGCTTCTGCAGGCACGAGGCTTCCCCATGGCCCGCTATCATGAGGAGAGCTTCGGCGGCGCACCGGCCTCTGCGCCCGCGCTGCCGGCACCCCAGGTGTCGCGGGCGCCCCAGGCGCCGCCGGTTCCTGGAGTGACCGCCGCGACCGCACCGGCCTCGATCGCCGCCGCATCCGCCGAGGCCAGGCTGGTCTTCCGCAACAGCAACCGGACGATCGACTGCGGCGCGGACGAATCCATCCTCGACGCCGCCGACCGCCATGCAGTCCCGGTCCCGAGCTCCTGCCGCTCCGGCGTCTGCGGCACCTGCCGGATGCGGAAGCTGAGCGGTACCGTCAGCATGGAGGGCCAGGCAGCCCTGTCCGATCCCGAGATCGCGGAGGGCTATTTCCTGGCCTGCATCGGCCAGGCCCGGGGGACCGTCGTCATCGACGCCTGAAGGCGGTAAGGCGACGGCCGATCGGCCGTCGCCTTACCGGGTCAGGTCGTCGATCAGGCTCTGCGGGTCGGCGGCGCCGTCGTCGCGCATCCGCCGCATGTGCCGGACGAAGAGGTCGACATAGGGCAACAGCGCGTCGGAGCCGCGGGCGTGCAACTCGGCCTTCAGCGCCGGCAGCTGGGCGGCGATCACCTCGTCCGAATAGTCGCTGCTGGTGCTGAGAACGGTGTCGAGATAGGTCTCGCGGGAGGTCTTGACGGTGTCCTCAAGCCCGTCCCGCTGGTCCTCCATCTCTCCGATCCGCGCGGTGGCGTCGGCGATGGCCTTGCGGATCTGGGTGTCCTGGCGCCGCGCCTGCAATTGCCGCAGCGCCGGCCGGGCCACGCCGTCGATCGCCCTCTGCACCGCCAGCAGCCGCTGGTGGTCGATGCGCAGCTTGTTGCCCAGCAGGGCGCCGACATTGATCAGCAGCCGGACGGTGCGGTCGCGCGCATCGTTGCGGTCGACCAGCGCCTCACGGATCGACCGGCCGGCGTCGCGCAGCTGGATGCGGACCGTCTCGTCGCCCGCCTGGTCGGCGAGACGGTCGAGGGTGCCGAGCGCGGCGTCCTCACGGCGTGCGGTGGACGGCGCCTCGCCGGAGGACGGCATCGCCTCCCAGGCCTTCTCGATCTCGGTCAGCTTCTCGGGCGAGGTCACCACCGGAGCCGCCACCACCAGGCGGAATCCCAGCTGCCGGCTGGCCGTGGCCGTGGCGGCGCCGGCCGTGTAGTAGGGCATCTCGACCCGCATGCCGGACCGGATCTGGCTGAGCGGCGTGTTGTAGTCGCCGCCGCGTGCGATGAAGCCGCCGGCCTGGCCGTGCAGCCGGCCGCGCCGGTTCAGCCGGAAGGATTCGAGCATCATCTCCGAGGCGTTGCCCAGGATGTCGTGGAGGCCGAGCGGGTTGGGCTTGAGCAGCCCGATCGGGTGCATCCGGCCTTCGGCTGAGCCGCTGCCCTGGTACCAGACATAGGCAGCGGCGCCCTCCGGCATCGGGAATCGTGGCGCCAGAAAATTCTCGGAGGACACGGCCATGCCGCCGCGGGCCGCATATTCCCATTCGTCTTCGGTCGGCAGGCGCAGGAAGCCGGGCGTGCCCGATTCCGCCGGCAGCGCGTCGCGGGCATGGGCCAGCAGCCATTGCGAGTAGCGGTTGGCGAAGCCGACCACGTCGAACCAGGAGATCTCGGTCTGCGGCACACGCTGCCGCATCCCGGGATCCGGGCAGGCATCGCCGGACAGCGCGGCCCATTGCGCGCGCGTGACCTCGTATTTGCCGATCAGGAAATAGCGGGTGCCGGGTACGGCGGGGTCGCCGAAGGCGCCGGCGATCACGTCGAACCGCCGGTCGCTGAAGAAGCCGAGCTCGGGCTGGGCATCGCCGAACTGCACCCGGACGTCGTCCAGCACCCCGGTCGAGGGCAGGGCGACGCGGCGGAAGACCATGGCGCCGCCGCAGGGCATCGGCAGCGCCACGTCGCCCTCCGCCGGGGCGGGGTTGTAAGCCTCCACCGGCCAGGAGACGTCATCGGCAACGGCCGGGTGCGCCGCGGCCAGCAGCGCCACGCCGATCAGCAGGCCCCTGAGGGACGATGGTCGGTATTCAGCCATCGCGCAGCTCCCTGGAGACTTCGATCCTGGCCGCCAGCAAACCGCCCCAGCTGGCCGACAGCAGCGCGGCCGCCATCGTCGCCGCCGCGGCCACGGCGAGATGGACGGGCAGCAGCCGGCAGATGCGCTCGCCGGGCAGCAGCCCGGTGGCGAACACAGTGTTGAGCACGGTGGCCGCCCCCTGGAAGACCGCGCCGCCGAGGAGGAGGCCGAACAGGGCGATCAGGACCGCCTGGGTGACCGGGAAGGCGACCAGGGCGCGGGTCGGCAGACCGATCAGCCGCAGCAGGGCGAGGTCGCGCCGCTTCCGCTCGACATGGCTGCGCAGCCCGGCCGCCAGCGAGACCAGGTAGCCGAATCCGCCGCAGCCGGCGATCAGCCAGAAGGCGATGCCGAGATTGCGGTCGAGCGATTGCATCTGGGCGATGTCGGCCGCGGCCGTGCGGACCGAGATATCCTGGCGCCGGAACGCCTCCTCCAGCCCGGCCACGTCGTAGATCGAGCGGGCATAGAGTCGGAAGCGGGCGAAGCTGCGCTCGGCCTGCGGCCGTGGCGCCCCGGGCCAGCCGCGGTCGTCGACGGCGAAGCCGTCCCGCCAGTCCTCGGTGGCGACGAGCAGGTCGAGCGGCGCCAGGATCGCTTCGCCCGGCGACACCGGCTGGTCGGTGATGCCGGAGACGGTGAGCGCGATGCGCTGCGCCTCCAGCACGCCGTCGCGCTGGCGGGTGATCTCGGCGACCAGACGGCCGCCCTCTGCGACGCCCAGGGAGTCCGCCAGCCGCCGCGTCAGCACCACCGCGGCACCGGCCGGGGGTTCCGCCGCGCCGAGCATCGGGTCGCCCGGCCCGGTCGGCAGCAGCGGCGTGCCGGACAGGGTGCGGCCGCCCGCCTCGCTGCGCAGCCGGGTCACGCCGGCGGCGATCGCGCGGGTCGACGGCGTGACGAAGGCGATGTCCGGCCTGGCGGCCAGCGTCGTGAAGAAGGCGCCGTCGAAGCGGCCGCTGCCGGCGGGGATGATCTCGCGGTTGCGGGGATCCTCGATCAGGCGCTGGGCCAGGGTGTCGATCAGGCCGAAGCGCAGCCCGAACAGGACGAGGAGAGGGGCGAGGACGGCCGCGAGGCCGAGCACCTGGCACACCGCGATGCGCCAGTCATGGCCGAAATCCCGGGTGGCGAGGCGCGCCGCCATGGCGATGCGTACGGTCATCGGCTCAGGTCCAGAAATAGGCGCGCACGACGTCGTCTTCGCGGCGCAGGGCATGGCCGATGCTCCGCCGCCCCGTCGCCTGCGTGCGCGACCAGTCATGCGAGGCGATCACGGCGGTGGTGCGGAAGCGTTCGACCGTTTCGACCAGCAGGGCGAAGACCCGGTCGGCCGTCGGCGGGTCGAGCGAGGCCGTGGGCTCGTCGGCCAGCAGGACGTCAGGACGATGGGCCAGGGCGCGGGCGATGGCGACGCGCTGCCGCTCGCCGACCGACAGCCGGTCCGGCCTGAGGCCGAGCAGCCGGTCGAGGCCCAGCCGCTCCGCCAGCTCGCGCACATGGCCGGGATCGTGGCGCCCGGCGAGGCGGGCGGTCAGGGCGATGTTCTCGACCACCGAGAGATAAGGCAGCAGGCCGCCGGTCTGCAGCACATAGCCGATGCTGCCCGCCCGGACGGCGGCGAACGCGTCCTGCCGCCGTCGGCGCCACAGCTCCGCTAGATCCAAGGGCGGACGGCCGAGCGCCGTCAGCTCGAAGGTCTCCGCCCGGTCCGGCGCCAATGTCCCGGCCAGCAGGTCCAGCAGCGTCGATTTGCCGGAGCCCGACTGGCCGTTGAGGAACAGGATCTCGCCGCGTGGCACCACGAGGCTGCTGACATGCAGCTCGAACCCGGCTTTGCGGGTGCCGCGCCGCAGCACCACGTTGCGCAGCGTGTAGACGGGGGCGGGACCCATCATGGCAGTGCATCGAGGGGCATCGGATAGACCGCATCGCCGCCGGTCCGCTGGCCGTCGAGCGCGATCCACAAATCGGTGTTGTCGTAGATCTGCTGGTACAGGGTCGCCTTGGCCTGCAGGTCGTCCAGGAACTGGCGCTGCTGGCCGAAGCTCCAGGACAGCCAGTCGTCCTCGGTCAGCTCCATGATCCGGCTGCGATAGGGCAGGCCTTGGAGGTATTCGCCGATCAGGCCGAGATCGGCCAGGTGCCGGGCCTCCTCCTGCCCGACGCCCTCCGGCCGCCGGGCCATGGTCGCAGCGGCGCTGCGCAGCTGGCGGAAGAAATCGTTCGGCGCCACCCGCGTCGCCTCGCCGGCATCGATGATGGCGTTGAGGGTCGTCTGGAGATCGGAGAGCTGGTTCTTGGTGATCAGGACGCGCACGTCCAGCGCCTTGCGGGCCGGGTTGGCGATATCGCGGTCCGAGATCCAGGACGAGAACAGGCGGGGAACGCGACCACCTTCCTTCCGGCCGAGATAGGCGAGCTGCATGGCGCGCCCGACCAAGCCGGTGCGGGCGAGGGCCGTCCGGCTTGGATCGTCGGACTTGGCGTCGGCCGGCGCATCCGTCGCCGGCGCCACCTGGCCCTTCGCTGCCGCCTGCATCTGGCCGAGCATGACCCCGGCGATCCGGTCGATCACCGACCCGAAGGTGCGCAGGTCGCCGCCCTCGATCGGGAAGTAGAGGCTGCCGACATTGGGATAGTCGGACAGCGGCTGATAGGCCTCCTCGGCGGCGGCGTGGTCGTCCTTCCCGGCCGCGGTCTTCAAGTGGATGACCAGCACCGCGGCGCCCTTCGACTGGGCCAGCAGCCGCAACTGGTCGGGATCGAGATGGGTGGAGGAATACGGGTCGTTCGCCCGGCGCGGGCTGGCATCAGTGATCAGGACGATCAGCCGCCCGGCCACGCCGGCCCAGTCGATGTCGTCCAACGCGGCCTTCACCCCGGCGAAGGAATCCTCACGGAAGTCGCGGTTGTCGACATGCGAGACCGTGGCTTGATCGAAGCGGTCGAGGAATTCCTTCGGGTCGAGTCCGTCGGACAGGGCGGCGAAGACCTTGGCGATGTACTCGTCCGGGCGGCCGTCATCGAGCACGTCGCGGAATCCGACCAGGCCGAGGCTCAGCCTGTCGCCCTCTTCGGCATGCAGCTTCTCGATCAGGGTTCGGATGGTCTCGCGCGTCCGCGCCAAGTAGGGATCCATCGAGACGGTGGTGTCGACCACGAAGACGACGCCGGCGCGGTAACCGGCCATCACCTGCGCCGCGCTGCCGGGGTCGGCCGCCTGTGGCGGCGGATCCGCGGCCTCCTGCAGCGAGGTCGCCGCCACCTGCAGGGCCAGGCCGGGAAAACCCTTGGCGAAATAGCCGTCGGTCCAGTTCAGGATCGGCAGCAGATAGAAGTTCTTGGCCGGGTCGACCCAGGTCGACGGCTCGATCGCCGCGATTGGGCTGTCCGGCGGCAGGGTTCCGGTGATCGCCGCCTGGCGCAGTGCCGCGGTCCGGGCCTCCGCATCCGGGGCCTCCATGATCGACAGCAGCGGCGCGGAGTCCTTGAAGAACAGGGCGCGGTCGCGGTTGACCGGGTTGGTGAAGTTCACCACCAGGGTCTGCTTCCAGTCGATCGCCTCCGCCTCGGGAAGCCAGCCCAGCGTCTGGCCGCCTATGGTGGGGCCGACCTCGAGCCAGTTGCCGCCGTCGCCCGCCGCGCGGGCATAGACGAACAGCATGGTCAGGGGTGGGATCTCGGCCTCGGCAGGCGGTCCGCCGGGTGCCTGGGATGGCCGCGCGCCCGGGCGGGTCAGGATGCGCTGCCACAGGCTCGTCGCGCCGGCCATCAGCAGCGGCTTGCGGGCGCCAGCGGCAGGTGGCGCCGGATCCTGGGCGATCGCCGGGGCGGCGACGGAGAAGGCGGCCAGCCAGGCCAAGCCCAGCAGGGCGGCGAGGCGGAGCCGGAAGGCGGGTGTCGTCATCGCGTCGAATCCGCGTTGTCGAGGGCCTGCAGCCGGGCGCGGGCGATGCCGATGCCGCGTTGCAGGGCCAAGGCGTAGAACTCCCGCGCCTTGGTCGGATTGGGGGCGCTGAACGGGTTCGGGCCGGTGCTCCGGGCCTTCGGATCGTAAAATTGGGCGATGCCGAAGGCGGCGTCACCGTTGCCACGCCGCGACGCCTCCTCCCACAGCACCAGTGCCGTGTCGGCGTCGCGCTGCTCGGTCAGGAAGCGCTGGCCGGCGGCGAAGATCTCTGCGGGTGCCAGCGCCAGGATCCGCGGCAACTGCCGGCGGTCGAGCGCCTGCACCGCGGCCGGCGGGGTCGGTGCTGCCGACATCAGCGCTGCCGGCGCGGGCACCGCCGGTGGTGGGGCGGACCACCACCATGCGCTTCCGACGGCTGCCAGCATCAGCGACAGGGCTGCGCCCAGGGCCGGCCACGACCGGAGGAGCACGGTCCAGCGGGACCGATCGAGCGCCGGCTCGTCGACCAGGCTCCGCATCGTCTGCGGCCGGTCGCGTGGATCCGGGGCGAGCATGCGGGTGATCTGGGTGACGAGGCCGGGCGGCACGCCGTCGAGATCGGGGGTCGCTTTCCGGGCCTCGACCGTGGCCGTCATGGTCTTGCCCATCTCCAGCGGCCGGCCGCGTGCGGCGGCGGCAAGGATGAGACCCAGGCTGTAGATGTCGGACCGGCCGTCGACCTGTGCGCCGAACAGGCCGATCTGCTCCGGCGACGCCCAGGAGAGCTTCCCGGCGAAACGACTGCCGACCAGGGTCCGCATGCTGGGATCGGCAAAGCGTGCGATGCCGAAATCGATCAGCTTCGCCTGCTCCAGCCGGCCGTGCTCCAGGATCACGTTGTCGGGGGACAAATCGCGATGGTAGATGCCCTTGTCATGCGCCTCGGCCAACCCGGCGGCCAGGCGGTCGCGTAGCCGCGCGATCTCGTCCGGCGCCAGCGGCCCGTCGCGCAGCCGGTCACGCAGAGAAGGGCCGTCGACATACTCCATCACCAGATGCAGCCGGCCGCTGGCATCGCGGAACAGGCCGTCATAGCTGACGATCGCCGCGTGCCGGATCTTGCGCAGAGCCTCGGCTTCGCGCAGGAACAGGTTGACGATCGACTCGTCGCCGACCAGGTCGGGCCGGATGATCTTGATCGCGTGCAGGGTCCGCTGGTCGCGGTGCTCGGCTTGATAGATCTCACCCATGCCGCCGCGGCCTATCAGCCGGATGATCCGATAGGTGTGCAGAACCACCGTGCCTGGAGCCAATGCCGAGCCGGCTTCGGCCGGCGCGGCCGGGGCGAGGAAGCGCGTCTCGTCGCCCGACGGCACCGCGGCGTCACGGATCGGATCGGCGGTCATGGCCTCGGCTACCAGACCGGAGGGAACTCGCTGACCACCAGCACGGCCGGCACCGGCCGGTCGGGCGCCTCGACCGACGCGACCCAGATGGCGTAGCGGCCGTTTCCGGGAGCGGTCAGCGTCATCGCAGGATTGACGCCGCCCGCCTCGCTGTCGTCGGTGCACAGCCACTGCCCTGCGGGCGTGTGGATCACCAGGGCCGTGTCCGTGCCGGCCGCCACGTAGAAATTCACGGGGCCGCGGACATCCTCGAGATCGATGGTCGCATCGGGACGTTCCGGCGTGACGTTGCCGACGCAGTCATTGGCCAGGCCGACGACCGAGCTACGCCCGCCCGCCAGGACGCCGATCGGTAGAGGGTCGGTCCGGAACGCGCCCGTGAGGGTGGCGGCCAGATAATATGGCCGGGCCGTCGGGTCCGGCGCCGTCGCTGAAACCGGCGCGGATGCGGCCTGCTGTGCGATCGATGCTGATATTGTCAATAACAGGCAGAAAAGAACCGCAAAGGCGCATTTTGCGATTGGCATTATTGCCTCCAGATCCGGGGCTGTTCTCGGGAAATATGCGTCGCGAACTGGGGGCGGGCCAGAATTCACCGGCCGTTCGGCCTGGATACGATCATGTCAATTCCGCATGCTCCGTCGCGGCCATGCCGGGGCAAGGATGCCGGACTTCCGCGACCCACTTTCGAGAAGGCGCTGCCCATGTCTCCGTTCAAGCCGCCGACGATCGTGCTCGGTCTGGGTCTGCTCTGCGCCGCCTGCGCCGATAGGCTGCCGGATCCGAAGCCGTTCTCCCAATACGGCAAGGGGGCCGAGGCTGCGGCCGCCGGTGCGTTGCCCGTGACGCCGGTCGCCGGCACGGCGCTGCCGATCGAAGTCATCGCCCGCAAGGCGCAATCATCGCGCGTCACGCTCGACCGCGCGATGGACACGATGGAACAGCGGCTCAGCTATCTGAAGAAGCTGGTGATCGAGGCCAGGGCCAATCTCGGCCGGAACGGCACCCCGGCGCAGTACGCGGCGCTGCGGCAGGCGGAACGTCAGGTCCGCCGCGGCATGGTCCGTGCCCGGATCTCCACAGGCGACCAGACCGCTGGCTGGACCGAGCAGGCGTCGACGATCAACGACCTCAGCGGCCTGATCGTCTCCGTCTCCGGTCTGGTCAACACCATCGGCGACGGGCAGCCGGTTCCCGGGACAACGGCGCAGGCGGGAGGTGCCGCGAAGCCGTCCGATGTCGGCGAAACCGGCGTGTTCGAACCGGTACAGGCCCTTCCCGTCGCCGTGCCCGTCACCCCGGCCGGTCCGGTCGCCGCGGCCGGGGCGAGTTGAGTCTCGGATCGTCCGGAAAAGACAGAGGGCGGCCGAAGGCCGCCCTTTCAGTTAGGGATGACGGCCGCCAGCAGCGATTTCAGCGCCTGCCCGGCCTGCAGGAAGGGCATCGGGTCGACCGGCTCTTCCGCGCGCCGGATCTCGTAATGCAGGTGCGGGCCAGTCGAGACGCCGGTCGAGCCGAGCTGGCCGATCACGGTGGCTGCCGTCACCTCCTGCCCCGCCTCCACCGCGATCGACTGCATGTGGCCATAGCGCGTGACCAGGCCGTCTGCGTGCTGGATCTCCACCATGTTGCCATAGCCGCCGGCCGGCCCGGCCCGCAGAACGCGGCCGTCCCCGGTCGCGTAGATCGGGGTCCCCGCCGGCGCCACCAGGTCCAGCCCGGCATGCAGGGTCGGAACGCCGGTCACCGGATGGACCCGCAGGCCGAAAGGGCTGGACAGCCGCAAGGGCACGCGCAGCGGCACGGCAAGGGGCCAGCCCGGCAGGCGGGCGATGAGAGTCCGGGCCTGCGCGTCGAGCGCCGCCGGAGCGAAGGGGCGGATCGCGGCGATACGATCCTCCGCGACCGGCGGCAGGTCGAGCGGCTGCAGCGTGCGGTCGATCGCAGCGACGGCGGTCGCCAGCCGCGCCATCCGGGCGAAGCGGCGGTCGGCTGCGGCCAGATCGCCGCCGGACTCGTCGGTTGACGCCGACCCGCTGTCCTCGGGCGATGTCGCGGGGATCTCACGCCGCGGCGTCGGCTCGGGGACATTGCGGAAGACGGCGAGGCCGAGCGCCGCGGTGAAGGACAAGGCGAGGGCGGCCGCAGCGCTGACCGCCAACGGCCGGAGGCGGGACGGCGGCCGGGGACGGGTTGGGGCAGGGACCTCGACCCGCGTCACCGGCAGCCGGTCGGACAATGCCAGCACCACCGCACCGCTGCCGCGCCGGGCGGCCTCCTCGGCGCGCTGCACCAGCAGCCGGGCGGCGGCGTCGGGCGGCAGCCGTTCGAGCAGCAGCGCGGCCCCGTCGACGATATCGGCGATGGGAGGCGCGCCGAGGATGACGCGATCGCCTGCTTCCAGCCGGACACGGATCGTTCCGACAGGTGCTTCCGCAGCGAGGGGAACGAGACCGGATCGGGTCAGGTGACGAGCGACGCCGTCGCCCAGACGGAGGCACAGCAGATGCGGCGGCCGCAACAGGGCGATCGCGGCCGAGACACCAGTCGTCCGCCGCGCAATGCGCGCCAGCTGGGGTTCGTCAATTGCGCCGTCGAGCGCGGCGAGAGCAACGACCAGGCGGCGGGATCGCGGATCGTCCGCAGTGACGGCCCAGAGCCCGATCTCGGGACGGCAGAGGCAGGCCGTACCAGCCGCGCCGGTGACGGCGCCGGAGGGCGCGGCCTCGATCAGATCCCGCGGCATCAGTCGAGGGCCGGCGCCGGCGCCGCCGCATCGGCGGGCATGCTGCCGGCGGTCGCGACGAAGCGGCGGATGGCGTCAAACGACGGAGCGCCCTGCGGCTCCGCGCCGTCGAGCCAAGCATAGCGGCGGTCGATGGCGGTCCACAGGCGCAGACCGCCGAGCTTCCGGGCCAGCGCCGCGAGGGCCGCGTCGTCGCCCTGGCCGCGATCGAACCGCGTGGCCCGACGGGCGGCGACGGCGAGGCGCAGCAGCGGGCTGGGCGACCGGGTCAGCACGGCGATGATGCGTGCCGCGGCGTCCGGATCATCGGCGGGAGTCAGCTCGAGGTCGTCCTGCAGCCCATCCCAGGCGCGGGCCACGTCGTCGAGATAGAGCGCCAGCACCGACGCCGTCAGGTCGCCGCTCTCCGCCGGCGCCGCGCCGAGCACCCAGTCGTCGGAATCGAGAGAGACGGACAGGTCCGTCAGCGCCGGCACGACCACTTGGTGGAAACCGTCGGCGGTCAGCAGCCCCGGGATCGGCATGGACAGCGAGGCGCCCGACCGACGCCGCACCGCCCAGCTGTCCGCCCCGAGCACGAGGTCGGCGCGGAAAGGCAGCAGGTTCTGGGCCGCATCCGAGGTGCGGATGGCGGCGTAGGCCCTGGCCGACAACGGCTCGCTGCGCAGCCGGGCCCGGATCCGCTCCACGACGGTCATATCGGTTGGGGCGGCGAGGCGCGGCTCGGTGGCAAGGGCGCGGTCGAGGAGCCCGAGCAGCGGCTGGCGCAACGCGTCCGGCGCGGTCAGCGACCAGTCGGTCGACGCCCACAGCCGGATCAACCCGTCCTGCCGCGGGCCGGCGCCGCCGATGGCCAGCGCCGCCTTCAGCCCGTCGAAGGCGAGGTCGGAGGCGATATCCGGCCGGTCGATGCGGGCCAGGATGCGCTGTGCCAGCCGGCGCAGGAACGCGTCCCGCAGCAGCTCCCGGTCGAGCCCGGCGGTCGCGGCGGAGAGATCCTCCAGCGGCGCGGCGTTCAGGCTCAGTTGCCGCCACCAGGGCAGGGGGCCAGGGGCCGCCAGGGGCGAGGCAGTCAGCGCATCCAGGGCGGGCAGCGCCGCCGCCGGATCCTCCGGAGCCGCCCCGGGCGCCGGTGTCGCCGCCTGTGCACGCTCGATCGCGGCGCGCGCCCGGTCGGCGAGACGGTGGTTGGAGACATGGATCGCCGCCAGGCCCGCCAGCACGGCCGCGGCCAGAACGCAGCCTACGAGGCGGGTCAGGCGGCGACGGGTGTCCATGGCCCGCGGTCACACCGGCGCCAGCGTCGGCGACGTAGGCGGCGTCGGCAACTCGGTGGAGGGCGGCGCCGGCAGCCCCGCCGCGGTCAGGGCCTGGAGCAGCGCCGGGGTCGGCGGCGCCGGGATCGCGGGCGGCATCGAGACGATGGCGCCGGCGCGGGCGGGCCTAGCCATCATGCCGATCGTGGTGCCGATCATGGCGATGCCCGTGGCGCTGATCTCGATGATCTGCGGGCCGGTCACTCCGTTCACCACGAAGCGGATCTTGTCGGGGGTGACCTCGATGCGGCTGCTGCCGGGCGTCGACGCGGCGGCCGGCCCCGGCGCCATCGCGGTGGGGGATGAAGTCAGGACGTATTGCGTCCTGACGTCGATGGAATAGACGTCGCCGACCTCGACATTGTGGTCCTTCTGCGCCTTGAGATAGACCTCCTCCCGCCCCTGCTTGTCCTCGAAGCGCAGCTCGTTATAGGCGTTGACCGCACCGCGGTCGGTGTGCGTCCGGAAGGTCGACCGCGTCTTGTCCGCCGGCAGGGTCTCGGGCGGCAGGTTGGTGGCGTTGTAGACGACCCCGGTCACCAGCGGCCAGTCGGGGTTGCCGTGGATGAACTCGACCACGACCTCCTGACCGATGCGCGGAATGATCAGGCCGCCGAAGCCCTTGCCGGCCCAGCTCTGCGCGACCCGGATCCAGCAGGAGCTGTTCTCGTCCTTCCTGCCTTCGCGATCCCAGAAGAACTGGACCTTGATGCGGCCGAGCTTATCGGTCGTGATCGTCTCGGCCCTGGGGCCGACGACGACCGCCGTCTGCGGCCCCTGGATCACCGGCGCCGGCGTGCGACGCGGCGGGCGGTACTGGGTGGTCGCCGGTATGATCTCGACCATGCTTCGATAGAGGAAGCGGTCGCTGGCGTCGACCGCGTTCCCCGGCCCGCCGCCGACCTCCCCGACCTCGCCGACGATCGTGAATTCGTTCCCCACCGCCAGGAAGCGCTCGGTGGGCTTGGGGCGGGAATCGACGTCGCCGTAGTAGAAGGGGTTCGCGGCCGTGAAGATCGATCCGGTCGTGATCTGCCGCGCGGTGCTTTCGACCCGCGCGCGATAGGCGTTGCAGGCCAGCTCCTCAGCCCGGATCGTAGCGTAGAAATCGCCGTCCTTCTTTTCGATGTAGCGGCCCGGATAGACGAAGCTCTCCTGCGTCGGCGAGGCGCCGCCCGCGGCTGTCGAGGTCTTGGTTGCCGTCACCGGCGCGACCGGCGTGCCGCCGGGACGCCCGGGGGCGGCGCCCGCCAGGGTCTTGCGCGGCGGGATGCCGCCGACCTTCACGGACGGGACGCGGGCCACGGCCTCGAGATTCGCCGTCGGCTTCTCATGGTCGTAGTCCCGCATGACGACCCGGTCCGGCTGCATCGACACCACCTCCTCCCAGCGCAAGATCAGGTCGTCCTGGTGCAGGTTCCGGGCCGGGCGCAGATTGTGGTGGGTCTCCACCACTTGCGGCGTGCAGGGCTTGTGGCTGGAGGCGTTGTCGACCAGCACCAGGTCGTGCCGGTTCTCCGAATGCTCGAAGTAGTAATAGATCCCGTCCTGCTCCATCAGCCGGCTGACGAAGGCCAGGTCGGTCTCGTCGTACTGGACACAGAAGGGCCGCTGCGGTAGTCGGCCGGTGGTCCTGTTCTTGAAGGTGCCTTTGTGCTCCCGGAAGATCGTGGTGATGATCTCGAGGCTGGTCTTGTTCTGGAAGATCCGGCTGTTGCGACGGTAGTCGAGCAGCGACAGCCAGGGCCGCACCTCCGCCACGTAATTGAGGCGCTCGGTGTCGTCGAGGCCGAGATACTGGAACTTGGTGACGATGCCGTGGAAGAAGCGCGTCGCCGTGCCCTTGAGCTTGAGACCGGCGGTCAGGGTCTGGCCGGGAACCTTGGCGAAGTTCTGGATCGGGTCGGGGCTGGCGAGCGTCACCTCGAAGAAGAAAGGCTCGCCCAGCCGCTCGGTGCCTCTAAGCCGCCTGAGATAGACCTCGTTCAGCTGGAACGCGGCCGAAGTCACCGCGGCGAAGCGGTTGTCCTTCAGAAGGCTCTCGATGGTCGACAGGGGCATGGTGTGTTCCGCCGGTCTGCAGGGATGGGTGACGTCGTCGGGCGGCTACGGAGCAGCCGCGAGCCTTTCGGCTCTGTACTGCTGGATCAGGTACATTGAGACGGCGCCCATCGTGATGGCGATCAGCGGGGACACCACCTGGGACACCCGCGTCCAATTGATCTGGGAATCCGTCCTGTTTCTGTATTTCGTGTCTTCGCCCTTCTTGCCGATCTCAGACAGGACCTTAGCCACGCCTTCCTGGAACTTGTCTTCCGTGATGTCGTTGGCGATGGCCTGTCGGGCCAGGTTCCGGACCTGGCTCCTGAAGGCCTCCATCTGCAGGGCGAGGGCGCCATCCATCGCGTCCCTGAAGCAGATCATGATGCCTTGATCAACGGCCTTCATGGTGGCGTCGACGAACTGGTCCATCGCTTTCCGGTATTCTTCGGGCGACACCCATCGGCCGTTGTGGGCGTCATACTTCACGGCAGGGCCTTCCTTGGCCCCTGAGCCCAGCTCCCGTCGCAGGACGAGCGTACCTTCTCCCCAGATCCCCGGCACCGAGGGGCGGTACTCGGCGTAAACAATCTTTGGCGGTTCGTCCTGAACGCCGGCTCCTCCTGCCGCGTCCTCGTCCCTCTGCATCCGGACGAGAACCGGGACGTAGAATTTGCGATCCTCGTCCTTGCCGATCTCCACGAGGCCGCTTTTCGGAAATTCCTTGATCGGGCTTCCGGTCGTCGCTTTCGCCTTCGAGATCGTGTTCGGCTTGTCCCCATCGGGGAAGGCCATCACCGGGGCGGCTTCCGGCGACGAGGCGTCCGGCAGCCTGGTCACCAAGTCGACGAACTCTGCGCTGTTCGTCCGGGCGGGCCGAACGATGGCGCCGGGCCTCACCGTCTCCGCGCCGCTTGCGTCGCGCTCGACCTCCCTGATCTGGAAGCTGTCGGTGCCGGGCGTCCGGAGCACCTCGACGATGCGGCCGTTATAGGTCCCGTCATGGACTTCGAAGGTGGCGCCCGCCACGGACTCCGTGCGCTTCACCCCGAGCCGGTCCGGAATGAAGATGCCGTCGCCTCCGGACAGGACCGTTTCCCCCGGCGCGAAGGTCGAGGTGAGCAGCCGCATCTCGCCGGCCTGCGATCGCTCGACGACGACGGGCCGGCCGTTGACGGAGCCGGCCAGGACCGGCCGGTCCTGGTAACGGCCGACCGCGCATCCGTGCTCGACCTCATCGGTGCTCCATTCGACGGCGCTCATCGGGGCGAGGTCCGTGCGCGACATCCAGTCCAGCTCGATCGGCTCCGTGCCGGTGTGGCCCAGCTGGGCTTCGAGATCGTCTGCGGGGCGTTTCGGCCGTGTCTGGCAAAGCTCGGCGAGCCACGCCGAGAACCTGTCGGTGAGTCCGGTCATTGTCTGAACGCCTTCAGTCGAGGGTTGGAGAGGGTTCGGCGACCAGGCGGTCGGCGATGTTCAGGGCGAATGCGCCGTCTACGACGTCGAGATGCAGCGGGCCGATCTGCCGGCCCTCGCGCTGCTCCGCAAGAATGTGCCGGCTGATCGTGGGCAGCAGCGTGCCGGTCAGGATGGCGTCGACCATCCGCCCGCCGGTGTCGACCTGGCGCGCGCGGGCGGCGACCGTCTCGGCGACATCGTCGCCGAAGGTCAGCGGCACCTTGTGCGCCTGCATCATGCGGTCGGCGATCCGCTCCAGCCGCAGGCGCACGATGCGGTCCAGCATGCCGTCGCTGAGCGCGTAGTAGGGGATGACGGTCATGCGGCCCAGCAGGGCCGGCGGGAAGACCTCGCGCAGCGGCCGGTGCAGCGCACTCTCCAGCACCTCCGGCTCCGGCCGCGCCTCGGCGGCGCACAGCCTGGCGATCTGCTCGCCACCGACATTCGAGGTCAGCAGGATCAGCGTGTTGCGGAAGTCGATCTTCCGCCCCTCGCCATCCTCCATCACGCCCTTGTCGAAGACCTGGAAGAAGATCTCGTGGACGTCCGGATGCGCTTTCTCGATCTCGTCGAGCAGGATCACCGCATGCGGCCGCCGGCGCACCGCCTCGGTCAGCACGCCGCCCTGGCCGTAGCCGACATAGCCCGGCGGGGCGCCCTTGAGCGAGGAGACCGTGTGCGCCTCCTGGAATTCGCTCATGTTGATCGTGATCAGGTTGCTCTCGCCGCCCAGCAGGGTGTCGGCCAGCGCCAGCGCCGTCTCGGTCTTGCCGACGCCAGACGGACCGCACAGCAGGAAGACGCCGATCGGCTTGGCCGGATCGTCCAGGCCGGCGCGGCTGGTCTGCACCCGCTGGGCGATCGCCTCCATGGCGTGGTCCTGGCCGACGACGCGCCGGCCCAGGGCCTCGGCGAGGGAGAGCAGGGTGGTGGCCTCGTCCTTCAGCAGGCGGCCGACCGGGATGCCGGTCCAGTCCTGCACCACGGCGGCCACGGCGTTGCGGTCGACCCGGTCGAGCACCAGCGGCGCCTCCTCCTGGATCTCGCGCCATTCGCCGTCGAGCCGCCGCAACTCGGCCGGATCGGCGTTACGATCGGCGCGGAGCGCGGCCCGGGCCCGCTGGATCTCCTCGACCAGGCTGCGCTCGGCCTGCCAGCGGACGTCGAGCCGCGCCGCCTCCTGCCTCGCCTCCTCCAGCGCCTCTTCCACCTCCGCCCGGCGCTCGCCGACATCGCCGCCGTCGGCCTCCTCGCGGCCGAGCATCTCCAACTCCAGCGTCAGGGCGTCGATCCGCTGCCGCTCATGCTCCAGCCGGTCGGGCCGGGCATGGCGGCTGACGGCAACGCGGGCGCAGGCGGTGTCCAGCAGGCTCAGCGACTTGTCCGGCAGCTGGCGGGCCGGGATGTAGCGCCGCGACAGTGCGACCGCGGCCTCCACCGCCTCGTCCAGGATCTCGACGCCGTGATGCGCCTCCAGCGTCCGCACCATGCGGCGCATCATGGTGACGGCCTCCGGCTCGTCCGGCTCGGCCACCGGGATGGCCTGGAAGCGCCGACTCAGCGCCGGGTCCTTCTCGATGTAGCGCTTGTACTCGGCCCAGGTGGTGGCGCCGATGGTCCGCAGCGTGCCGCGGGCCAAGGCGGGCTTCAGCATGTTGGCGGCGTCGCCGGTGCCTTCCTGGCCGCCGGCGCCGATCAGCGTGTGCGCCTCATCGATGAACAGGATCACCGGATGCGGCGCCGCCTGGACCTCGGCGATGACGTCCCGCAGGCGCTGCTCGAACTCGCCCTTCACCCCGGCGCCCGCCTGCACCAGGCCGAGGTCGAGCGCGTGCAGGGCGACGTCGCGCAGCGGCGCCGGCACCTCGCCGGCCGTGATCCTGAGCGCCAGGCCCTCGACGATCGCGGTCTTCCCGACGCCGGCCTCGCCGGTCAGGATCGGGTTGTTCTGCCGCCGCCGCATCAGCACGTCGATGATCTGCCGGATCTCGGGGTCGCGGCCGATCACCGGGTCCAGCTTGCCGGCCCGGGCGCTCGCGGTCAGGTCCACGGTGTAGCGCGCCAGGGCGCCGCCACGCCCGCCGGACGCCGCCGAGGGCGTCGCCCCGTCCGCCGCTTCCACCGGCGCTTGCGCGGCCGTGGCCTCGGGCGAGCCGCGGGTGATCGCCTCGAACCCGTCGCGCAGCCGATCCAGCGCCAGCTTGCCGAATTCGGGGGAGATCGCGAGCAGGACCTGGCTGAGAGGGCGGCTCGCCAGGCAGCCATAGAGCAGATGGCCGGAGCGGATGCGGTCGTCGCCAAAGGCCAGGGTCGCGACCAGCCAAGCCTCCTGCGTCGCGTCCTCGATATGCTGCGACAGGTCGGAGACGGCGGTGGCGCCCCGCGGCAGCCGGTCCAGCGCGCGGGTCAGGTCGCGCGCCAGGATGCCGGGGTCGACGCCGAAGCTGCGCAGGATCCGCCCGAAATCGGAATCGGCGACCTCGTTCAACTGGTGCAGCCAGTGGACCAGCTCGACATAGGCGTTGCCGCGCAGCTTGCAGAACGCGGTGGCGCTCTCGATCGCGGCGTAGCAGGGCGCGTTCAGCTTGCTGAACAGGTTCCGGCGGCTGATGCCCGTCATCACGGACTCCACGAGGCTGTTTCGGGGGATGCCGCTTCCGTCGGGGCGGGAGGGGGGGGTGGTCGTCAGGTCGTCGGCATGGCGGCGCGAGCGGCGCTTGCCCATCCAGCCGGTCCAGCCGAGCCGGCCGCTGCGGCCCAGCCGGGCCGCCGGCACCTCGTCGCGGCGCAGGACCAGGTTGACCTCCCAGTCCAGCTCGTCGCCGAGATAGTTGCGGATGACATGGGCCATCTTGTCGAGGCCGGGGGCGCCGGGCAGCAGCCGCTCGTACTGGGCCAGGTCGAGCGGGCCGATGACGATGCGGAACCGGTGGTGATAGACCCGGATCTGGGCGCCGGCGGTGGCGGTGCTGCCCAGCGTGCCGGTGCCCGGGTCGCGGCCCAGCAGGCACAGCGCGTCGCGCGGCAGCTGGACCCATTTCGGCACGAATTCGCGGATCTCGACCGGTGCCGCGAAGAAGCTGGCGAGGATGGCGCCCAGCCCCTCGGCGTTGCGGGTGTGCGAGGCGAGCCGGCCGGTGAAATGGACCTTGGCCAGGTCGGGCATGGCGTCCCGGCCTTGCAGCGACTCCATGCCGAAGCCGGCAAGGGCGCCGAGCTGCAGCGCGAAGCGGTCCTGCTGCGGCCGGTCGTGGCTCACCGTCGGCTCGCTCTCCGCCCAGGCGCGGAAGAACAGCGAGGCCATGCGGTGGTGGAAGATGTCGGCGAAGCGGACCAGCGTCTCGTCGGCGGCGTTGTGCTGCCGCAGATGGGCGTATTCCGTCAGGTGCAGCGGCAGCGGACCGTTCGGCCCGAACAGCCCGAACACATAGGTGGCAAGCCGGGCGGGGCCATCCTCCTCCTCGGGCTCGGTCAGGCCCGCGATCGGCCGGGTCGGGAAGGCCAGCGCCGGCTGTTGCCCGATCCGCACCCGGTCCTGGTCCGGCCGGCTCGATTCCCCCAGCCTCGGGCGGTCGGGGCACAGGGCATCGATCCGCCGCAGCGTCTGGAAGACGTCGAAGGCGTGCGGTTCGGCCGCGACCGCGTCGAGGAAGTTGTCGAGGGCGTCCGGCATCACACCACCGCCCGGCGGCCGATCATCGGCGGCCATCGCATCACCTCCCCGCGCTGCAGGGTCGACAGCACCATCTCGGTGAAGCCGTTGATGGAGACGTATTTCGCGAAAAACTGGTTCAGCACTGAGGCCAGCGGGAAGATGCCGACGCCTTCGAAGGCGGCCTCGTCGAGGGTGACGCCGATCTCGATCCCGCGCGCCACCGCGGCCTGCCCGCCGCCCGGCAGGCGCCGGACCACAGGCTTGGACCGGACGTCCCGGACGCCGTCGATCTGCCGCGCGGCGGAGGCGTCGTCGGGATCGACATAGAGGCGCAGCAACTCCCGCAGCGCCTCGGCACCCTGGTGGTCGGGCCGGTCGGAATTGGTGATCGACAGGTGGTTCAGCGACAGATGGCTGATCAGCTTCCAGGCAACGTCACCATGGGCGAAGGACGGCCGCGGCCGGCTCGGCAGCGACAGGCAGCGGACGCTGGTCACCGGGGCGCCGATCTCCAGCGTGAAGTCGGTCTCGCCCCGGCCGATGGGCAGCAGCAGAGGCAGATCCCGGTTCGAGCACAGGCAGCGCAGCGACAGCTGGCGCAGATCGGCGGAATAGGGGGCGGCGTGGCGGTCGACCAGGGAGACGAAGGTCTCGCTGCCGATATAGCCCGTCCGCGTGCCGTTCACGCGCTGGTGCTCGGACAGCAGGCGCTGCTCACGCCGCACCGTGTAGTAGCTGGAATGCTGCTCCCGCCGCCCGTGCTCCTGGATGCTGTAGAAGGGCAGGAACGGCACCGGCGCCGCGTCGCTGCTCTCGCCCTCGCCGCTCATCTCCAGGATCGAGTGCAGCTCGATGTCGAGCGGCCGGATCCGGTCGACCACCACATGGTGCTCGTAATGCTTGTCGCTGACATGGATCCGGTCGGCCTGGCGCTCGAACAGGTTGACCGCCGGGGTCGCGAACAGGGCGATGTTCTGCGGGCCGAGATGGCGCTCCAGCCGCGGCTCGGCGCGGCCCAGCGCGAACACGATCTCCAGCTCCTCGGTGGTCGACAGCGCCATCGCATCGGCCATCCCGCCGAGCTCGACGAACAGCGTCCGGTCTGCGAGCGCGAAGTATTCCTGCAGCAGCCGGTAGCCGTCGAAGGAGCGCGGGACCTCCGGCAGCAGCGACCAGCCCGGCTCCAGCCCGACCTGCCGCAGCGCCTGCCGCGGGATCGTTTCCTGCCAGGGCACGGGCCGGCTCAGCGGCCGGGCGACGATGGCTCGGGTGTCGGCGATCAGCTGCTCGGCCAGGGTCGCGCCGATGCCGCCGGGGCCGGTCAGATGCAGCGTCAGCGCCCTCAACGCCAGCTTGTTGAAGGGCAGCCCGTTGGTCGTCCGCAGCCGCAGGCGCAGCGCCGCTTTCACCGCCTGCCGGCCGGGCAGGTGCAGCGCCGAGAGCTGGCCCGGCGTCGCGTAGTAGTCGACCCCGCTGACCACGACCGGCCAGAGATGGACGTCGTGGGCGGTGCGGAACTCGCAATGGGTCACGGCGCCGGGAGCGAGCTGGCTCAAGAGCTTGGTCCCGCGCGGCACCAGATACCCGTTCTCCAGCCGGCCGGCCTCCGGGTCCGGCTCGAACCGGACGATCGCCATCGATGGCACCGGCGGCAGGAAATGCGGATAGACCAGCTCCAGCAGATGCTGGGTGAAATCCGGGAAGCGCGACTGCAGCTTCAGCTGAACCCGCGCTGCCATGAAGGCGAAGCCTTCGAGCAGCCGCTCGACATAGGGGTCGGCGACCTCGGTCGTCTCCATGCCGAGCCGGCCGGCGACCTTGGGGAAGGCGCGGGCGAACTCGGCCCCCATGTCGCGCATATAGGCGAGCTCGTCGTTGTAGAGGCGCAGCAGCCGGGGGTCCATCAGCCGTTCTCCGCGCCCAGCTCGACGACGCGGACGAAGTCGAGCTCGCGGTCGACCTCGGTGCGCATCACCATGCGCAGCGGCACCGGATGGGCCCACAGATCAGCCTCGATCCGGAAATGGAGCGAGCCGGTATCCTGCCCGTCCTCGATCGCCGTCACCCGCAGGCTGTCGGGCAGGAGCCGGGGCTCGAAGCGGTGCAGGCTGGCGACAATCTCCTGCCGCAGGGCGTTCGCGTCGACGCCTTCACGGATATGCCCGCCCAGCGGCCAGATGCCGTAGTTCAGCGTGCTAGCGGCGACATGGGGATAGGGCTGAAGGTCCACGGTCGCGGCCAGCTGGTTGGTGTTCAAGAGCCAGGAGATGTCGCGCAGGATCACCTCCCGCAGCTGGCGCACCGAGAAGCTGCGCCGGTCCTGCGCTTCGGTCGTGCTGCGTGGATGGTCGTCGGTCAGCCGGTCGAGAAGCGACGGCTGGACCAGGTCCCGCTTGGCGGCTCGGGCCATGATTCACCTGGGGATGGTCGGGGAAGGGCGACCGGCCGGTGCCGGCCGGTCGCGATGCCGTCAGGCGACGAGCTTGGTGAAGTCGGTACTGTTGGCGATCTGGTTCCAGATGCCCTCTCCCTGCTTGGTCAGGGCACCCTTGTCGTTCTGCTTGTAGTAGATGACTTTGCAGGCGCCGAACCGGAAGGTGACCGTCTCCTCCGGCGCTTCCTCGGCGTAGGACCACTCGACCTTCTCGACCGCCAGCATGTTGAAGGTCCAGTGCAGGAACAGGTTGGTGCCGGACGTGCCGGTGCCGGAGCCCGTCGCCTTGAACAGCTTCAGGTCGACATTGCTGAAATGGGCGCCGCGGCCGCACGCCACGTAGAGGTGGGGAGAGGCCGTATCCACCTGCTTCTTGACGGTGAATACCTCGAACTCGGCCTTCCCGGACCCGGCGCCGCTGGTGTGGGGGCCGATGTTGAGCTTGTTCTCGAGCGAGAAGCTCCATTCATCGGCCAGCGTGATGCCGTCCTTCAGAATGAGGGATTCGCCCTTGGGCTGGATGCCGTCCTTGGACGCCTGGGTGAACACCATGACCGCGTCGAACGCCATGTTCGTCTTCCTTCATCTGGTGGTTTGCAATGGGGTTGGAGTCTGTCGGGGGCGATCAGCTGTGCCGCATGCGACCTCCTTCCGCGGATCGGCGGATTGTCAGTCCTTGCGGGCCGACGGCAGGCGCGACACCAGCCGCAGCGAGATGGTCAGGCCCTCAAGCTGGTAATGCGGCCGCAGGTAGAAGCGGGCGGTGTAGTAGCCGGGGTTGTCCGCGACCTCCTCGACCTTGACCTCGGCCGAGGACAGCGGCTGCTGCGCCTTGCTCTCCTCGCTGCCCAGCTCGGGCGACGGGTGGACGTAGCCCTGGATCCACTGGTTGAGCCATTCCTCGACCTCGTGGCGTTCCTTGAAGGTGCCGATCTTGTCGCGGACCATGCACTTCAGGTAATGGGCGAAGCGGCAGGTCGCGAAGATATAGGGCAGCCGGGCGCTCAGCTCGGCATTGGCCGAGGCGTCCGGATCCTCGTATTTGACCGGCTTGTTGACGGTCTGGGCACCGATGAAGACGCCGAGATCGGTGTTCTTCCGGTGCAGCAGCGGCAGCAGGCCGTTCTTGGACAGCTCGGCCTCGCGCCGGTCGCTGATGGCGATCTCGGTCGGGCATTTCAGGTCGACGCCGCCGTCGTCGCTGGGGAAGGTGTGGACCGGCAGGTCCTCGACCAGGCCGCCGGATTCGACGCCGCGGATCCGCGACAGCCAGCCATACAGCTTGAACGAGCGTGTGATGTTCACGCCCATGGCGTAGGCGGCGTTGGTCCAGAGATACTTGGCGCTGTCGCCGCCGTCCGATTCCTCCTCGAAGGCGAACTCGTCGACCGGATTGGTCTTGGCGCCATACGGCAGGCGCCCCAGGGTGCGCGGCATGGTCAGCGCCACGTAGCGGGAATTCTCGCTGTCGCGGAAGGACCGCCAGGCCGCATGCTCCGGCGTCAGAAAGATCTTGGTGATGTCGCGTGGATTGGCCAGCTCGCGCCAGGAGTCCATCTGCAGCAGATGCGGCGACGCGGCGGAGATGAACGGCGCATGGCTGGCCGCCGCGATCTGCGACACAGCCGACAGCAGCTCGACATCCGGCGGGGTGTGGTCGAAGTAATAGTCGCCGATCAGGCAGCCATAGGGCTCGCCGCCGATCTGGCCGTATTCTTCCTCGTAGATCTTCTTGAACAGCGGGCTCTGGTCCCAGGCGATGCCCTTGTACTTGCGCAGCGTGCGCGACAGCTCCTTCTTCGAGATCGGGAAGACGCGGATCTTCAGCGTCTCGTCGGTCTCGGTGTTGAAGACCAGATGATGCAGGCCGCGCCAGGCCGATTCCAGCGCCTGGAAGTCCTCGTGATGCAGGACCTCGTTGATCTGCGCCGACAGCTTCTCGTCGATCGACGCGATGATCGACTGGATGGTGTCGACGACATCGTCGCTGATCACCGAGGTGTTGCGCAGGGCCTGCTCGGCCAGGGTGCGGACGGCGGTCTCCACCGCCTCCTGGGCCTGGTCCGACCGAGTCCGAAACTCTCGCTGCAGCAGGCTGGCGAAATCGCCGGGATCGACCGTGGTGGCCGGGGCGGCCTGCGCCTCGGCGGTCCTGGTGACTGCGGACGACATGGTCAGTTCTCCTCCGTCTCGGGGGCCGGGGACGGAAGCGCGTCCGTCTTCTCCTCGGGGGCTTCGGGTTTGGGCGCGCGGCCGAGGGCGCTGAGCAGCGCCGGGTCGGCCAGCAACCGGGCGACCAGCTCCTCGGCGCCGTTCTTGCCGTCCATGTAGGTCAAGAGGTTGGACAGTTGTGTCCGCGCCTCGAGCAGCCGGTTCAGGCTCTCGACCTTGCGGGCCACCGCCGCCGGCGAGAAATCCTCCATGCTCTCGAAGGTCAGATCGACTGCCAACTGGCCCTCGCCGGTGAGCCGATTCGGCACCCGCAGCGCCACCCGCGGCTTCAGGGACCGGAGCCGGTCATCGAAATTGTCGATGTCGATCTCCATCATCTTGCGATCTGCCACCGGGGGCAGCGGCTCGGTCGGGTTGCCGGCGAGGTCGGACATGACGCCGACGACGAAGGGCAACTGGACCTTCTTGTTGGAGCCGTAGGTCTCGACGTCGTATTCGATCTGGACCCGGGGCGCCCGGTTGCGCGCGATGAATTTTTGACTGCTCGCCTTTGCCATCTCTCATTCTCCTTGTCTGGGGCGGCTCCGGTCGTCAGGGGCTCTCGTCGGCCGCCAGGCCGGCGATCGAGCGGTAGTGGGCAGCGCCCTCGGGGGCGAGCTCCAGGAGCAGAGCCATGAAGTCCTTGGAGACCAGCCGCTTCGCTCGTTCCAGCAGAGCCGGCACCGGGCTGGCCGGCTCATTCGTCCGGTACCAGCGGCAGATTCGGTCGAGCATGCCGATGACGTCGTTGCGGTCGCGGATCTCGCCTGACAGGACGACCGTGGGGGGCGCTGTGCCTTCGGGGATCTCGGCCGCCGGCGCGGCGCTGGGCCGGTGGGCGTCGACCAGCTCCTTGCCTTGGCGCAGCAGAGCGATCAGCGGATCGAAGCGGACGGCCTCGGTGATGTCGACCCGCTGCTTGATGCCGGCATCCAGGCGGATCGCGGCGGCCAGGGCACCGTCGAGATCGGCGCCGGCCCGGTCGAGCTGGCCGGGATCGGTGTCGCCGAAGGCGCGCTCGACAGAGGCAGGGTCGATCTCGCCGGGCTGGGACCGCTGCGCCTCGATGCAGTCGCGCAGCGTGAAGCTGCCGAACTGCCGCGACGCCGTAAGGGGGACCTGGCGGATCTCCGCCATCAGCCCGGCCGGGTCGCAGAGATTGGCCAGGGTGTTGAGGCGCACGGTCTGGTCGTCGCCATCCTCCGCATCCGGCCGCGGATGCAGGTCCGGCCAGAACTGCTCGACATAGCCGGCGAGCAACTCGAGCCCCTGGCGCAGGCCGGCGAAGCCGGACTGGCTGAGGGCCGAGCGCGTCAGCAGCACGCCGATGCGCAGGTCCTTGCTGCGGCCGGCCAGCTCGAGGCCCAGGCGCCAGACCTCGCGCCAGTCCGGGGGCTCGTCGGCCGCGGTGGTGTCGCCGATCTGCTGGCCCGGCTTGCCCTGCGACGCCATCTCGAGCTCGAGGAAGCCCAGATCGTAGTCGAGGGCTTCTCCGCACGCGTCGCCATCGCTGACCGGTTGCAGCAGTTGATCTGCGTCGAGCATGACCATGTCCGTCACTACGGCTTTCCGGCTCTCGCCGCCTTCAGTCCCCGGCAGTAAAGGCAAGAAGATCCGGGGGAGGGGCGATCCTTCGATTTCGGAAATTTAGCGAAGCCCCGGCGCCGTACTGCATGCGCGATTGATATGCGGGCATGTTGCGGCGCGTGTGCCGCATCCCGATCCCGAATGATCGGATATCAACTGCGCATGCGAGGGAGGCGCCCGAACCCTTCAGAGTGTCCGCATTCCTGATCGCCGGCCCGGGCCCACGCCCGGGCGGCCTCGGATGAAGCGGAGCGCAGGATGTCTTGGGACAACAGGGTCGTCTGGTCGGAAGGGCTGTTCCTCCGGCCGCAGCATTTCCAGCAGAACGACCGCTATGTCGAAAAGCTTGTCCGCAGCCGGACGGCGGCCCTGCGCGGCTATGGCTGGGGCGTCACCGAGCTGCGACTGAACCGCGAGCTGCTCAGCCTCGGCAAGATCGCGATCGAGACGGCCCGCGGCGTCATGGAGGACGGCACGCCGTTCAGCATCCCCGACGACGCCGATCAGCCGGTCCCCTATGAAGTGCCGGAACATCTGCGAGATTCGCTGATCCACCTGGCGGTGCCGCTGTACCAGCCCGGGGCGGTCGAGACCGACGGGCGCGCCGCGACCGATGTGCCGATCCGCTTCGCGGTGGCGGACCAGGACCTGGTCGACACCAATGCCGGCGAGCGCGACGGCGCCTCGATCGAGGTGGCGCGGCTGCGTTTTCAGCTGCTGCCGGACGGGGCGGACCGGGCCGGCTTCTCCTGCCTGCCGATCGCGCGCCTGGTCGAGGTTCGGGCCGACCGGCAGGTCGTGCTCGACGAGACCCATATCCCGCCGACCATGGACTGCGCCGGCTCCCGCACCCTCGCCAACTTCATCACCGAGATCGCCGGCCTGCTGCATCATCGCGGTGAGGCCTTGGCCGCCCGGGTGTCGCAGTCGGGCACGCGCGGCGTGGCCGAGATCGCCGATTTCCTGCTGCTGCAGGCGGTCAACCGCTACGAGCCCTATTTCTCCCATCTCTCCGGCGCCGCGGTGGTGCATCCGGAATCGCTGTACGGCCTGATGGTCCAACTCGCCGGCGAGCTGGCGACCTATGCCCGGACCGAGAAGCGGCCGCCGGCCTTCGGCGGCTACAGGCACGAGGATCTCGCACTCAGTTTCCGGCCGGTGATCCAGTCGATCCGGGCCTCCCTCAGCGCCGTGCTGGAGCAGACGGCGGTGCCGGTGCCGCTGCGGCAGCACAAATACGGCGTCCACATCGCCGAGGTCGCCGACCGCTCGCTGTTCACGACCGCGACCTTCGTCCTGGCGGCCCGCGCCGATGTCGAGGTCGACCGGCTGCGCCGCGAGTTCCCGAGCCAGATCAAGATCGGCCCGGCCGAGAAGATCAAGGAGCTCGTCAACGTCGCGCTGCCGGGGATCATCATCAACCCGCTGCCGGTAGCGCCGCGGCAGATCCCCTTCCATGTCGGGGTCACCTATTTCGAGGTCGATCAGCAGAGCCCCTTCTGGAAGGACATGC
The DNA here is from genome assembly GCF_916619195.1 of Inquilinus sp. Marseille-Q2685. Taxonomy (NCBI): domain Bacteria; kingdom Pseudomonadati; phylum Pseudomonadota; class Alphaproteobacteria; order Rhodospirillales; family Rhodospirillaceae; genus Inquilinus; species Inquilinus sp. Marseille-Q2685. The sequence goes on from NZ_CAKAKL010000003.1 coordinate 398,838, forward strand.
GCCATTCCGGCGGCCTGGCGCTGCACGTCGCCGGCGACTTCCCGAACCTCGAAATGGCGCTCTGGGCCATCCGTGGCCAGTAGCAACCCGCAACCGACCAGGTGTCCCCCATGGCCCTCGTCCTCCGCGTAGACAGCCCAGACTCCAGCTTGCCCGAGACCGTCGGATCCGACGGCCTGGTCGAGGCCGAGGCGGCGCTGACCATCGGCCGGGCCGACGATAACGGCCTGGTCCTGCGCGATGCGCAGCAGATCATCTCGAAGCATCACTGCTCGATCGAGCCGGCGGAGGGCCGCTTCGTCCTGATCGACCGCAGCCGCAACGGCACCTTCCTGAACGACGAGGCGGAGGCGCTGCCGCGGGAGGTGCCGGTGACGCTCAAGACCGGCGACGTCATCCAGATCGGCAGCTATCGGATCGACGTCATCGCGGCGCCGGGCGCGGCGCCGGCCGTGGTCGAGGCCGACGAGCCGGAGCGCACCGCGCCTCCGGCGGAGGAACTGAGTTTCCTCGGCACGGTCCAGATGGCTCCCTCTCTCGGCGGCGTTTACGGCCGCATTCCGGGTGGCACGACCGGCCGGCGCGAGGAGCCGCTGCTCGGCGGAATCGACGGCGACCTGCTGCCGGCGCCGGGGGCGGGCATCGGCGCGCCGCTGGACCCGCCGGAGGACGACTGGGCTGCGATCCGCAAGCCGACGGCCTATGCGGATCACGTGCCGGAGCACGCCGTCGTCTTCGTGCAGCCGAAATCCGGGGTCGAGGCGATTCCCGACGACTGGGACCTGCTGGCGGAGCTCGGCGTGGCTCCGTCTGCGGCGGCAGCGCCGGCCTTCACCAGGGTCGACATCATCAGCCCGCCGGACGAGCCTCCCGAGGCCCCGCCGCCGCAGCCGGAGGCGCGGCAGGATCCGCCGCCCCGGCCGGTGGCGGAACCGCCCACCGGCCCGGGGGACGATCCTCACCGCGCCGCCGTCACGGCCTTCCTGGCCGCCTGCGGCCTATCGCCGGCGGATGTCGCGTCAGCCGACCTCACGGCGGTGATGGATCGGGCGGGACGAATGCTCCTGCATTCCGTGGCCGGTCTGCACGGCATCCTTTCGGCCCGCCAGCTGGCGAAGCAGGAGTTCGGCCTCGAGCGCACGATGATCGAGCGTTCCGGCAACAACCCGCTGAAGTTCACGCTGGGCGCGAAGGAGGCGATGCACACGCTCCTCTGCGTCGAGATCCCGGGCTTCATCCGCGGCGACGCGGCGGTCGAGCAGGCCTTCTCCGACATCAAGGCCCATGAGGTCGCGATGCTGGCGGCGCTGCAGGAGGCGCTGCGCAGCGTCTGCAACCGCCTGTCGCCGGCCTCGGTCGAGCGGGCGGTCGGGCAGGCCGGGTGGCACTGGCCCGGCACCCGGAAGGCGCGGGGCTGGGACGAGTACAGGCGGATCTTCGACGACGTGGTCTCCGGCCTCGAGAACGACGCGCTGCGCATCTTCGGCGACGACTTCGCGCGCGCCTATCGCGCCGGCACGGACAGCGGCCGGCGGCGACCGGAGCAGAGGGACACGCCCGGCGGCGTCCGCTCGCAAGGAAAAGGGCTGGATGGCGATGACGAGTGAGGAAACCGTCCTGATCCCGCGCGGCCCCGCCCGTCCCAATCCGGGCGGGCGGCTGACCCTGGTGCCGCCACCACCGTCGCCGGCCTCGCCCGCCGAGCGGTTCTGGGAGGCGCTGGCGCTCGACCGGCTCAGCCCGCTGGTTGCGGCCGCGGCGGCGCTGCTCGGTCTCTGCGCCCAGCTCAAGAACAGCACCAGCCACGCCGATGTCGAGGGACTGCGCCTCCGGGTGTTGCGTGAGATCGACGCCTTCGAGCGCCGGGTCACCCCGCTCGGCCTGGCGCCGCGGGCGATCAAGGCCAGCAAATACGCGCTCTGCGCCACGATCGACGACATCGTCCTGAACACGCCCTGGGGCAGCCGCAGCGTCTGGACCACACGCAGCATGGTCGGATCGCTGTTCAGCGAGACCTGGGGCGGCGACCGGTTCTTCGACCTGCTGACGCAGCTGAAGAAGGACCCGGGCGTCAATGTCGACCTGCTGGAACTGCTCTACTACTGCATGAGCCTGGGCTTCGAGGGCCGGTTCCGGGTCGCGGCCCGCGGCGCCTCCGAGCTCAGCGTCCTGCGCGAGGATGTCTACCGCCTGATCCGGGCAGCCCGCGGCGAGTTCGAGCGCGACATCTCCCCCCACTGGCGGGGGGTGGCTGCCGCCCGCAAGCTGCTGCGCAGCATCGTCCCGGCCTGGGTGGTCGGAGCGGCCGGCGCGGCGCTGCTGCTGCTGCTCTATGCCGGGCTGCTGTTCGCGCTGAACGCGCGGTCCGACCTGGCTTTCGACGACCTCGCCGCGCTGCCGCCGACCGGCGCGGTCAGCCTGGCTCGGGTGGCGCCGCCGCCGGTGATCGTGATGCGCGGCGACCGGCTGCGGCGCTTCCTCGAGCCCGAGATCCGCGAAGGTCTGGTCACGGTGGCCGAGGACGCGCAGCAGATCGTCGTCACCATCCGCGGCGCCGGCATGTTCGACTCCGCCAGCCCGACGGTGAAGAGCCAGTTCGAGCCGCTGCTGCTGCGGATCGGCGAGGCGCTGAACGACCAGCCGGGGGCGGTGCTGCTGACCGGGCACACGGACTCCACGCCGATCCGGTCGCTGGCCTTTCCGTCGAACTATCACCTGTCGGTCGCCCGCGCCAAATCGGTCGGCGAGATCATCAGGTCGAAGATGAACGAGCCCGGGCGGGTGCGCGAAGAAGGCCGGGGCAGCACCGAGCCGGTGGCGTCGAACGACACGCCGGAGGGCCGCCAGCAGAACCGCCGGACCGAAATCATCATCAGCAAGACGACGAACAGTTGAGGGGACGGACGGCCATGCAGGCAATCAAGAACGCGCTCGGGTCGAAATGGCTGTATGTCGGCCTCGGCACTGGGATCGTCTGTGCCCTGATCTTCACGCTGGGACCGATGATCTCGATCGCGGGCTTCGCGCCGCTCGACAATTTCGGCAGCCAGCTTCTGGCGTCGATGCTGATCCCGGTCGGGTACACCGTCACCTATCTCATCCAGTCGCATTTCCAGAGCCTCATCCACTCGCGGGTCACGAACGCGCTCTCCGGGATCGGGACCGGACAGGCGGATGAGGCCGGCGCCGGAGAGTCCCGGCGCGGCGGTGGGCGGGACGGTGCCGCCGCCGCGGGCCGGGAGCTGGAGACGATCTCCGGCCGCTTCCGTGAGGCCCTGGCCACGCTGAAGGGGCGCCGCTTCGCCGGGGCCAGCGGCCGGCGCTGGCTGTACCAGCTGCCGTGGTACGTGATGATCGGCCCGCCGGGGTCGGGCAAGACCACCGCGATCGTCAACTCCGGCCTCAGCTTCCCGCTGGCGGAGAAGTTCGGCCGCAAGGCGGTCGGCGGGGTCGGCGGCACGCGCAACTGCGACTGGTGGTTCACCGACGACGCGGTGCTGATCGACACCGCCGGCCGCTACATGACCCAGGACAGCGATGCCGAACAGGACAAGGCGGCATGGCTCGGCTTCCTGCGGCTGTTGCGGCGCCACCGGCGGCGCCAGCCCCTGAACGGCGTGCTGGTGGCGATCGGCATCAGCGAGCTGACCTCGACCTCCGAGGAGGCGCGGCTCGACCATGCCGCACGCATCCGCCAGCGTGTGCTCGAGCTGTACCGCGAGCTCGGCCTGCGGCTGCCGGTCTACGTGATGCTGACCAAGAGCGACCTGCTCGCCGGCTTCGTCGAATTCTTCGACGATCTCGGCCGCGAGGGACGGGAGGCCGTCTGGGGTTTCACCTTCGCGCATGAGCCCGAGCGCGAAGGCGGCCCGATGGAGGCCTACGAGGCCGAATACGACGCGCTGGTCGGCCGCCTCGGGGAGAGGCTGCTGGAGCGGATGCAGCAGGAGAGCGACATCCAGCGTCGCGCCCTGGTGTTCGGCTTCCCGCAGCAGGTCGCCAGCCTGAAGCACCTGACCCACCAGTTCATGCAGGAGGCCTTCGCCCCGAACTCCTTCGAGGAGCCGATCATGCTCCGGGGCGTCTATTTCGTCAGCGGAACCCAGGTCGGCACGCCGCTCGACCGTGTGGTCGAGGCAATGTCGCGGACCTTCGACGTCGCCCGGCCGCCGCGCCCGACGCTCGGCGGGCAAAAGCGCAGCTACTTCATCAGCCGGCTGCTGCGCGAGGTGGTCTTCGCCGAAGCCGGGCTGGTCAACGCCGACCCCCGTGCCGAACGGCGCCGGCGGCGGCTGCAATACGGCCTCTACGCCGGGATCGTGGCGGTGGTGGCCGCCGTCGGCATCCTGTGGACGATCAGCTACAGCCGGAATGTCGACCTGATCGAAACCGTGCAGCTGACCGCCAGCAGCTATGCCGCCGAGGCCAACTCGCTGAAGCTCGACCGGGTCGACAGCGCCGACCTGCGGCCGGTCGCGCCGCTGCTGCAGAAGCTGCGCGAGATCCCGACGGGCTATGCCGAAGGCGATGCGGCGCCCGGCCGCCTCGTCGGCTTCGGCCTCGACCAGAGCGACAAGCTTAGTGTGCAGACGCGGGCGGCGTACCGCCATGCACTCAACACCCTGCTGCTGCCGCGCCTGATCCTCCGGCTCGAGGCCGTGCTGGCGGAACGGCAGGACGATCCCGCATTCCTCTACGAGGCGCTGAAGGTCTATCTGATGCTGGGACAGCAGGGACCGCTGCAGCGCGATGTGGTCCGCAACTGGATGGTGCTCGACTGGGGCGTGCAGTTCCCCGGCGATGCCGATGCCGGGCTGCGCCGCGCGCTGGCCGGCCATCTCGACGCCCTGCTGGAAGGCCCGCTCTCCAATATCGGGCTGAACGGCGAGCTGATCGGGAAAAGCCGCGCCAGGCTGCAGGGCGTCTCGCTCGCCCGCCGGGTTCTCGACACCGTGGTGGCCAGCGCCGAGGCGGGGCGGGAGCCGAGCTGGCGCCTGGCGGATCATGCCGGGCCGGTGGCCGAGGGCGTGCTGACCCGCCGGTCGGGGCAGCCGCTCAGCGCCGGCATCCCCGGCATCTACACCAGCGCCGGCTTCTACGACGTCTTCCTGCCGCAACTGCCGCAGGTGGCCGATGCTGTCGCCGCCGATGGCTGGGTGCTCGATCCACAGGCCGCCGCAGCCCCGGCCGGGGGCGAGGCGAGCCTGAAGCTGCAGCGCGAGGCGTCGGCGCTCTACGCCCAGGAATTCGCGCTGCGCTGGGACCAGCTGATCGGCGACATCGCCATCCGGCCGATGCGGACGGTCGACGATTCGCTGCGGACCCTGAACACGCTGGCCGCGCCGACCTCGCCGATCCGCCTGCTGCTGGTCGCGGCGGCGCAGGAGACGAAGCTGGAGCGGCCGCCGGCGCCCGAGGACGCGGCGTCGGCCGGCGACGGCGCCGCCCAGCAGGGCAAGACGCCGCCGAGCAAGTTGGAGGCGCTGTTCCGGTCGCAGGTGGCGGCGGACACGCCCGAGGCCATCGCCCGGCGCTACCTGAACGACCACTTCCAGTCGCTGCACCAGCTGGTCGATGTGCCGGCGAACAGCCAGGCCGACGCACAGGCGCCGATCGACAGCGCCATCCGCGATCTCGGCGGCCTGTACCGCTCGCTCAGCGAGATGCAGGGGCTGGGCGGCGCGGGCTCGCTGCAGAAGGGGGACCAGGCGGCGGTGGCGATCCGCCAGATCGAGGCCGGCGCATCCAACCTGCCCGAGCCGATCCGGCAATGGATCCTTGGCGTCAGCCGCACCAGCTCGGACCTGTCGATCACCGGTGCCAAGCGCCAGCTGACCAGCGTCTGGAGCAGCGGCCCCGGCGCGCTGTGCCAGCGGGCGACCGAAGGGCGTTACCCCTTCACCCCCGGCTCCGCCCAGGACGTCCCGCTCAGCGACTTCGCCCGGCTGTTCGGCCGCAACGGCGCGATCGACAGCTTCTTCGCCGAGAACCTGGCCCCCTTCGTCGACATGTCCGAAGGGTCGTGGAAGGTGCGGCCGACCGGGAATGTCGACTTCCGGCTCGACCGCGGCACCCTGGCGCAGTTCGAGCGGGCGGCGGCGATCCGCGACAGCATGTTCCAGGACGCCGGGGCGCAGCCTTCGGTCGGCTTCGTGCTGACCGTCGCCGAGACCGATCCGTCGACCGAGACGGTGGTGGTCGACATCGACGGCCAGCGGCTGGAAAGCCGGCGGGGCCAGTCCGCGGCGATGCATTTCCGCTGGCCGGCGGCCGGTGGCGTCGGCGGTGCCTCGGTCACCTTCACCGGTGGTCAGGACGCCACCCTGTCCCGCACCGGCGCCTGGGGCCTGTTCCGCCTGCTGGACCAGGCGGACACGCGACGTCTCGGCGGCTCCGACCGGCTGCAACTGCGGCTGACGGCCGGCACGCATTGGGCGACCTTCCTTCTCCAGGCCGACAGCGTGATGAACCCGCTGTCCGGCAAGCTGCTGTCGCAGTTCCGATGCCCGCAGGATCTGTAAACGCCCGGATCGCGGCCGCGATCGCAGCCGGGCGGCCTTGCGGCTTCTACGGCAAGGTGCCGGCCCGTGCCGATTTCGTCGGCGCCGGGCTGCGGCCGGAGACCGTCGGCCGCTGGGATGCCTGGCTGCAGCAGGCGCTCGCGGCCGGCGAGGCCGCGGTCGGCCCCGACTGGGCCGAGCTGTTCTTCGTCGCGCCGCTGTGGCGCTTCATCCTGCCCGCCGGCGCCTGCGGCCGGCTCACGCTGATCGGCGTGCTGATGCCGAGCGTCGACGCGGTCGGTCGTTGCTTCCCGCTGATGCTGGGGCAGGAGATCGAGCGGCCGGTCGACCCGGTCGGCCTGATGGCGGGCAGCGGCCCTTGGTTCGCCGCCGCCGAGGCCCTGGCGCTCGACGCCCTGGGCGATGGCTTCGACCCGGCGGAGTTCGGCCGCGACCTGCCGCACTGGTCGGTCGTCCGCGGTGTGTCGGCCCCTCCGGCTCCGGTTCGCGGGGGCGGGGTCGGCACCTGGATCGAGCTTCCGATCGCCTCGGCCGCCCCTGCCGCCGTCGCGGCGCTGGCCGGGGGCAGGGCCCTGTGGTGGACCACCGGCGCCCGGCATGTGCCGCCGGGCGTGGCGGTCAGCGCCGGCCTGGTGGGGCCCGACGGCTTCGCGGCCCTGATCGACGGCCGCTGGGCGCGGCACGGCTGGTCCGTCCTGCCGCCGGCCCGCGGCGAGGCCGAAGACAGCGAATGGGACCGGGAGGGGTGATCACCAGGTCCGCACGTCCCGCGCCGATGTCCTTCAATTTTTGCTCAAGCTGACTGGAGAGAGACAATGCCGAAGCCACACAAGGAAGCGCAGGCCAGGAAGTTCCTGGCGCTGATCAAAGCGACCCACGGCAAGACAAACGAGGCGGGAACGGATATCCGCTGCTGCTTCGCCGGCGGCGCCTACAAGGCCGGAAAGCCGGACGAGACCTCGGTCATCATCGTCCGGCCGGTCGGCCTCGAGAGTCTGGAGATGACTCTCAAGAAGATGGCCTATGACAATAAGAAGAGCGGCAAGAAGTTCAAATCGAGCGACCCGGTCCGATGCGAGGTCGTCGGCTGGCTGAGATATGACGGATCCAACATCCGGGTGGATCTGAAGGAGGGTAGCGACAGCAAGGCGAAGAAGCGGATCTCGGAATATTTCGACGATTTCGGGATCGGGCATCCGAAGGTCAGGATCGACGATGCGCTGACCGAGGAGCAGAAGAGCGGCCTTGCGGCGATCCAGGAAGAGAACCGCAACTATTTCAATATGGCCGATGACGACGTCGACGGCGATGAGGCCGGGTCCGATCAGCAGGCCGGTGCGGCCGAGCAGCCGGCATCGATCGACGGGGATTCGGACACTGAAGGCTCACCGATTCTCACGCCCACGGCCAGCGAGGCCGGGGACGACGATGTCCCTGAAGAGGATCTGATGGAGAACGTCGTCCAGTCTGACAGCGAGGACGAGGAAGAGGGCGACGAGCCCCTCTCGGCGGAGCTGCAGTCGGGCATCGCCACCGCGTCGTCGACGATCGCCGGCCACGCCATCAGCCTGAGCCGGCAGATCGGTGGTGTGGGGCAGAAGGCCGAACTGGGCCCGTTGACCGAGAAGATCTCGGCCTGGCTCGAGGAGATGCTGGCCGCCCTGCCGCCGGAAGAGCGGGAGATGCGGCTGCACAACTTCACCAGCCGGCTGCTGCTGATGCTGGCCTATCCGGAGAATCTTCGGAACCTCCAATATGTCGATGACGACAAGCCGGAGACCGACGAGGACAAGCCCGGCCGCGAGACGGTCATGGTGAACGGGATCGATCTCGACAGCGTCTCGACCGAGGATCTCACCCAGGAGGAGGTGACGCAGAGCCTGTTCAACCTGGCCAAGGTCCAGGCCAAGCAGCGCCAGCTGCCCTATCCGATGAACCAGGCGAGCCCCGACCGGATCGCGGGCATGGTGGCGTCGGGTTGGCCCGAGGAAGAGGATGACACGGGCGGCAAGCGCAGGGCGGAGGATGTCGCGGCCGACAAGCGCAAGGCCGTGCAGCGCCTGGTAGCCGTCATCCAGCAGATGTTCCTGAAGGACGAGTCGCTCATCGGCCTGCTCGGCTTCAAGAAGACGGAGACGGCCAAGGGCGACGACCTCGTCACCAGCCTGGTCGAAAGCATCAAGGAGGTGTGGGAAGCGCACCGCAACGCCGCCATCAAGCAGAAGGACGAGGTCAAGCGCCGGGTCAATCAGATCGTCAAGGTGGAGGCTCTCGGCGGCACCTGGCGGCATGTCGACGACATCTTCCTGCAGATCGACGGCGAGATCTCCGACCAGCTCGCCGCCATCATCGGGCAGGCGGGCGAGGGCAGGGCGAAGGCGATCCAGGCCGTGGCGGAGACGATCCAGACGAATCTCGGCTATCTCGACGGCAACAACATCGTCGATCTGCTCGACAACCCGCCGTTCGACATCGGCCAGGGCGCCGTCGGAGAGACGTTGCGATCGGGGCTCGCCGGCGTCAGCGCCGGGCTGAAGCGGATCGAATCCTCGAGCGTCGCGGCCGCGGCATGAGGGGGCGCCGGGCCGGTCTCCACAACCGGAGGCCGGCCCGGATCGATCGGGCGAACGGCGGACGGGACGCCTCAGGCGTCCGCGAGATGGGCGATGACGACGATGGTGACGTTGTCGGGAGCCCCGCGCGCGAGCGCCAGCTCCAGCAGGGCGACCGATGCCTGCTCGCAGGATAGGGCGCCCAGCCGGTCCGCGATTTCAGCGTCGGTGACGACATTGGTCAGGCCGTCGCTGCACAGCAGATAGACGTCGCCGGGCCGGCTGTCGCCCTCCACCAGGTCGAGCTCGAGCGGCCCGGAGGCGCCGACGGCGCGTGTGATCACATTGGCGCCGGGGTGGCGGCGTCCCTCCTCGGGCGTCAGACTGCCGCTGTCGATCAGGCGTTGGACATAGGAATGATCGCGGGTGAGTTGCCGCAGCACCCCGTCGCGCAGCCGGTAGAGCCGGCTGTCCCCGGCCCACAGGCAGGTGTAGCGGCCGTCGCGAACGACCAGGATGACGGCAGTCGCGCCGATGACGGCGCCGTCGCCGAGGCTGGCGGCCTCCCTCAGCAGCGCCCGATGGGCCACGGCGATCCTCGCGCGAATCTCGTCGATGGCGGCGGCGGCATCGCCCTGCGCCAGGGCATCCATGACCATCCGGCTGGCATGGTCACCCCGCAGATGGCCGCCCATTCCGTCGGCAACGGCCCAAAGCCCGTGCTCGGGCCGCAGGAGGAACGCGTCCTCATTGTGCTGGCGGACGGCGCCGGCGTCAGTCTTCGCCGCCCATGCGAATCGCTGGCCGACCATGAGGCTATCGGCCCGGGAAGGCCCGGTCGACCTTCGGATTCGGGGAGGAGGCGCTGCCACTGGTCTGGCCCGCTCGGTCTCTCCGCAACCGTTCCTCCCGCTTCGCCTGTGCGCGCGTCATGGATTTCATCGTAGGATGGCCCGGGGCGGAATTGCTTCATACGAAAGTGGTATGGTGGTATGTCTCGCGGCGGCGTGGCGCCTGCGGTGGATGAAGCAGTATTTCCAATGCTTTGGCCGCTCGTCGCCATGGTCAGTCGCGTGGAATCAGGTCTGACCGAACTCGCGGGCGAGGTTACGCGGTGAAACGTATTCTCGTGGTCGACGACGATCCGGCGATGCGCGACGTGATCTGTGAATATCTTGAGCGCCATGATTTCGAGGTCCGACCGGCTTCATCCGGCGCGGCGATGACGCGAATCCTGGCCACGGAGGAGATCGACCTGGTCATCCTCGACCTGAAGCTGGGGCAGGAGGACGGGATGGATCTGATGCGTGGCCTGCGCACCAGCTCCGACGCGCCCGTGATCCTGATCACCGGCCATCGCCTGGAGGAGATGGACCGCGTCATCGGGCTCGAGCTGGGCGCCGACGACTATCTGACCAAGCCGCTGGCCCTGCGCGAGCTGGTGGCCCGGGTCCGGACCGTCCTCCGGCGCCTGGACTCGGCCGGGGAACGGGCGCGCCGGCGGGAGAGCCGGGCCCGCTACCGCTTCGACGGGTGGGAGCTGGACATCGCCAGGCGGCGCCTGACCTCCCCCGAGGGCGCCGAGGTCAGCCTGACCTCCGGCGAGTTCAACCTGCTGACGGCCTTTGTCCGGTCGCCGCAGCGGGTGATGACCCGGGAGCAACTGCTGGTCACCAGCCGGGTTCACGACTCGGAGGTCTTCGACCGCAGCGTCGACGTGCTGGTCCTGCGCCTGCGCCGCAAGCTGGAGGCCAATCCCAGCGACCCGGCCCTGATCAAGACCGAGCGCGGCGTCGGCTACGTCTTCGCCCCCGCCGTGGAGTCGTTGTGATGAGCATCGTCTCGCGCAGTCTGGCCTGGAGCGTGGCCGCCGGCCTCGCGGTCCTGGTGTTCGGCGCGGCGCTGGGGCAGGGCGTCGACCCCGTCCGGGAGGAGCCGATCGCGCCGATCGAGCCGGACCGGACCCTGGACCCGGCCAAGATCGCGCTCGGCAAGGCGCTGTTCTCGGATGTCCGGCTGTCGGGGGGCGATGTCCGCTCCTGCGCCTCCTGCCACGAGTTCAATCGCGGCGGCGCCGACGGCCTCGCCCATTCGAGAGGCGCGAACGGGCAGCTGGAGCCCTTCAACACGCCGACCGTGTTCAACGTCGCCGGCAATTTCCGCTTGAACTGGCGCGGCAACCACAGGGCGTTGGAGGCCCATAACGAGATGGTGCTGCTCGAGCCCCGGCTGATGAACGCGCGCTGGCCCGACGTGCTGGCGAAGCTGAATCGGGATTCCGGTTATCGCAGCGCTTTCGAATCGGCTTATGGCGGCGAGGCGACCCGCGACTCGGTGCTGGACGCGCTGGCTACCTTCCAACGGTCGCTGTCGACACCGAACGCCCGGTTCGACCGCTACTTGCGCGGCGACGCCACGGCCATCACCGCGGACGAGAAGCGCGGCTACGAGCTGTTCAAGGCCTATGGCTGCATCGCCTGCCATCAGGGCCGCAACGTCGGCGGCAACCTGTTCCAGAAGTTCGGCGTCTTCTCCGACCCCTTCGCGGGCCGGTCGGATGACGACGTCGCGGATCAAGGCCGCTTCGCCATCACCGGCCGCGAGGCGGACCGGCGGGTGTTCCGCGTGCCCAGCCTCCGCAACGTCGCGCTGACGGCGCCCTATTTCCACGACGGCTCCGCTGACACGCTCGACGCGGCCGTCGTGATCATGGCCCAGGCCCAGCTCGGCCGCACCATGCCGCAGGAAGACCGTGACCTGATCATCCAGTTCCTGGGTACGCTGACCGGCGAATACGATGGCAGGCCGCTGGCGCAGATCACCGCCGCCGAGGCCCGATGAGAACGCTCGGTGTCGCCCTCCTGGCCCTGCTGCTGGCGCTGACCTATCTGCTTGTCCACGGCGCCACGCCCGACGCCGCGCAGCATGAACGCACGCTGGACGCCCTGCGCTCGCTCGACCTCAACAATGCGGCGCTGCAGCGCGATGTGCTGCGCTCCCGCACCGGGCTGCTGCGCACCTACGACCCGCTGGTGCAGTCCATGGCGGCGCTGCGGCGGGCTGCGGCCAGCCTGAAGACCGCCGGCGACATCGCCGAAGGCGACACCCGCACCGCCCTCGACCACGACGTGGCGCGGCTGATCACATCGGTCGACGAACAGGAGGGGCTGGTCGACGATTTCAAGTCCAGCAACGCGCTGCTGCAGAACTCGCTCAGCTTCTTCAACCACACGGCCCGGCGGCTCGATCAGGCGGAGGGCGTGCGGCAGACCGCCCTTGCGTCGGAGATCGGCAGCCTGGCCAGCGCCATGCTGCTGTTCGCCGCGGATCCCAGAAGCGAGATGGCTGCCGAGCTGTCGGCCGCGCTCGATCGGCTGCGCAGCCTGGATGTTCCTGGCGCCGCGGCCGAGGGCGTCGACGCCCTGGTCATGCACGGACACTTGATTCTCGCCACCCTCCCGACCGTGGACAGCCTCGTCACCCGCCTGCAGGCAGCGCCGATCGCGATCCAGGCGCAGGAGATCAAGCAGGCCTATTTCTCCGCCTATGGCCGGGCCGCGACGCGGGCCCTGTATTTCCGCCTCCTGCTCTACGCTGTCGCAGTCGGCCTCGCGGCCTATGTCTGCTACCTGTTCCTGCGGCTGCGGGCCAATGCTCGGGCGCTGGAGAAGCGCCTTGCGCTGGAAAACCTGATCGCCACGATCTCGACCGACTTCATCAACCTGCCCCGGGCCCGCCTCGACGACGGCATCGAGCAGGGTCTGGCGCGGCTGGCCGGACATATGCTGTTCGACCGGGCCCATATCTTCGTCTGGGGCTTGGACACGGCGCCGGGCGACCGCGAGTACTCATGGTCTCAGCCCGAGGTGCCGAACACGGCCGACACCGGCCGGATGTTGCTCGATCTGGCCAATGACTGGCCGATCTCGGCCGGGGGTGATGACGGGACGATCCACGTGCCGTCCGTCGTCGCGCTGCCCGACGGGCCGGTCAAGGACCGCTTGGCGCTGCTCGGCCTCCGCTCCTGGCTGTCGATTCCCCTGGGCAAGGCCGGCAGCCGCTCGGGCGTGCTGATGTTCGAGGGGGTGACGGCGGAGAAGCGCTGGTCCACCGGCGACGTCGCCCTGCTACGCACCGCGGCTGAAAGCTTCGCCAACGCGATCGAGCGCGAGCGCAGCGAGGTCCAGCGCGAGGCGCTGGAGACCCAGCTGGCCCAGTCGCAGCGGCTGGAATCGCTCGGTGCCCTGGCCGGCGGCATCGCCCATGAGTTCAACAATATCCTGGGCGCCATTCTTGGATACGGCGAACTGGCGCTGTCGACGCTGACCCGCAGCGGCTCGACCCAGCAGTATGTGAAGCAGATCATGACCGCGGGCACGCGGGCGCAGTCGGTGATCGACCAGATCCTGGCCTTCAGCCGCCGGCGGGAACGCCGCTATCACGCGATCCGCCCCGAGCCCGTGGTCGCCGAGGCGCTGGAGCTATTGCGCGCCTCCCTGCCTCCGTCGATCACCCTCCATCGCAGGTTCGCGGCCGGGGATGCGGCGATCCTGGGCGACGTCACCGAGCTGCAGCAGATCGTGATGAATCTGTGCACCAACGCATCGCATGCCATGGGCGGGCAGGGCCGGATCGAGATCGGCCTCGACCTGGCCCGGATCCCGTCGGACACGGTGCTGTCGCATGGGCCCCTGAAGGCCGGCGACTATCTGCGCCTCAGCGTGGCGGATTCCGGCCACGGCATCGACCCTGCCGTGATGAAGCGGATCTTCGAGCCTTTCTTCACCACCAAGGCGGTGGGCAGCGGCACCGGCCTCGGCCTGCCGACGGTGTACGGCATCGTGACCGGGCAGGGCGGCGCCATGAACGTCGAGAGCCAGCCCGGAAGCGGCAGCACCTTCGAGGCCTATCTGCCCCTGACCGAGGAGCCGGTGGCGGATGAGGAGGAGATCGCCGAGGCGTCGTCGCTGTGGGGGCGCGGCGAGACCATCCTCGTGGTCGATGACGAGACGCCGCTGGTGCTGCTGCTGGAGGAGATGCTGGCCGCGCTGCAGTACGAGCCCGTCGGCTTCGACAGCAGCGCGGCCGCCCTGGCCGCCTTTCGCGCCGACCCCGACCGCTTCGACCTGGTCCTGACCGACGCGCTGATGCCCGACGTGACGGGGATCGAGCTGGCGGCCGAGCTGCATCGCATCCGCCCCGGCCTGCCGATCCTGATGATGACCGGCCATTTCGGCGGCCTCGATTCCGCGGAGATCGAGGCGGCCGGTGTCCTCGAGGTGCTCCGGAAGCCGCTGCGATCGCGGCCGCTGGCGGAACGCCTGGCTGCGTGCCTGGCGCCCGCGGATGGCGAGCGGGTCGTCTGAGGCGGCCGGCCCGGCCGCCTCGAGCCGGCCGGGCCATGATCCGCGGGGAGGATCACGACGCTGCCGCGTCGCATGACCCCATCGCCGCGGCGGGCTGGTGGCTGCCCTGCACCGTCGCCAGCGCCGCGGCCGCGATCTCGCCGCGCAGCCAGCTGTGGTCCGGGTCGCGATGGCGGCGCTCATGCCAGATCAGCGCGACCTCGTAGGCCGGCAGCTCCAGCGGCGGGTCGACCACCGCCAGCGGCAGCATCGCGGCGACGCGAGTGGCGACGCGGTGCGGCACGGTCAGCACCAGGTCGGTCTCGGCGATCATCGCCGGCGCCGTCAGCATGTTGGGGACCAGGATCGGGTCGCGGTCCGGCAGGTCCAGCTTGGCCAGCCCGTCATAGACCTGGCCGAAGCCGTCCTCGGCGCCGGAGGCGATCACGGCGTGGCGCAGGGTCGAGAAGCGTTCGATCGTCCAGTCCTGCGCCAGGGCCGGATGGTCCCGGCGCAGCAGGCAGGCGAAGCGGTCGGCGTAGAGGCTGCGCCGGAAATAGCCGGGCGGGGTGTCGCCGATCTGCCCGACGGCGAGGTCGATCTCGCCCTGTTCGAGCCGCCGCAGGGCGCCGGCCAGCAGCGGATCGGTGACGACGTCGAGATGCGGCGCCCGCTCGCGCAGCCGCGGCAGCAGGCGCGGCAGCAGGACCAGGGACTGGTGGTCGGGCATCGCCATCGTCACCTTCGACCGCCATTCGCCGGGAGCGAAGCTGCGGCTGGTGACCATCTCCCGGATGGCGTCGAGCACCGAGGGCAGCAGCTCTGCCAGCCGCTCGCCCCGCGGCGTCGGGGCCAGGCCGGTCGAGGTGCGGACCAGGATCTCGTCGTTGAACATGCCGCGCAGCCTGGCCAGGGCCCGGCTCATCGCCGGCTGGCTCTGGCCGACATGTTGGGCGGCGTGGGTGACGTTGCGGAACTGCAGCAGCGCCTCCAGCGCCACCAGCAGGTTCAGGTCGACCGAGGCCAGGTTCGGCGTGCTCCGTTGCGGCGCGGCCTGGCGGCCGCCGACGATCAGGGCCGGGTGCGGCCGCTCCATCGAGGACTTCCGGGTGAAAGCGAGGTCAGACATGGTTCTCCCCTCTCGCAGGAGAGGCCCGCGGGGGCGGGGCGCTCCTGTGACGGAACAGACGGGTCGTGGTGATGCCTGTCCGGCGTGGCTGCCGGTTCGGCTCTTGCTGACGTCGCCGGAACGGGTGGGGCCCGATCCGGGCCGGTGTGAACCACCGGCTGCAGGAGCCAAGTGTCGTCAGCCGCGTTAATTGCGGATTTCAGAACCGGCCGAAATCGTTACAGATGAAATCCGACGATGGGTGATCGGCTTCGACCCGACGATCGTCGGCAGCTTGGGGAGCGGCGGCCGACGCCGCACCGGCGACGGTGCTTGGACGAGATGTTCGTCCGGACCGGGGAAGCGAATGTATTCCTGGTGGGCTGTCGCTGCCGCCGGAGACAGTCTTCGAATCATCCCGCGTCATTCGATCGGTCGAGTCTTGAGGCGGCCCTGTCCCTATCGGCGGAATTTGAGCCGGTACTGACGCGGCGTGCTGTGGCAGTGCCGCTGGAATTCCACATAGAACTGGCTCAGGGAGCCGTAGCCGCAGCCGAAGGCGATCTCGGCGATCGACTGGTCGGTGTCGACCAGCATCATCATCGCCCGGCTCAGGCGCTGGCGCCGGATGTACTGGGCGATGGTGACGCCCAGCACCCGCTTGAACACCGCCATGGCGTTGGTCGGGTGCAGCCCGCCGGCGGCGGCCACCGCCTCGACTGTCACGGCCTCGCCGAAATGCGCGTTGATGTGGTCGGTCATGGCCTGGACGCGTGCGATGGCCCGGGGAGCGGCGCTGCGAAGCCGGGGCTCCTCCAGCTCCTCCGCCTCACGGGTCGCCGCGTCGTCGGCCGAAGTCCCGGGCGCCACGGCGTCGAGCGACAGGCGTTTGACCCTCAAGCCCACCTCCTCGCGCAGGATCTGCTGCCGCAGCTCCGACCCGTCCGGCCATTCCGCGGCCCAGCGCTGGAACAGCAGCGGATCGATCGGGTCCGGCGACGCCACCGTCGCGAAGCGCCCGTCCATGACGCTGGACTTGAACGAATCCGCCACCGGCAGGGCGAGGAAATCGGCAAAGGGCAGGTAGACGCAGATCAGGTCCGCCGTAGGCTCGACCGCGATCACCTGATGCGGCACCGCGGCCCAGAACAGATGCACGCGGTTCTCGCCGATCGAGATCCGCGCGCCGTTGAACAGATAGGTCATGCCGCCGGCCAGCAGCAGGTTCAACTCGACATGGTCGTGCCAATGCGCGTGGCCCATCGGCTCCGGCACATGCCGCTCGGCGTAGAAGGCGCCGCGGTCGAGATAGGCGTCGATGTCGACCGGGGCGGCGGGCGGCGTCGGGATCTCGTTCATCCGATCAAGAGAGGCTGACTTTCCGGAAAATACAAGCGAAGACACGGAAGAAATCCGGAATCCGACCCTTCATCTTGCCTCTGCATGGGACGAACCCATCGACGGTCCGGAGGACCGGCCTAGGCAACAGGGGCATCGGATGGCAAAGGCGCAGGCATGCGCCGCCGCGGCGATCTGCGCGGCGACGGGCATGATGACCATGGGGGCGACGGCGGCGGAAGCGCCGGCCACCGCCGGGCTGCAGCTGAAGATCTCCGGCTTCCTCGGCTTCGAGGCGGCGGCGGTGCTAGGCCAGTCCGGCGACAATGATTTCAACCGGGACTACGACGTCCGCTCCGGCGGCCGGCTGCAATTCGACGCCAAGAACGTCACCGATAGCGGTCTGGAATACGGTGCCCGCATCCGGTTCAACAACGTCAACCGCCGCGACGACGTCACGGTCGACCACGTCTATATCTATCTGGCGGGCGGCTTCGGCATCATCACCCTGGGCGACGTCGACGCGGTGGCCGGCGATTACGGCTACATCTTCGCCCATGACGCCGTGGTGTCGGAGATGGGAATGGGCGCCAACTGGGGCGACAACCTGGACCACGACTACCCCTATGGCGGCGGCCACTTCTTCTCGCTGGACCCGACCTACATCTCCGGCATCGGCGACCCCGATACCCGGATCAAATACACCTCGCCCGACCTCGGCGGCTTCTCCTTCGCCGTCGACTTCACGCCCGTGGTCGGCGGCGACGGCCATGCCGGCAACGGCGGCCGCAACGACCTGATCGATGACGGCGACACGCTCTACGAGAACGTCGTCACCGCCGGGGCGAACTACACCGCCGAATTCGACGGCGCGTCGGTCCTGGTGTCCGGCACCGCCTCCACCGGCAACGGCGTCGGTGGCCATCGCGATCTCGCGGCCTACAGCCTGGGCACCCAGGTCGCGGCCGGCGACGTCACCGGCAGCCTCAACTGGGTCCACTACGACAGCATCGCCGACAGCGGCAAGGCGATCGACACGATCGCGGCCAGCCTGGCCTGGCGGTTCGGCGATTTCGAGGCCGGGCTGGGCTATGCCTGGACCACGGCCAAAAAGGGCAACGGCCTTGCGGGCGACGAGGACCACGGCGATGCCGGCCGGTCCGATCTCCGGACCAACCACATCGCGGCCGCGACCCTGGTCTACACCATCGCGCCCGGCCTCAACGCCTATGGCGAGCTCAGCTGGGAGACCGCGTCCTTCCGCCAGGGGCCCGATTTCGACAACACCGTGCTGGGCACCGGGCTGGTTCTGGGGTTCTAGGGTGCTGGTTTTCCGGAAGATGAATGCGGATCCGCTGAAGAAATCCGGAATCCGCAGTGTCACAGTGGCGACATGGGGACAACCCGATCAGGGGCCTGGTGACGGGCCTGGAGGGAGGCGAAAGATGAGATTCCAGGCATCCGCCGCGCTGGTCTGCGCGGCGCTGGCGGCCGCGACCCCGGCCCGGGCGGCGACCGAGCTGACCTACATGATCTGGGGGTCGCCGGCGGAGGGCGAGGTCTGGCGCAGCGTTGCCGACGCCTTCGAGACCAAGCACCCCGACATCAAGATCAAGGTGGAGGTCAACGACTGGTCGTCCTACTGGCAGAAGCTGCGGGTGCTGGTCGCCGGCGGCAACCCGCCCGACATCTTCGCCATGGACGCGCCCCTGTATCCGGATTGGCAGTCGCGCGGCGCGCTCCTGAACCTGCAGCCCTATCTCGACGCCGACCCGAAGGCGCTCGATGGCATCTACCCGATCACGCTCGAGGCCTACCGCATGCCGGACGGCCTCTACGGCCTGCCGCGGGACTTCCAGACCATCGTCCTCTACTACAACAAGGATATGTTCGACGCGGCCAAGCTGCCCTATCCGACGGCGGATTGGAACTGGGACGACCTGCGGCGCACGGCCAAGGCCCTGACGCTCGACAAGAACGGCGACGGCACCACCGACCAGTGGGGCTTCTGGTCCGAGATCGGAGACCCCGAGCCGTTCTGGGGGCCGGTGGTGTGGAGCTATGGCGGCGACATCGTCAGCGCCGATCGCGGCCACACCTTGCTGGCCGAAGGTGCGGCGCGCGACGCCTGGCACTTCATCGCGGGCATGGCGCTGGACGACAAGGCGATGCCGACGCCCGAGCAGCTGAAGCAGTACGGCACCGACGGCTTCTCCGCCGGCATCGCGGCGATGACCGTCTCCGGCCATTGGGTGGTGCCGGAGTATGCCGAGCGCGGCTTCGCCTGGGGCGTGGCGCCGCTGCCGTCCGGGCCGAAGGGGCGGGTGACCAGCGTCAACAGCGCCGGCTTCGTCATCTCCAAGACCACCGCGCATCCCAAGGAGGCGTGGCAGTTCGTGACCTTCGCGGCCGGCCCGGACGGGCAGGCGGCCCTGGCCAGGCTCGGCTTCGCCGTGCCGATCCTGAAATCGGTAGCGGAGGGGCCGGCCTATCTCGACCAGCCCGGCCCGAAGATCGACCAGCGCGTGTTCCTGGATGCCCTGTCCTATGCCCGGATCAAGCCGTCGTTCCGCGGCTATGAGGAATGGTCGACCGTGGTCGGCGACGCGCTGCTGCCGGTCTGGAACGGCGACGCCGCGATCGACGACGCGCTGGACGAGATCGGCTCCGCGGCCGACGACGTCCTGCAAGGCCAGCGCTGAGGATTCGCGATGCCGCCGAACGGCCTTCGCGTCCAGGGCCGCGACCGGGCCTGGCTCCTGCTGCTGCTGGCGCCGACGCTGCTGGGCCTCCTGCTCGGCGCCCTCGGCTCGGTGGTGGCGACCGCGGGCCTCAGCCTGCTGCGCTGGGACCTGCTGACCCCGCCCGGCTGGGCGGGGCTGGAGAACTACGCTCATCTCGCAGGCGACCGGGGCTTCCTCAAGGCTCTCGGCAACACGCTGGCCTTCTCGGCGCTCTACGTGCCGCTGACGGTGGCGATCTCGCTCGGTGTCGCCCTGCTGCTGAACCGGCGGGTGACCTGGGTCGGGCTGTTCCGCGCCCTCTACTTCCTGCCGGTGATCACCTCGCCGACGGCGGTCGGGCTGATCTGGAGCTGGATCTTCGCCCAGGACCAGGGGCTGCTGAACGGCATCGTCACCGCCCTGGGCGGAGACCCGGTGCGCTGGCTCGGGCCCCGCATGGTGCTGGTCTCGGTGGTGATCGTGAACGTCTGGGGCGCGATCGGCGAGGGCATGATCGTGTTCCTGGCCGGGCTGCAGGCGGTGCCGCGCGACTATTACGAGGCCGCGCGGATCGACGGCGCCCGGCCGCGGCACCAGCTGCTGTTCATCACCCTGCCGCTGATGGTGCCCAGCCTGTTCTTCCAGACCGTGCTGTCGACCATCCACGCGTTCCAGGCCTTCGACTACATCTACATCCTGACCCGCCCCCCGACCGGCGGATCGACCCTGCCGACCGTCGTCTATTCGATCTCCCGCACCGGCTTCGGCTTCTTCCGCATGGGCGACGCCGCGGCCCAGAGCCTGACGCTCGCCGCCATGATCCTGGTCCTGACGCTGGTCTACTTCCGGCTGCAGAAGCGCTGGGGGGCGCAGTGATGACCGCCGCTTCCGCCATCGTTCCGCGCGGCCGCACCGCCCGGCCCCGCACCCTGCGCCTCGGCGTCGACGCCCTGGCCTATGCCGTGCTGATCGCCGGCGCGGTGCTGATGGTCGGGCCCTTCGCCTGGATGGTCTCGACCTCGCTGAAGCTGCCGGCCGACCAGTTCGGCCACGCCCTGATCCCGCCGCACCCGACGGTCGAGAACTACCTGTCGCTGTGGCGGATCATCCCCTTCGACGGCCTCTTGTGGAACAGCCTGAAGGTCGCCGCGATCTCCACCGTCGGACAGCTGCTGACCTGCTCGATGGGCGCCTTCGTCTTCGCCGTGGTCCGCTTCCCCGGCCGGCAGGCGCTGTTCGTGGCTCTGCTGGTGACGCTGATGATCCCGGCGCAGATGGCCTCGATCCCGCAATTCGTGATCTTCAAGTTCCTCGGCCTCTACGGCACCCAGGCGCCCTTGTACCTGCCGGGGTTCCTGGGCGGCGCCTTCGGCTGCTTCCTGCTGCGCCAGTACTTCCTGACCATCCCGATCGAGCTGGCCGAGGCCGCGCGCATGGACGGCGCGTCGCTGCTGACGATCTGGTGGCGGATCTACCTGCCGCTGGCCCGGCCGGCCCTGGCGGCGCTGGCGATCTTCGCCTTCCTCGGCTCCTGGAACGACCTGTTCAGCGCCCTGATCTACCTGCCGAGCGACCTGGAGAAGACGACGCTGCCGGTCGGGCTGGCGCTGATGCAGCAGCAATACGCCGCGCAATGGACCGTGATGATGGCCGCCGTCCTGGTCAGCATCGCCCCGATCCTGATCGCCTTCACCCTGGCCCAGCGGCACTTCATCGAAGGCATGGCGCTGTCCGGCCTGAAATAGCTCCCTCCAAGAAAGACCTCCCATGGCCAAGATCTGTCTCATCGGTGCGGGCAGCACCGTGTTCGCCCAGTCGATCATCGGCGACATCCTCAGCCAGCCGGACCTGGCCGACAGCGTCGTGTCCCTGCACGACATCGACGGCGAGCGGCTGAACACCTCCGCCATCGTCGCCCGCCGCATCGGCCAGGCGCTGGGGCTCCAGAACCTCAAGGTCGAGGCCTCGCTGGACCGGCGCCAGGCCATGGCCGGGGCCGATTTCGTCATCCTGATGATGCAGGTCGGCGGCTACCGCCCGGCGACGGTGACGGATTTCGAGATCCCGAAGCGCTACGGCCTGCGCCAGACCATCGGCGACACGCTGGGCATCGGCGGCATCTTCCGCGGCCTGCGCACCATCCCGGTGCTGCTGGAGATCTGCGAGGACATGCGTGCGGTCTGCCCCAACGCCCTGCTGATGAACTACGTCAACCCGATGGCGATGAACTGCTGGGCGATCGCCGAGGCGGCGCCGGACATCCGCTCGGTCGGCCTGTGCCACAGCGTGCAGGAGACCTCGGCCGACATGGCGCGCTGGCTGGGCGAGGCGCCGGAAAACCTCGACTACCTCTGCGCCGGCATCAACCACGTCGCCTATTTCCTGAAGTTCGAGAAGCGGCTGCCCGATGGCGGGCGCGAGGACCTGTACCCGCGGCTGAAGGCGCTGGCCGAGAGTGGGGCCGTGCCCGAGGGTGAGGCGGTGCGCTTCGACATGCTGCGCCGGACCGGGCATTTCGTCACCGAATCCAGCATCCATTTCGCCGAGTACAACCCGTGGTTCATCAAGGCCGGCCGCGACGACCTCTTAGACCGGTACGAGGTGCCGCTCGACGAATATCCGCGGCGCTGCGAGGCGCTGATCGCCGAATGGCAGGCGCTGCGCGCCGGGCTCGAGGCCGACGACAGCCCGATCCCGGTCCGCCGCAGCAACGAATACGCGGCCGGCATCGTGCATGCGATGGTCACCGGCCGGCACAACCTGATCTACGGCAATGTCCGCAACGACGGTTTGATCGCCGACCTGCCGGACGCCGCGGTGGTCGAGGTGCCGTGCCATGTCGATCGCAACGGCGTGCAGCCGATCCGGATCGGCCGCATCCCGGCGCATCTGGCCGGCATCATGCGCCTGTCGATCAACGTCCAGCAGCTGGTGGTCGAGGCGGCGCTGACCCGGCGCAAGGACGCCATCCGCCACGCCGCGATGCTGGACCCGCACACCGCGGCGGAGCTGTCCCTCGACGAGATCTGGCGACTGGTGGACGATCTGATTGAGGCGCATGGCGACCTGCTGCCGCGCTATCACTGAGGAAGAGGGACACCGGACATGCCGGGAAAACTGGAGGGCCGCGTCGCCGTCGTGATCGGCGCGGCGCGGGGCATCGGCGCCGCCATCGCCGAGCGGCTGGCGGCCGACGGCGCGCGGGTGGTGATCGGCGACACCGAGGCCGCGGCGGGGATGGCGACGGCGGAACGGCTGGGCGGCCGCTTCGTCGCCACCGACATCAGCCGCAAGGACCATGCCGAGGCTATCGTGCGCGCCGCGGTCGATAGCTTCGGCCGGCTCGACATCCTGGTGCAGAACGCCGCGATCTATCCCTGGACCCTGATCGAGGACATCGAGCCCGAGGAGTGGGACCGGGTGATGGCGGTGAACCTGCGCGGCACCTATCTCGCCGCCCGGGCGGCGCTGCCGGCGGTGCGGGCGGGGGGAGGGGGGCGGATGATCTTCACCTCCTCGATCACGGGCCCGCGCGTCACCAGCCCGGGCCACGGCCACTACGCCGCCACCAAGGCCGGCATCAACGGCTTCCTGAAATCCGCGGCGCTGGAGTTCTCGGGCTACGGCATCACTGTCAACGGGGTCGAGCCCGGAAACATCCTGACCGAGGGGATGCAGCAGCACCGCAGCGCCGAGTTCATCGCCATGATGGAGCGGGCGGTGCCGCTTGGCCGGCTCGGCACGCCGCAGGACGTCGCGGCTGCGGTGGCCTTCCTGGCCTCGGACGACGCCGCCTACATCACCGGCACCACCATCGTCGTAGACGGCGGCCAGACCCTGCCGGAAGGGCACGACTTCCGGCTGCGGCCGCAATAGGGAGAGGGCAGGCGAGGGGCTGCGCCCGGCCGCTTCTCCGGGCGCGACCGTTTTGAAGACCGCCCCCTCGCCGTCCTTGCGCGGAGGAGAAGCCGGCGAGGCATCGAGGAGCCTCCGGGCCCCGCTGAAGCGGACGACCAGCGGCCGGGCCCAACTGAACCGGACCCCGCGCACGCACTGGAAATCCCCTTGCGCGATCACGGACTCTGATGAAGCTCTGTTATCCGTCACCGCGATCGTAGCGCCTTGCAGTCGGCATGAAAGATAACGAAGCTTGGTTTGCAAACGGTTTTGTGCCGCACTAATCTTGAGAAATTCAATATCGCCGCGGCTGATATGGCTGTGAGGGGCGTCGGGGACGGTGCATCTGGGGGGATTGTCAAATTACCGACAAGATTTTCATCACCGGCGTTGCAGGTTTCCTGGGAAGCCACCTGGCCGACGCATTCTTGAGTCGTGGTGAGCAGGTAGCCGGTATCGACAATCTTCTGGGCGGCGCCGTTGAGAACGTGCCGCCCGGGGTCAACTTCCGGATGGTCGACTGCAACGACCGGCATGCCTATGCCGACATGCTCCATGGCACACGGGTCGCCTACCATTGCGCCGCATTGGCCCATGAGGGCCTCAGCGTATTCTCGCCGCATCTGATCAGCACGCACGGCGTCAATGCGACGACGGGCTTCATCAGCGCGGCCATCGCTGCCGGCGTCAAGCGCATCGTGTATTGCTCCTCCATGGCGCGATATGGCCGTAACCCGCCGCCCTTTACGGAAGACCAGGATCCTCGACCGGTCGATCCCTATGCAGTGTCGAAATGTGCTGGCGAGCTGATGCTGCGCACGCTCTGCGACGCTCATGGCGTGGAGTTCAATATCGCAGTTCCGCACAATATTATCGGCCCGCGGCAGCGCTACGACGATCCCTACCGCAATGTCGCGAGCATCATGATCAACAGGATGCTCCGCGGCCTTCAGCCGGTCATCTATGGCGACGGCGCTCAACGGCGATGCTTCAGCTTTGTCGACGATGTCGTGCCCTCGCTGGTCCGTCTTGGCGTCGACCCCGATATTCGGTCGGAGGTCTTCAATCTTGGTCCCGACGAGCAGGTCGTGAGCATACTGGATCTGGCGCGCGAGATTGCCGACCTGCTCGACTTCGAGCTGGCACCGATTTTCGTGCCCTCCCGGCCGCTCGAGGTGCAGCATGCGTTTTGCTCCTCCGACAAGGCACGCCGCCTCCTGGGCTATCGGACCACCTATAGGTTGCGGGACGGCCTGGCCAAAATCATCGCCTGGATCCGCGCCAAGGGCCCCAAGGAATTCCGCTACGATTACGAGATCGAGATCCGCAACGAGCGGACCCCCCGAACATGGGCGGAGTCGATCATCTAACCGGAAGAATAGTCGCTGTCGGAGATGACGACATGGACCCGGCGCAGCTGTTCCGCAAGATCGGCCGCACGGCCCAGGTCCATATCCCGTTTCTTCGGGAACTGGGCAAATCCGTCGAGCACCGATGGCGCCTGCTGATACGCGCACCCCACGACCGGGAGTTGGACGGATTGCGGCTGATTGATGTGCCTGGCAATGCGTTGTTCCTGGACGTCGGCGCCAATCGCGGCTGGGCCACCCGCTCCATCAAAGCCATCTGTCCAAACGTTCGCATCGACGGCTTCGAGCCGAATCCCGAAATGGCCCGCCGCATCGCCCATCTCTACCGCCCGCCGGACGCCTTCCACATGCTGGCCCTGGCGGACCGTACGGGGGAGTTTCCGCTCTACGTGCCGAGCTATCGGGGGCTGGCCTTCGACGGCCTAGCGTCCCTGAGCGAGACGGAGGCGCGCCGCTGGCTCAGCCGGGACACCCTGTTCGGATTCGATCCCAGACGCATGGCAATCCGTGAGATCGCGGTTCGCGTCACGACCTTGGACAGTCTTGGCCTCGATCCCTTCTTCATCAAGATCGACGTGCAGGGGCACGAATACGATGTGATCGCCGGTGGCTTGGCCACGATCGCGTCATCGCAGCCCATCATTTTCGCGGAAAGCCAGGTCCTGGATATAGAAAAGGTGCTCGGGCTGCTGTCGGACTGGAGCTATCAGGTCTGGCGCTTCGACGGCGCGTTTCGGGCAGGGGAGATTTCCGAGCAAAACGTGTATCTGGTGCCCGCGTCGAAGATCGGGCTGATCCGGGCGTCCTAGGCGTCCTGCCGGCAAGCCATCTCGTAGGGTGGAGCCGCCTCGATCCACGTCCCACCCGCTTCGGCAGAGGACATGCACGCGTCGACGATGGCGGCGAGCCGCACGCCTTGCCAACCGTCAGACACGGGTCTTTCTCCTGTTCGCACGCAACGCAGAAAACATTCGACCGCATTCGCCAAGGTTTCCCTTCGGCTGTGCAGCGGCAGAACCCTGCCGTTGAGACGATCTGCGTCGACGCCGCAAAGTCCATGTTCGTCCGCCACGGGGCGCGGACGCTCATGGAATCTGACCTTGTGATGGAGCTCCATGTCATCGAACTCGACGGCCTGCCGATTTGAGCTGATGACAATGCGCCGGGCTTTGGTCGATGCGGACCAGTTCACGTTGATTCCAGCTCTCATGCCTGACGCATAAGTCAGCGCTATCCTCTGGCCAGGCGTGGCGGCGCCTTGAGTCGGCAGTTTTTTTGCGGAGACGGCGAGAGGGCTCTCACCGACGAGGAAGTCCAGAATGGCAAGGTCATGGATCGCAAGATCGTGAAAGATGGAGGTATCCTCTCGACACTGCCCTTTATTGGTTCGAATCGATTCGTAGCACCGGACGTTTTCGAGATCTTTTAGGACGAGCATTTCCTTGATCAGCCTGATGCTGTCACTGTAGAGAAAAGTATGATCAACGAATAGAACCCGTCTGCGCTCCTGCGCCAGCATGACCAGTGCTCGTGCCTGGGCCGCCGTCTCTGCAATCGGCTTCTCGATCCAGACATGCCTTCCAGCCTCAAGAGCGGCTTTGGCGATGCCGTAATGGGTGTTGGCCGGCGTGGCTATGACCACGGCATCCATATTGCCTCTGCCCAACAGCTCGTCCGGGCTCGCCGCGAGCAAAGCATTCGGAAAATGGCGGCGGGCCTCCTCGCGCTTGAGAGGGGCGATATCGGCGATGAAGGACACGTCGAGTGCCGGCACTTCCGAGAAGCATCGGGAAAGTATCTTTCCCCAGTAGCCGAACCCGATGATGCCGATCCGCATGCAGCGCCCCTCCCGCCCTGATCTGCCGCTCCTCAAATTACCACCCTCAATCTTCCGATTCTATCCAGCAGCATCGCCGAATTTCCATGTTTCGATGAAATAACGGCATGGCGTTGCGTCGCCGACTGCCTCTGTTAAAGTGATCCGGGGTGGGGGGATGATTCGTATGCCCGATATATCGATTGTGATTATCTCGACCAACGAGGGCGAGGAACTGGACCCTTGCCTGGCATCGGTGCTGGCCAGCTCTGCGGATTTCGAGCTGATCGTGTTCGACAACGCGTCCACGGATCAGACCGGCGACCTGCTGGCACGCAAATATCGCGACAGTCGGATTTCTGTCGTGACCAATCCCACGAAACTGGGATTTATCGAAAACAATAACAGGGGAATAGCGATGGCGAGAGGTCGCTACGTCCTCCTGCTCAATCCCGATACGATTCTGAAGCCTGACACGCTGGCTGCCATGGTGAGCTTCATGGACGCTCATGCGGATGCTGCGGTTGCAACCTGCCGTCTGCTCTATCCCGACGGCGCACACCAGACACATGTCCGGCGCTTTCCGACGCTTCGAAGCTATTTTTGGCGCATTACCCATCTGGACAGGCTGTTTCCGCGTCTGCGATCTGTCGAACGGTATCTGATGAACGACCTGCGGCACGATCGGCCGGTCGAAGTGGACTGGTTCATCACCGCCTTTTTCTTCATGCGCAGACAGGTCATTGACCGGATCGGCGCGCTCGACAGAACGCTGCTGCAGCCGTTCTATTGTGAAGATCTTGAATGGTGCTATCGCGCCCGTCTTAGCGGTTACAAGAACTATTACCTTCCGAACGTTACGATCACTCACGTCTATCGCCAAAGCAGCAGCAAACGCTTCGGTCGCCTTTCCATCGTTCATTTTTGCAATATCGCAATATTCTTCTGGAAACATCGCATGGCGTTGCTGACTGGAAAGGTCGCCTCGACATGAGCGTGTTGTTGCTGAATCAGCCCTGGATCGAAAGCGAGGACGAGTACGGCCTTCGTGCGGGGGTCCGCTGGGCGCAGATCCGCAAGCGTGACCGCTCGATGCCGTTTTATTCCTTTCCCTACGCACTTGCATGCGCCACCAGCTACCTCAATGCCAACGATGTTAAGGCCGTTCTGCGCGACAGCATCGCCTTGGGGGAGCGGAAGGAGCAGACGCTGCGGCACATCGCGGACCGCGATTACGACGTTGTCGTTCTGGAGACCTCGACAGCCTCCGTCGAATACGATCTCGGCTTCTGCGACGCGATCAAGGAGCTTCGTCCCGAGGTGACCGTCTGTCTTTCCGGGCAGCACGCCACCGCGATGCCGGAGGACGTATTGCGCTCTAGCCGCGCCGATTTCGTTTTGATCGGCGAATACGAAAAAACCCTCCTCGACCTCTGCCGGCGCCTGAATGCCGGCCAGGCGCCTGAGACCCAGATGAAGGGCCTAGCCTATCTGCGGGAGGGGCAGTTCATCAATGGAGGTCGACGGGAAGCTCTGGATCTCGGCGATTTGCCGCCGCCCTACAGAGACCCCTTGACGGTCCAGAAATACAGTGAGCCATCTGCTCGCTTCTTTCCCAACGCTGCCGTGATGACATCGCGCGGCTGTTCGTTCCAGTGCACATTCTGCGTTGAGGCTTCCCTCAACTATGGCTGGCCCTCGCGGTTCCGCTACCGTCCGCTGGAGAATGTGCGCGAGGAAATCCTGACGCTGGCCGCCGACCATGGGATCAAGGAGATTTTCTTTGATGACTCATTCTTTACGGAAAAGCGCGCCATCGAGATATCGGAGTTGATGGGTTCTCTCCCTGTCCGGCTGCATTGGTCGTGCTGGATCGATCGAGGCATTTCCGAAGAGACCTTGAGACGAATGAAGCGGGCCGGGTGTTCGGGGGTTAAGTTCGGGGTCGAGACTTTCGATCCGGAGATCGGGCTCGCGGCACGGAAGAAGGTTCGTCGCGAGGCCGTGGAAGCGCTGGTCCGGCGCTGCCGCCGGGCCGGCCTGCTGACCCATGCCAGCTACGTCTTCGGACTTCCGGGCGAAACGCGGCAGACCCTGGAAAGGACCTTGCAGGCAGCGGCTTCGCTCAAGACGACATCCTTTCAAGCTCCATCGCCGTCCCGATCCCCGGAACGGAGCTGTTTGAGCAGGCGCAGAGAAACGGCTGGCTGCGAACGACCAATTGGAACGAATACGAAGGGCAGGGCTCGTCCGTCCTGAGATACCGGGATCTGAGCGAGACCGACCTGGTCTGGGCCATGACCCAGGCGCGCCGGCTGAAGATCCGCAAGCTGCTGAAGAATCCTCTGGCGCTGTCTCTGTACGCCATCAAGCTTCTTCGGATGATGGGGCCGCGGGATTTCATCCGGGATATGCGTCGGAAGACAGCGTTTCTTCTGACGCGGGAAGCACAGCCGCGAAGATGACGACTCCACCGACCACCGCATCCCGCGTTCCGACTTCGGGCAAGCGCGTTTTTGACGTCGCCGTCTCGGCGGTCCTGCTGGTGGCGCTGGCGCTGCCATTCGCCCTCGTCGCCATTCTCGTCGCGCTGGACTTGCGGGGAATGCCGTTCTTTTGCCAGCGCCGGATCGGCTGGAACGGCAAGCCTTTTACGATCTACAAGTTCCGCAGCATGAAAAAGGGCAGCCCGCCCGCCAATCCCGGCGACAATGCGGAGGTTCCGTTCCTTTACGTGCCGCGGCATGATCCTCGCATTACTCGCCTCGGCAGGTTTCTGCGCCGCTACAGCATCGACGAGACCCCGCAGCTCTTGAATGTCCTTCTGGGCAACATGAGCCTGATCGGACCAAGGCCGTTCGATGTCCGCGATTTCGAGCAAGGCCCCTTTCCGTATGACGGTTATGGCGAATGGGCTCGGAAACGCCATTGGGCACGGCCTGGAATAACCGGTCTCTGGCAGGTATCGGGGCGCAACGACACCAGCTTTGCCGATCTCATTGCTCTCGACCTGCGATACGTCATGGAATGGACGCCGGGCTTGGAGTTCTTGATTATTCGCCGGACCTTCAGGGCGGTGATGGGCGGCCGCGGTGTCTACTGAGCCTCTCGGCCGCGCCAGGAAAGCCCTGGCTCGCACCATGCGCTATGCCAGGGCCGGACTGTCCTGGAAAATCCGCGGCGACACCGTGCTGGGGTATGCGCCCGAGGAAATCTCCTTGGAGCTGACCAACAGCTGCAACTTCAAATGCGCATTCTGCCCGCAATCGGATCCCAAGCACTTCGATCATGTCGCGCGCACCATGTTGGACCCGGACGCGGCGGAACTGATGCTGACTCGGCTTCGCGAAGGCGGCGTCAAGACGGATGTGATGCACTGGACGCTCGACGGTGAGCCGTTCCTGAATCGCAATTTCGATGATATCTGCGCTCTAGCTGTCAAGCTTGGCTGGCGCCACTTCATCTTCGCAACGAACGGCTTTTACTGTACGCCGGCAAGGCTATCCACGCTGCCGCGACAGAACGGAGCGCGCTATGTCCTTCATGTCGATTTCTGTTCAGACGAAGCGCTCTTTGAAAAGCATCGCGGCCAGGCGGGGTCCTGGGAACGGATCAGACGCAACATTCTGGGCGTGGCGAACGACAGGGCTCTCGCGCATATCAGCGTCCAACTGACCGACATCTCGTCCTTTGCGATCGATGATGCCGATGTGTTGGAAAGGCGGTTCTCCGACCTGAAACGCATATTTTCCGGATGTCGGGGCATAACCTTCAAGACGCGGACGTTCCACAACGCCTGTGGACACGTTCCGGAGCTGGCTGCGCGGAAGAAGGCCGCCAACCGCACCTACAATCTGTGCCCTTATCCCTGGATGTCGCTGTACGTGGCGTCGAACGGCGATGTGGTCGCCTGCTGTCGGGACCTGCGACACAAAACGGTGCTGGGCAATCTCATCACCGACAGCCTTCCTTCGATCTGGAATGGGCCGAGATATCAGCAAATGCGTGCAGTCTTGCTCGCCCGGAAGCCGGAAAGCATCGATGCATGTAAAAATTGCGATCTGCCTTACGACGCCAACAAATTCGCTCTCGGCCATATGATCCATATCGCGCTAAACCGGTTTGGCATGCTGCGGTAGCGGCGCAGAGCGGGAAAGGGCGCGCGTCTCTGCCGCATCTCCAAGCTTGGTGTCCTCGATGCCGATGCCCGGGTCGGGTATGGACTCGGATTGCCGAATGGCTTGCCGCGTCGCACGACAGACCTCGTCGACCTGCTGCTCCGTCATCTCGGCGAACATCGGCAGAGACAGGGTTCTTTCGGATACGCGCTCGGCGATCGGAAAATCACCTCGCCGGTAGCCGAGATTGGCGTAGGCGGGCTGCAGGTGCACCGGCCGCGGATAGTGAATCCCGGTCTCGATCCCCGCAGCCGTGAGTGCGGCCCGCACTCGGTCGCGGTCGGAGACTTCGATCGCAAACACATGATGGACGTCGCTGCACCCCGCAAACGCCGTCGGATGATAGGCGATGCTGTCTCCCAGCCCTTCGCGATATCGTCGGGCATGGCAGGCCCGCGCGGCCGACCAGCGGTCCACATGGTCGAGCTTCACCCGCAGCATGGCCGCCTGTATGGCGTCCATTCTCATATTGAAGCCGGCGAGGGCATGTTCGTTTGGTCGATCCTGCCCCCAATGGCGCAGCAGGCGGATGCGTTCGGCCAATTCGGGATTGTTGGTGATGACGGCGCCGCCTTCCCCGAGTGCGCCAAGCGGCTTTGACGGGTAAAAGCTGAAGGTGCCGATGTCGCCGATCCCTCCGACGCGGCGTCCGTTGTGGAGGGCGCCGTGGGCTTGCGATGCGTCCTCGATCAGCCAGAGGCCGTGCGCTTTCGCCAAAGCCGCAAGGGCTGTCATATCGGCCGGGCGCCCATGCAGGTGCACGGGAATGATCGCCTTCGTGCGTGGTGTGACCGCGGCCCGGACAGCCTCGGCATCGATTGTCCATGCATGAGGCTCGATGTCCACGAGAACCGGGCGCGCACCGGTATATTGGATTGCGGCGATGGTCGCCACAAATGTGAATGCCACCGTAATGACTTCATCGCCTTGTCCGATGCCGCAAGCCAGCAATGCGAGATGCAGCGCGGAGGTTCCGGAGTTTACTGCTATAGCATGTGAGCTGTTGCAATAATTCGCGAACTGATTTTGGAATACATCAACCTCATCGCCAAGGCCATATCTGCCAGATCTGAGGACACGAATGGCTGCATCTTCGAGTGAATCGCGCAGGGATGCATTCTGTGCTTTTAGGTCGATCAGTAGAATACCCATAAATCTACTCCAGAAGCGGTAATTGACGTCACCGTTGTTGCCTGTTTCAGTCCGGCGCTTTGCAGGTGACCGGCCCAGGAAAATCACGCCGATTGAAGATGGCGTCTGCAATACGATCAACCCTAAAGAAGCCGCACTGGATCACCTTGCGGGGCGTGGGCGCGGCTCATTGCCTCGAAAGTACTCGAGAGAAGTCACGTTGTTGAGATGATGTCGGTCGAGAGTCTGGAGCGGATGCTCGATCAGCCGGAGATCGACGCCGCCCTCACCCTGGGTACCGTGCGCAATGGCGTTATCCGGCCGATGTCCTTCCCGGGAGGGAAGGGGACTCGTTCGGATCCGGCGAGCGCGGCTCAGCCGCTCAGCACCATTTGTACTCGTAATCGGAATCGCCGGCCGGGACCACGTCCCGGTCGCGGTAGATGATCGAGATCTTGCTGCCGCGCGCGGCGCAGGCGGCGTTGAAGAAGCTGATCGGGTCGACCGGGTTGCCGTCCGCGTCCCGATCGTTGTCGTTGTACTCGATCTCGTAGACCTGGTTGCCGTAGACGTCGGTGAAGGCCTCGCACTCCGACCACACCTGGCATTCCTCGACGATCGCGAAGTCGAAGCCGATCTGCGAGATCCCGATCGGCGCCAGCTCGCTGGTGTTCTTCTGCGCGATCGCGATGTTGGCGGCATGGGCGCGCTGGACCAACAGCTTGGCGAAGGCGGTGTTGCCGGCCTTGCTCAGCACGCCCTTGGAACGGGTCCAGGAATCGAGATTGTCGGGCTCGACCGCCTTGAAGCCGTCGGCCGCGCATTTGTCGATCCAGGGCCCGACGATGGCCATCAGCGCGGTGCGCTTGGCCGCCGTGGAGGTGTCGAGGATGTACTCGTCCGGCCAATCCGGATCGATCACGTATTTGCCGTCCTTCTTGACCAGCAGGTTGGAGTGGTTCTGCGTCCACCACACCGCGTCGCCGGGCTGGGTCTGGAACGCATTGACGTAGCAGATGCTGTATTTGCCCGGGGCGGGCGCCGCCAGCCGGTCGCGGTCGACGATGGCGACGCCGGCCGCGGCGGCATAGGCGCCGCCGATCTGGTAGTCGAATTGCCCGTTCGCGGGCGGCCGGGTGAAGGCCAGGGCGCTCGCGGACCAGACCGCAAGGACGCTCGCCGCGGCGACGGCGGCGGCCGTCGTCCGGAACCACAATGCATGCATTTGGGGTCGTGACCTCTCGGGCCTGCCTTCCCCGCCTCGAGCCCGGTCGCTCTGGCGTGGTGGGGCCGGGCTGGTACCGGCTGGGGGCGGGCCATGGATAGGATGACGGTCCTCCGGCGCCGCGGTCAAGAGCCATCGCACTTGACGGCCGCCTGCGTTCAAATTAATAGATTGAGTGCTTAATTAATTCGAGTCGCAGAGATGGGGCGCAAGCTCGACCCCGAGAGATATGAGGCCCGGCGGCGGGAGATCCTGGAGGCGGCGATCGTCTGCTTCGCCCGCAACGGCTTCCACCAGACCACCACGGCGCAGATCTGCGCCGAGGCGGGGATGAGCTCGGGCAACATCTTCCACTACTTCGCCAACAAGGAAGCGATCATCGAGGCGATCGTGGCGGAAGACCGGCGCGAGACTGCCGCCTATTTCGCCGGTCTCGATGCGGTGGAGGACCAGTTCGGCGCGATCCTCGGCTTCCTCGACAGCTCGCTGGAATA
This sequence comes from Inquilinus sp. Marseille-Q2685, assembly GCF_916619195.1. Lineage (NCBI taxonomy): Bacteria > Pseudomonadati > Pseudomonadota > Alphaproteobacteria > Rhodospirillales > Rhodospirillaceae > Inquilinus > Inquilinus sp. Marseille-Q2685. Next base: position 432,536 of record NZ_CAKAKL010000003.1, read on the forward strand.
CGCGGTGGACGAGACCACCGTGCGCCTGATCCTGGAGATCGCGGCCGAGTCCATCCGCAACCCCGCGATCGGTGCGGTGGTGACGGCGTCGGACGCCGAGGCCCGGGCCGGCCTGGCGCAGGTCGTGCGCCGGGCGATTGCGCGCGGCCAGGTCGATGCCGGCCTCGACCCCGACGCGACGGCCACCTGGATCATGGCTCTGGTCGACGGCGTTTTCTCCCGCCTCTCGATCGACCCCGGCTTCAAGCCGCTGGAGCAGGCGCCGATGCTGCGCCTGATCGTCGAGCGCTTCCTTCGGCCCGGGGGGCAAGCATGACGGGCAGCGAGACCGCCGCCTAGGCCGCAACAGCGGCAATCCGGTTTTCGAAGCAATGGTGTTCCTGATGCGGCCCGTCCGCTCTCCAATCGCGTACCGGCGCCGCCTGCCGGTGCTCGGCAGCATCGCCGCGGGCGGGCTGTCTGCGATCGGCAATTCGGTCGCCATGGTGGCGCTGCCCTGGTTCGTCCTGACCCTGACCGGCAGCCCGCTGTGGACCGGCATCGCCGCCGCGGCCGGCATGGTGCCGCTGATCGCCGGCATGCTGGTCGGCGGCGGCCTGGTCGACCGCTTCAGCCCACGCTGGATCGCCGTCGGCGGGGACCTAGCCAGTGCGCTCTCGGTCGCGGCCGTCCCCCTGCTGCACCACCTGGACGCGCTCGGCATCGGCGGGCTCATCGCGCTGATCGCGGTCGGCTCGCTCATGGACGGGCCGGCCGGCATCGCCGCCGAGAGCCGGCATCCGGAGCTCGCGCGCCTCGCCGGCTTCCGGCTGGAGCGGATCAAGGCGGTCGACGAGTTGGTGGAGAATGCCAGCGTGCTGGTCGGGCCGGCCCTGGCCGGCGCCATGATCGCGCTGGTCGGCATCGGCGACACGCTGTGGCTGACCGCCGCCTGCTCGCTGGCCGCGGCGATCCTCGACGTCGTCTCCCTGCCGGCGCGCCGCAAGACGAGCCGGTCGGGACCGGCCCCAACCGGCATTGCCGGTGCGCTCGAAGGCGCGCGCTTCCTGCTGCGCGATCCGCTGATGCGCAGCCTGATCCTGCTCGGCACGCTGTTCGGCGTCGCCTTCGGCGCGCTCGAGGCGGTGGTGATGCCGGCCTTCTTCCGCGAGACCGGGCAGGGCGCGGCCAGCCTCGGCCTGTTCCTGTCCGCGGCCGGCGGCGGCGCCATCGCCGGCACGCTGGCCTATGCCGCCTGGTCGCATCGCGTCCGCGGCCGCCTGGTGCTGCTGGCCGGCTGCGCGGTCGAGACACTGGCCATGCTGGTGCTGACCTTCGCGCCGCCCATTCCGGTCCTGGTCGCGGCCGGCGCGCTGGCCGGCTTCGCCACCGGGCCGATCGGCCCGATCGTCGCGACCGCGACCCTGAAGCGCGTGCCGGTCCGGCTGCGCGGCCGCGCCCTCGGCATCGCCGATGCGATCGAGCTGGCGGCGATCCCGGCCGCCATCGTTGCGGCCGGCGCCGTGGTCGAGCTCCTCGGCGCCGCGCCGGTCCTGCTCGCGCTCGCCGTCGCGCTCGGCGCCATCACTCTACTGGCCGCCGGCCTGCCCGGGCTGCGGCAGCTCGATGCCGGACGCCCCTCCCATCATCCATCGCCTGCGGTGACACGATGACGAACGACAGTCCCTCGCAGCCCGGCGCGCGGCGTCCGCGCGCGCGCCGCATCCTGCTGTTCCTCGGTGTCGCCGTCGTTGCCGTGGCCGCCGGGGCGGCGCTGCTCGACGCCTCCGATGAGGGGCCGGCCCCCGTGCCGGCGGCCGAGGCCGCGCCGCGCACCGTCACCACCGAGATCGCGGCGCTGCGGCGGCTGGATGTGGTCGTGCCGGTCACGGGGACGCTGGTGGCGCGCGACGAGATCGCGATCGGCACCGCGGTCGACGGCCAGCGCGTCGCCGAGGTGCTGGTGGAGGAGGGCGACCACGTCGCCGCGGGCCAGGTGCTGCTGCGGCTGGAGACCGACATCCTCGAGGCCCAGCGGCGCGACGCCGAAGGCCGCGTCGCCCGTGCCCGGTCGGCGGCGGCGCAGCAGGGGGCGATGCTGTCGGATGCCGAGGCGAAGGCCCGCCGGGCGGAGCAGCTCGTCGCCGCCAATGCGCTGAGCCGGGAGGAACATGGCGCGCGCCGGACGGCCTTCCTGGCCGCCCGGCACGCGCTGAGCGCCGCCGAGGCCGAACTGGCCCAGGCGGACGCCCAGCTGGTCGAGGCGCAGTCGCGGCTGGAGCGGGCGGTGATCCGGGCGCCGGCCGACGGCATCGTCTCCGAACGCCTGGCGCGGATCGGGGCGATGGCCGGAAGCGAGCCGCTGGTCCGGCTGATCCGCGGCGGCGAGGTCGAGCTGGAGGCCGAGGTGCCGGAGGCCGACCTGCCCCGGATCGCCGCCGGCCAGGCGGCGCAGGTCCGCGCCACCGGGCTGGACCGCGCGGTGGACGGCCGTGTCCGCCTCGTCGCGCCCAAGGTCGACCGGCAGACGCGGCTCGGCGTCGCCCGCATCGCCCTGCCGCCCGGCCCCGACCTGCGCCCCGGCATCTTCGCCCGCCGCCTCGTGCGGGTCGGCGAGCGCGAGGTGCTGACGGTGGGCGAGGGGGCGGTGACTCACGGCCCCCATGACGGCGGCGCCGCGGGGTTCGTCGTCGGTGCCGATGACCGAGTTGTCCGGCGTGCGGTGCAGACCGGGGCGCGGCAGGACGGCCGGGTCGAGATCCGGTCCGGGCTGGCCGCCGGCGACCGGGTGGTCGCGGCCGCCGGCGCCTTCATCCGCGACGGGGAGCGGGTCGCTCCGCTTTCGCCCGGCGCCGCGGAGGCTCGGCGATGACCGGCGGCATCTCCTCCTGGGCGATCCGCCGGCCGGTGCCGACCATCGTCCTCTTTCTCGCGCTGGTCGCGGCGGGGTGGACCGCGTTCCTGCGCCTGCCGGTGAACGCCAACCCGCCGATCTCCTTCCCGGTCGTGCCCGTGACGGTCCCCCAGGCCGATGCGGCGCCGGCCGAGCTGGAGACCCAGGTCCCCCGGCGGGTGGAGGGCGCCATCGCCGGCCTGGCCGGCGTCCGCCATATCCAGTCGACCGTATCGCGCGGCTCGTCCCAGACGACGGTGGAGTTCCGGCTCGGTGTCGACCCGGACCGGGCCACCAACGATGTGCGCGACGCCGTGGCCCAGATCCGGTCGGACCTGCCGCAGGCGATCGAGGAGCCGGTCGTGGCCCGCCTCGACGTCGAAGGCGGCGCGATCCTCTACTATGTGGTACGCGCTCCGGGGATGACGCCGCTGGCGCTGTCCTGGTTCGTCGAGGACACGATCGGGCGCGAGCTGCTGACGGTCCCCGGCGTCCAGCGCGTGCAGCGGCTGGGCGGGGTCGACCGCGAGATCCGGGTCGAGCTCGATCCGGACCGCCTCGCCGCGCTCGGCATCTCGGCCACCGAGGTCAATGCCCAGCTCCGCGCCCGCAACGCCGACGTCCCGGGCGGGCGCAGCGACGTCGCCGGCCGCGAGCAGTCGATCCGCACCCTCGGCGCCGCCGGCAGCGTGGAAGCCCTCGCGGAGAGGCCGATCGCTTTGCCGGGCGGACGCTGGGCGGCGCTGTCCGACCTCGCCCGGGTCAGCGACGGCGCGGCCGAAGCCCGCAGCTTCTCACGCTATGACGGCGATCCCGTGGTCGGCTTCTCCGTCTCCCGCGCCAAGGGATCGAGCGACACGGAGGTGGCCGCGGCCGTGGCCGGCAGGCTGGCCGAGATCGGCGCCCGCATGCCCGGGGTGGCGATCGAGGAGGTGATCTCCACCGTCGAATACACCTATGAAAGCTACGACGCGGCCATGCACACGCTGCTGGAAGGCGCGCTGCTGACCGTGCTGGTCGTCTTCGTCTTCCTGCGCGACTGGCGGGCGACGCTGATCGCGGCCCTGGCCATGCCGCTGTCGATCCTGCCGACCTTCGTCGCCATGCTAGTGTTCGGCTTCACCCTCAACAGCATCAGCCTGCTGGCGCTGACCCTCGTGATCGGCATCCTGGTCGACGACGCCATCGTCGAGGTCGAGAACATCGACCGGCATATCCATCAGGGCAAGCGGCCCTACCGCGCCGCGATCGACGCGGCGGACGCGATCGGCCTCGCCGTGGTGGCGACGACGCTGACCATCGTGGCCGTGTTCACGCCGGTCAGCTTCATCGGCGGCGTGGTTGGGCAGTATTTCCGGCAATTCGGGCTGACCGTCGCCATCGCCGTCCTGGCGTCGCTCCTGGTGGCGCGGCTGGTGACGCCGCTGATGGCCGCCTATCTGCTGCAGCCCAAGCCGGCGGCGGCCGAGGCGGCCCCTGGCCGGCGGTCGTGGCTGGGCGACCGCTATGTCCGGTTGCTGGGCTGGACGCTCGACCACCGGCGCATGACGCTCGGCATCGCCGCGGCGATCTTCGTCGCCTCGCTGATGCTGGCGCCGCTGCTGCCGTCGGGCTTCCTGCCGGAGAGCGACAGCAACGTCTCGCAGCTCAAAGTCGAGCTGCCGCCGGGAACGGCGCTGGCCGAGACCGACCGCGTCACCGGCCGGATCGCGGCGGCGCTGCGCGAGCGGCCGGAGGTCGCCCACGTCCTGGTGATGACCTCGGCCGTCAACGACGCCACGGTCATCATCCGCCTGAGGCCGCGTGCCGAGCGCGGGATGACGCGCAAGCAGTTCGAACGGGCGGTGCGCCCGCTGGTCGCGGCGGTCCCCGACATCCGCTTCGCCTTCCTCAACGATGGCGGGGCCAAGGACGTGTCGGTCATCCTGGCGGGCGATGATCCGGGGCTGCTGGCCGAGACCGCCCGCGCGCTGGAGGCCCAGATGCGCGGCCTCCCGCAGCTCGCCAATGTGCAGTCGAGCGAACCGCTGCCCCAGCCCGAATTGCTGATCCGGCCGCGCTTCGACGAGGCGGCCCGGCTGGGCGTCTCGGTCGAGGCGATCGGCACCATGGCGCGGATCGCGACGGTGGGCGACACCAACGCCAACTCGGCCAAGTTCAACCTGGCCGACCGGCAGATCCCGATCCGCGTCCTGATCGCCAGCGGCGCCCGGGCCGATCCCGAGGTGCTGCGACAGTTGCGGATTCTCGGCGACGGCGGGACGGCGGTGCCCCTGACCTCGGTCGCCGATCTCGGCTTCGGCAGCGGCGAGGCCGAGATCGAGCGCCTCGACCGCAAGCGGCGCGTCGCGGTCGAGGCGGACCTGAACGGCGTCCCCCTCGGCACGGCGTTGGCGGCCGTGGCCGCACTCCCGGCCATGGCGGCGCTGCCGCCGGGCGTGCAGGAGGTGCCTTATGGCGACGCCGAATACATGGCAGAGATGTTCGCCAACTTCGCCCTGGCCATGGGCACCGGCGTGCTGCTGATGCTGGCGGTGCTGATCCTGCTGTTCCGGGACTTCCTGCAGCCGGTGACGATCCTCGTCGCCCTGCCGCTGTCGGTCGGCGGGGCGCTGCTGGCCTTGCTGCTGTACGGGGCGGCGCTCGACCTGTCCTCGACCATCGGCCTCCTGATGCTGATGGGCATCGTCGGCAAGAACTCGATCCTGCTGGTCGACTTCGCCATCGAGGCCCGGCGCCGGGGCCTGCCGCGCCGGGCCGCGCTCCTGGAGGCCGGGGCGATGCGGGCGCGCCCGATCGTCATGACCACGCTCGCCATGGTCGCCGGCATGGCGCCGGCCGCGCTCGGCATCGGCGCCGATGCCGGCTTCCGGGCGCCGATGGCGGTCGCGGTGATCGGCGGCCTGGTCACCTCGACCCTGCTCAGCCTCGTCTTCGTCCCGGTGGTCTTCAGCGTCATGGACGATCTGCGGGCCTGGCTGGCGCCGCGGCTCGGCCGGCTGACCTCGGTGACCCCGGCCGATCTGGCGGCTGACGAAGCGGCCGCCGGACTCATGGCGCGAAGCCGGCCGCAGCGTTGACGGCGGGCGGTTCGAGCAGGGGATCGCGATCGCGGAGACCTGGGCCGCGTCCGGCCGGGCGGACTGATCACACGGCGTCTGCCGCTACGACCCGTCGCCATTGATGGCGACGGAGATCGGGGCCATCATCCGCGGCAATCAGCGAAGCGGAGCAGCGTCGTGAGCACACTCAGCCTTTCCTATGGCCGCGGCCACCTGCCGATCCGCCTGCCGACGGGGGCGCAGGCGACCGTGGTGCGCAAGCGGGCGCTGCCGAAGCTGCCCGACCCGCGGGGCGCCATCCGCCAGGCGCTGGCGCAGCCGATCGGTGCGCCCGGCCTGGCCGAGCTGGCGCGCGGCCGGCGCAGCGCCTGCATCCTGATCTGCGACATCACTAGGCCGGTGCCGAACCGGCTGTTCCTGCGGCCGATGGTCGAGACCATGGTGTCCTCCGGCATCCCGCTGGACCGCATCAGCATCCTGGTCGCCACCGGCCTGCACCGGCCGAACCTGGGCGAGGAGCTGGCGGAGCTGGTGGGCGACCCCTGGGTGCTGGAGCATGTGCGGGTCGACAACCACGACGCCCGCGACGCCGCCGCCCATGTCGATTTCGGCCGCACCGCGACGCGCGGCACGCCGGTCCGGATCGACCGCCAGTTCGTCGAGGCCGATCTGCGCATCGCCACCGGGCTGGTCGAGCCGCATTTCATGGCCGGCTGGTCCGGCGGCCGCAAGGTGATCGCCCCCGGCGTCGCCCATCACGAGACCATCCGCACCTTCCATTCAGCCCGGTTCATGGAGGATCCGCTCGCGGTCCAGTGCAACCTGGTCGGCAACCCGCTGCATGAGGAGCAACTCGAGATCGTCCGCATGTTGGGCGAGGTCTACGCCCTGAACACGGTGATCGACGAGGATCGCGACCTGGTCTGCGTCACCTTCGGCGAGATCATCGCCAGCCACGCCGCCGCGGTGGACTTCGTCAGCGGCGCGACGCGAGTGCCGGTGCCGCGCAAGTTCAGGACGGTGGTGACCTCCTCGGCCGGCTATCCGCTGGACAAGACCTACTACCAGACGATCAAGGGCATGGTGACGCCGCTCGACATCCTTGAACCGGGCGGCACGCTGATCATCGCCTCGGAATGCTCCGAGGGCTTCGGCTCCCCGGAGTTCCGCGCGGCCCAGACCCGGCTGGTCGAGCTGGGGCCGGAGCGGTTCCTGGCGACGCTGACGGCGAAGTCCCTGGCCGAGATCGACGAGTGGCAAACCGAGATGCAGCTGAAGTCGCTGCGCCTCGGCCGGGTGGAGCTCTACACCACCGGCCTCGGCGCGGCGGAGCGGGGCATCACCGGCACGGCTCTCGTCGACGACATCGACGCCGCCATCGCCGCCAGCGTGGCGCGGTCGAACGACCCGGCGGTGGCGATCATCCCGGAAGGGCCGTACGTCATCCCGTATCATGCGGCAGGGTGAGGGGCCGTCAGGGCGCCGCCTTCGCCTCCGACCGCAGGGCCGCGTAGCGGTCCCGGGCGCGGGTCAGGTGCGCGCGCATCGCCCGGCGGGCCGCGGCGGCGTCGCCGGCGCGGATCGCGGCCAGGATCGCCTGGTGCTCCTGCCCGACCCGGCGCAGATGGCGCTCGCGCTCCGCCTGCGACAGGGTCGCGACCGGGATGCGCTGGCGCGGCATGACCACGTTGAAGACGTCGAACACCCGGGCGAAATAGGCGTTGCCGGTGGCGGCCAGGATGGCGTGGTGGACGGCCAGATCCTCGCCCAACCCGACCGTCTCGGCATCGGCCCCCGGCGCCGAGATCGCCGCCAGGAACGCCGCCTGGGCAGTCTCGATGCGCGCCAGCTCCTCCGGGCCGCGCCGCTCGGCGGCCAGCCCGGCGGCCTCGACCTCGATGCTCAGCCGCAGCTCCAGCACCTGCAGCACGTCGCCGATCGATTGCAGCTTCTCCGCGTCGATGGCGAAGGACCGGGCCGGCGCGGTCTCGGCCACGAAGGCGCCGAGACCCTGGCGGGTGGTGATCAGGCCGCGGGCGCGCAGCGAGGCGAGAGCCTCGCGTACCACGGTGCGGCTGACGCCAGTGGCGTTGACGATGGCCTGTTCGGTCGGCAGGCGCTGGCCTGGCGCGAGGTCGCCGGACGTGATCCGGGCCTCCAGCGCCTGGACCAGGCCGGCCGTGAGGTTGGGGACCCTCCTGATCGCGTCGAAAACCGAGGAAGCCCCGCTCATATCGCCCTTCGCGTCGTCCGTCTTGCGGCGGGCAGGATCGCAGCGCCGGCGATGCGGCGCAAGGACACCGGTCTCCGCATCGTCGGCGCATTGTGATCGCGCCGGCAATCTGGAACAGTCCGGGCATGGAGCTGCATCTCGATCTGGTCGGCGGCCTGGCAGGCGACATGTTCATCGCCGCGATGCTCGACCTGTTCCCGGAGCACGAGGCCGGGCTGCACGACAGGCTGGCCCGGACCGGGCTGCTGGCCGGCGTCGCCGCCCGGCTGGCGCCGCACAATGACGGCGTGCTGGCGGGCCGTCGCTTCCTGGTCGAGCGACCGGGCGGGGCGGGGGGCGGCCACGACCATGTCGCCTGGCGCCGGATCCGCGAGGAGCTGGAGGGCTCGGGTCTCGACCCGGCGGTCCGCGGGCACGCCCTCGCCATCTTTCGGCACCTGGCGCAGGCCGAGGCGCGGGTGCACGGCGTGCCGGTCGAGGCGGTCAGCTTCCACGAGGTCGGGGCCTGGGATTCGATTGCCGACATCGTCGGCGCCGCGCATCTGATCGCCGCCGTCGGGGCGACCCGCTGGACCGTCGGCGCCGTGCCGCTCGGCTCCGGCCGGGTGCGCACGGCGCATGGGCCGCTGCCGGTGCCGGCCCCGGCCACCGCGCTGCTGCTGCAGGGCTTCGCCGTGGTCGACGACGGCGTCGGCGGCGAGCGCGTCACCCCGACCGGTGCCGCGATCCTGCGCCATCTCTGCGGCGACGCCGCCCGGCCGGCGCCGCAGCCGCGGATCCTGGGCGGCACCGGCATCGGCTTCGGCACGCGCATCCTGCCCGGCCTCAGCAACTGCGTGCGGGTGCTGCGCTTCGACCCGACGGAGGATGCTCCGGGCTTCGAGGCCGACCAGGTGCTGGTGGTGGAGTGCGAGATCGACGACCAATCGGGCGAGGAGCTGGCGCTGGCGCTGGACCGGCTGCGGAGCCATCCGGCGGTGCTGGACGCGGTCCAGGCCCCGGTCTTCGGCAAGAAGGGGCGGATGATGGCGCATCTCCGCCTGCTGGCACGGCCGGAGGCATGCGAAGACGTCTTGCGCCTGTGCTTCGCCGAGACCACGACCATCGGCCTGCGCCATTCGGTCCAGGCCCGGGCGGTGCTGCCGCGGCGCATGGTCGAGGTCGCGGCCGGGGACCGGACGATGCGGGTGAAGGCGGTCGACCGGCCCGGTGGCCGCACGGCCAAGGCCGAGGCCGACGACGTGGCCGATCTCGACGGGCACAAGGCGCGCAAGGCCCGGCGACGGGCGGCGGAGGAAGCAGTGGAGCGGGACGAGGGATGAGCGCGGATCGAACCCGGCTCGAGGACGTGCTGGACGGGCTCGGCCCCATCGCGGTGGCGGTCAGCGGCGGCGTCGACAGCATGACCCTGGCCGTGCTGGCGCACCGCCACAGCGGCGGCGCGGGCGTGACCATGGTCCATGCCGTGTCGCCGGCGGTGCCGCCGCTGGCGACGGCGCGGGTGCGCGACTGGGCCGGACGCGAGGGCTGGGCCCTGACCGTGCTCGACGCCGGCGAGTTCGCCGATCCGCGCTACCGCGAGAACCCGGTGAACCGCTGCTACTTCTGCAAGACCAACTTGTACGGCGCGATCGCCGGGCGGGTCGCCGGCACCATCGTCTCCGGCACCAATCGCGACGATCTGGGCGAGTACCGGCCGGGGCTCGACGCGGCGCGCGAGCACGGCGTGCGCCACCCCTATGTCGAGGCCGGGATCGGCAAGGCCGGGTTGCGGGCCCTGGCGCGCGCCCTCGGGCTCGGCGACCTGGCCGAGCTGCCGGCCTCGCCCTGCCTGTCGAGCCGGGTCGAGACCCTGATCCCGATCGAGCCGGAGATGCTGCGCACCATCAACGTGGTGGAGCAGTTGGTGGCCAGCCGCCTGCGGCCGCGCACCGTGCGCTGCCGGGTCCGCGCCGCCGGGCTGGTGATCGAGCTCGATCCCGGCAGCCTGGCCGGGCTGGGCGAGAGCGGGGCGGCGGAGCTGGAGGCGTCGATCCGCGCCGTGCTGCCGGACGCCGCCGCGTCGCGGCCGCTGGCCTTCGCCCCGTACCGGGTCGGCAGCGCCTTCGTCGGGGTGCCGGGATGAGCCGGGACGGAGAGGTTACGCTCGACTTCGGCCGCGGCGGCCGGATCGGCCAGGACGAGGCGATCTACTGCGGAGAGAAATCCGCCGCCCAGATCGCGACGATCCTGGACCTGGCCGAGGGCGCCGGGGCCGGCCTGCTGCTGACCCGCCTCGATGCGGCGAAGCTGGACGCCCTGCCGGCGGGCCGGCGCGGCCGCATCGATTACTGCCCGGTGTCGCGCACCGGCTTCTTCGGCCCGCTGCGGCCGGTCGAGGCCGCGGGCCAGGTGGCGATCCTGTCGGCCGGCACCTCCGACGTGCCGGTGGCGCGCGAGGCGGAGCGCACCCTGCGCCATGCGGGCCAGCAGGCCAGCCTGTTCACCGATATCGGCGTGGCCGGGCTGTGGCGGCTGACCGACCGGCTGGACGAGATCCGCGCCCATCCGGTGGTGATCGTCGTCGCCGGGATGGATGCGGCGCTGGCCAGCGTGGTCGGCGGGCTGGTGGCGGGGCCGGTGATCTGCGTCCCGACCTCGGTCGGCTACGGCGTCGCCGCCGGCGGCCGCGCCGCGCTGGACGCCATGCTGGCCAGCTGCGCCCCCGGTCTCTCGGTCTGCAACATCGACAACGGCTACGGCGCCGCCTGCGCCGCGCTGCGCCTGCTCAACGCCGTCCGCCGGCTGCGCGAGCGGCCGTAGCCTTTCCGGGGCGGGTCGATGCCGCCGTCAGCCCTTGGGCTGGCGGCGGCGTCTTGCGGTCCGGAACCGGCGGAGGGCCTGTGGCTTACCGGGCGGCAACCGTCGCGGCCGACCGGGCGGCCTGCTCGATGACGGCGGCGACTTCCTTGGGGCGGGACTCGTAGACCGAATGGCTGGCGCCCTCGAGCACGGTGACCTGGCTGTGGGCGCGCTCGTAGTAGAAGCGCTCGAGGTCCGGATTGATGATCTTGTCGGCGGCGGCGACGATGCCCCAGCTCGGCTTGGTCTTCCAGGCGGCTGCGGTCATCGGCGCGGAGAACACTGCCGCTGCAGTCGGGACCTGGGACTGCGCCTCGAACCTCGCTTGGTCGAGCGGCAGATCGGCCGCGAAATCGGCGGGGAACAGGTCGGGCCGCAGATGGGTGTAGCCGTCCGCCGTCTTCACGATCGCGCCTGGCTGCTGCGAGGTGAAGCTCGGCATGTTCTTGCCGAGGGCGGCCTCGTCCTCGCCGACATCCGGCGCATGGGCCGCGACATAGACCAGGGCCGCGACATGCGGGTCCTCGCCGGCCTCGGTGATGATCGACCCGCCATAGCTGTGGGCCACCAGCACGGTGGGCCCGTCCTGCTGGTCGAGGACGCGCCTGGTGGCGGCGACGTCGTCCGCCAGGCTGGTCAGCGGCTGCTGCACCATGGTCACGTGGAAGCCGTCCCGGGTCAGGATGTCGTAGACCGGCTTCCAGCCGGAGGCGTCGACCCAGGCGCCGTGGACCAGCACGATGTTCCTGATCGGCGCGGCGGGCGCGGCCGAAGCGATGGCCGGAGCGGCAGAGGCCAGCAGGGTTGCCAGCAGGAGGACGCGCTTGCTGTGGAACGGAGACATGAAGCCACCTCGATCGTTGAGTAGCGGGAGAGGTCTCCGAGCGATCCGGAAGCGGCGTCGTCGGGACCACGGCAACGACGATACGGCCGCCCCGGCCCGCCCTCCATCGGACGGAGGGGCTGACGGGATCCTGCCTTCCGGTCGCCGGACAGAGACTTTGGTAGGGGAAGGGGCCGGGCCGGCCGGCAGCGACCGGGCAGGTTGGCCCGGGGACGCCGCCCGACGGTCCCAAACCAAGGTATAGGTCCGCCCAACGAACGCAGGGTCCCGCTCGCCCTTGGTGCGATGGAGCGGCGTGCCGCTTCGCCTCTAGCCTGTGATGGACCAACGGGCTTGATCGCGCATCGCCGTCCGATGCCGACGCCGGTCCAGGAGAGGAGGCACCTCATGGGATACGCGCGGAAGATCGACTTCCCGAAGGCAACGGGCTCCACCATGGCCATCTGCGGCTTCGCGGCGTTGGCCGTGGTCGCGGTGCTCGGCTTCTCGCTCGCCTCCGGCGCCGGGGATGCGCCGGGCGGAGAGCCCGTCACCCTCATCATCCGCCCGCCCGCCGCGGAGGTGGCCGCCATCGGCGCGATCCCCTTCGACGTGGCGAGCTGCACCACCACCGTTGCGGCGCGTCGCTGAGCGACCGGCACTTCGTCGCTCCCGGTCACGGCAGCCGGACAGACAGACGAACCGCGGAGCGATCCCTCGCTCCGCGGTTCTGCTTTCCGGCCGGGGCCGACCGGCGTCCCCGACGATCACTCGCCGCCGGCGCCGCCATGGCCGTCCAGGACGATCACGCCGCCGTCGCGAAGTGGCATGCCATCCGGGACGCCGGCATCGATCGCCGGCTGAAGCGCCCGGCGCCGGAGCCTCCGCCCGGACCGGGCGGCCGGCCCGGCGGCCGCAATCCAGAGGTCGATGGCCTGCGCCGAGAGGCGGAGGCAGAGCAGCCGCTGCGCGCCGTCTTCGCCGGCGCCATCGCGGGCCGCGAGCCGGATCTCGAACCCACCTGTCCGCCTCTCCTCCGACGGGCCGAGCGGCTGCCGCGAGCAGGACAGATGCAGGACGTCCAGCCGGCGCGCGCCTGCCGGGTCGAGGCGGGACATGAACGAGATGGTCCAGCTGAAATACTGGGCATCGCCGGTACCGACATGGCGCCGAATGAAGGCGCCCGATCCGCTCCAGAACATCGCCTCCTCCTATTCCGTGATCGTCGAAGGACGGTCACAGGATGGCGGACGGCCGGGGACGGACCCATTCCACTGTGGTTTGCGCCGGCTGGCGTTTCGGTGGCGCGGGATGGACCCAAGTATAGGGTGCCGACGGGCCGGGGATCAGTCCGGCCGGATCTCGCGCCGCAGCGCCGACGCCAGGCATCCGATCAGCACCTCGGCATCGACCGGCTTCTCCAGGAAGCCGTGGGCGCCGCCGGCCAGAGCCTTCGACCGCGTCGCCGCGTCGGTGTAGGAGGTCATGAAGATCACCGGGGACGGGCTGCCTTCCACGTTCAGCCGCGCCTGCAGATCGAGGCCGGTCATGCCCCCCATCCGGACGTCGACGACCATGCAGGCCACGTCGGACCGGCCCGGAAACGCCAGGAAATCCTCCGCCGACGCGAAAGGCAGGGCGCGGTAGCCCAGTGAGGACAGGAGATCCTCCAGCGCCTCGCGGATGGCCTGGTCGTCGTCGACGATGGCGATGACGGGGGAATGGGACACGATACCTCTACGGACGGCAAAACGGGACTGTGGCCCGCCTATCCTAGATAGGCGAGGTGCCGCCGGCCGGATACCATACATAGGTGCAGGACGAAGCGGCTGGCCGGCCCGGCCGGCATCACAGCCCCAGCAGCTCGGCCTTCCGCACCAGGTCGGCGACCGACCGGACCTCCATCTTCCGCATGACGTTGCCGCGGTGCAGCTTGACCGTGATCTCGCTGATGCCGAGCAGGCCGGCGATCTGCTTGTTCATCAGGCCTTTCACCACCGCCGCCATGACCTCGGCCTCGCGCGGGGTCAGGGTGGCGGCCAGAGCCGCAACCTCCTTCGCCGCCGCGGCCTCCCGGCGCTGCGCCAGATCCTTCTCGATGGCGGCGGTCACCGCGTCCAGCATGTCCTGGTCGCGGAAGGGCTTGGTCAGGAAGTCCAGGGCCCCGGCCTTCATCGCCCTGACGCTCATCGGGATATCGCCGTGGCCGGTCATGAAGATGATCGGCCGGGTGTTGCCGCTGCGCGCCAGCTGGGCCTGCAGGTCCAGCCCGCTGAGCCCCGGCAGGCGGACATCGAGGATCAGGCAGCCGGGCCGGTCGGTCGGGGCGGCGTCGAGCAGCTCCCGGGTCGAGCCGAAGCTCTTCGCCTCGATGCCGACCGAGCGCAGCAGATCGGACAGCGCCTCGCGGATCGCCTCGTCGTCGTCGACGATGAGGACGAGAGGCGTGGCGGCGGATGTCGTCGCGGCTGGTGCTTTCATGACGCTTCCGCGGTGTCCGCCGGCAGCGCGAATTCGAACACCGCTCCCCCTTGCTCGTGAGTCCTGGCCGTCAACCGTCCACCATATGTCTCGATCGTCGAGCGGCAGATCGCAAGCCCCATTCCCATGCCGCCCCGCTTGGTCGTGAAGAAGGGCTCGAACAGCTTGGCCTGGACCTCATCGGGAATGCCCTTGCCGCGATCGCGGATGCCGACGCGCACCTCCGGCGCGTCAGCGTCGGCGGGACCGTCGACGCTGATCGTCAGCTCGCGCGCCGCGATCTGGGTTTCGGCCATGGCGTGGGCGCCGTTGGTCACCAGGTTGATCAGCACCTGCTGCAGCGCCACGCGGTCGGCCCGGATCGGCGGCACCGCCGGCGCGAACCGGGTGACGACGGTCGCGGCGTGGGCGGTCAGCTCGGTCTCCAGCAGCGCGACCGTCTCCTCGATCAGCTCGCGCAGGTCGATCGCCTCGTCCCTGCGCTGGTCGCGGACCAGCTGACCGCGGGTGCGCTGCACGATCTCGGCGGCCCGCCGGCCGTCGCGCACCGTCCGCTCCGCCGCCCGTGCCGCCGCCTCGATATCGGGCGGATCCTTGCCGAGCCAGCGCAGACAGGTCTGGGCGTTCATCACCACGGCGCCCAGCGGCTGGTTGAGCTCATGCGCGATCGAGGCCGACAGCGCACCGACCGTCGCCGCACGCGAGGCCCGCGCCAGCTCGGCCTGCACGGCCAGCTGCGTCTGCTGGATCTGCTCGCGCTGGGTTACATCCACCGTGGCGACGACCACGCGGTCGAACTCGTCCGCCTCGTCCGGGAAGGCGACGCCGAGAAGGACGGTCAGCACCTGCCCGTCCGCGGCGACCAGCTTTCCCTTCCCCTCGAACTGGCTGCTGCCCTCGGTCACCGCCATCAGGACCGCCAGCAGGGCAGGATCGTCGGCCGGCAGGAAGCGCTCGAGCGGGCCCAGCGCCTCGGCCGGCGAAGACAGCCGCAGCAGCTCCGCCGTCGCGTCGTTGACGCGCACGGTACGGATCCGGCGGATGCAGTCGCGGGCGAAAGCCGGGTGCGCGCGGGCATGGGCGGCGAGATCCCTCACGCCCTGCTGCCGCAGTGCCGTGAGCATGGCCCGGACCTCGGAGTAGTCCTGCTCCCACAGCGCGACCGGGGCCTGCTCGAAGATCGAGCGGTAGCGCGCCTCGCTGCGGGCCAGGGCGGCGTTGGCCTTTACCAGGGACTGCTTCGACGCCTGGTCGCGCAGCAGCAGGGCCGTGGTGACCAGGATCGCGGCCAGCGAGATGCCGAAGCGCACCGCGGCCGAGACATCGGCCTCCAGCCCGTGCGAGGTCGCGAAGGCGACCAGGGCGAGACCGGCGCAGGTCAGCGCCAGCAGGATAAGGCCACGCCGCGAGACGGTGTCCGAGGCGATCAGCATCACCAGCACATAGAGGACGGCGATGGCCCCGGTGACGTCGGTGAAGGTGTCAACGACGAAGACGGCCGAACCCAGGAGGAGCGCCAGGAGACGATGCCATCGGCGCCGGTTGGAGCTGATCCATCCCCAGCCCAGCCCGGCGCCTTGCCCCGGCTCGAGACCGGCGCTGCCGGGCAGCTCTGCGGTGTCGCGGTTCATCGACGATGCAACCCGGGTTTGTCAAACGGAGTCGTGAGAAGGGCAGGGGCCAGCCTGACGCGGGCGCTCGCCGACCGTCAAGCGGCGTGCCGTCTCGCAACGGTTGCGCCCGTCATCAAGCCGCCTCGACCCGGTGGATCAGGTTCATGATCCCTTCGCTCATCGCCCGGTAGTCGCGGGTGTTGGTGATCTCGCCTTCGATCCGATAGGCGTTCATCACCACGATGCGGTCGGCGAGCGTGATCATCTCCGGCATATCGCTGGTGATCAGCAGGATCGCCGTGCCGGTCTCCGACAGCTCGCGCAGCAGCTGGTGCAGCTCGGCCTTGGTCTTGATGTCGATGCCGACCGACGGTTCGTCGACGATCAGCACCTTGACCCCGGCGGCCAGCCATTTGGCGACGCTGATCTTCTGCTGGTTGCCGCCCGACAGGTTGCCGACCAGCTGGCCCAGCGACGGGGTGCGCACCGCCAGCCGCTTGATGAAGGGCTCGGTCTTCGCCCGCACCATGCCGTCGGTCAGGAAGCCGAGGCGGCCGGCCAGCCGGCGCCACACGGTGATGCCGGCATTCTCCAGCACCGAATGCATCAGCACCAGGCCTTCCTGCTTGCGGTCCTCGCTGACATAGCCGATGCCGAAGCGGTGGATGGCGTCGGCGACGTCGCGGATCTTCGCGGGACGGCCCTCGACCTCGACCGTGCCGGCGGTCACCGGGAACTGGCCGAGGATGCATTTCGCCAGCTCGGTCCGCCCGGCCCCGACCAGCCCGTACAGGCCGACGATCTCGCCGCGGCGCAGGGTCAGGTCGACGTCGCGGTGGCCCAGGCCGGTCGACACGCCCTGCAGCCGCAGCGCCGCTGTGGCCTGGGAATGGTCGCGCGCCGGCCAGTCGGCGATCAGCTCGCCCCGGCCGATCATCAGCCGCACCAGGTCCTGCCGGCCGAGGCCTTCCATCGACCGGCTCTCGCAGGCGTTGCGGCCGTCGCGCAGCACCGTCACCCGGTCGCAGATCGCCTGCACCTCCTCCAGCTTGTGGCTGACGAAGAGCATGCTGACGCCCTCGTCGCGCAGCCGGCGCAGCAGGCCGAACAGGATGTCGGTCTCGTGCGGGGTCAGGGCCGCCGTCGGCTCGTCCAGCAGCAGCACGCGGGACTTCAGCGACAGCGCCTTGGCGATCTCCACCAGCTGCATCTTGGCGACGCTGAGCTGGGAGACCGGGATTCGCGGATCGATGTCGAGGTCCAGCACCTTGAGCCAGTGCCGCGCGGTCTCGTTGACCTTGGCGTAGTCGACCCGGCGCAGCGGATGGGCCGCCAGCTGCTCCAGCGCGATATTCTCGCCGACCGAGAAGCGCGGGATCAGGTTGCGTTCCTGATGCACCACGCCGATCCGGTGGGCGGTGGCGTCGCGCGGGCCGCCGAACTCGACCGGCTTGCCATCGAGCAGCAGCTGCCCCTCATCGGGCCGGTGCACGCCGGTGATGATCTTGATCAGCGTCGACTTGCCGGCGCCGTTCTCGCCCAGCAGGGCGTGGATCGACCCCGGCTCCAGCGTCAGGGAGACGCCCTGCAGCGCCTTCACGCCGGGGAAGAACTTGCTGACGCTGCGCGCCTCGAACACCGGCATGGTCAGGCTCCCGCCGCCGCGGCCTTGCGCAGCCGCAGCTCGCGCAGGCGGTTGATGCCGACCGCCCACAGGATCAGGACGCCGAGCACGACCTGGACCAGGAAGGGGTCGATGTTGAACAGCACCAGGGCCTGGGTGATGATCGCGACGATGACGACGCCCAGCAGTGTCGCCGACACGCTGACATGGCCGCCGGACAGCACCGCCCCGCCGATCACCGGTGCTGCGAAGGACAGGATCAGCCAGTCGTCGCCGATGGTCGGCTGGCCGATCTGCAGCCGCGCCACCAGCAGGATGCCGGCCAGGGCGGCGAGCAGACCGGAGATGGCATGGGCCGCCACCACGGTGAACCCGACCGAGATGCCCGACAGCTCCGCCGCGTGCTGGTTGCCGCCGACCGCCAGGATGAAGCGGCCCAGCGCCTGGCGGTTCAGCAGGAACCACAGGCCGACCGCCACCAGCGCCGTCGGCAGCACCAGCCAGGGCAGGGGGTCGATGAAGGTGGTGTTGCCGAAGGCTTTCACTGCGTCCGGGATGCCGTAGAAGGGCTGGGCCTGGGTGATGCCGAGATTGATGCCCTTGAACATCGACAGGCTGGCCAGGGTGATGACGAAGGCGCTGATCCCGGTCCAGGCGATGAACACGCCGTTCACCATCCCGGCGCCGAGGCCGATCAGCAGCGCCAGCACGGCCGCGACCGGTGCCGGCAGGCCCCAAACCTGCATCATCCCGGCGAAGCTGATCGCCGCCAGGCCGCCGATGGCGCCGACGGACAGGTTCATCTGGCCGACCGCGATGATGATCATCTGCGAGAAGGCGATCAGCGCGTTGATCGAGATCGCCAGCAGCAGCACCTGGATGTTCAGCGGCGACAGGAAGGACGGGTTGAAGGCGCCGACGATGACGATCGCCAGCGCCGTGACCAGCAGCGGGCCGAACCAGTCGGTGCGGGCGTAGCGGGAGAGGGCACCCATCACACCATCCTCCGGCGCGCCAGGAACGAGCGGCGCGCCATGTCCATCAGCACGGCCAGGAGCAGCAGCAGGCCCAGGAAAGCCTGGACCCAGAATTCGCCGACCTGCAGCAGCAGCAGGCCGCTGGTCAGCAGCGTCACCAGGAAGGCGCCGAGGAAGGTGCCGGCCACCGACACCCGCCCGCCGGACAGGAGCGTGCCGCCCAGCACCGGGCCCAGGAAGGCGGGCAGCAGCCAGTCCTGCCCCAGCTGCCCGGCCATCGAGGGCAGGGCGGCGCCGTTGCGCGCCACCAGCATCAGCGCGGCGATGCCGGCCAGCAGGCCCGACAGCGCGTGGCAATAGATGAAGACGCGGTCGACGCGGATGCCGGACAGGGCGGCCGCCTCCGGCTTTGCGCCGGCGGCCAGCATCTCGCGCCCGGTCACGGTGAAGCGGTACAGCACCACCAGAAGGGCGGCGACGATGATGGCCACCAGCAGCAGCGGCGACAGCGTGTTGCCCAGGAATTTCAGCCGCCCGAAGCCGGAGAACACCGCCGGCAGCTCGCGATAGGACTCGCCCCGGGTCAGAAAGATCATCAGCCCGAAGAAGATGCTCATGCTGGCCAGGGTGATGATGAAGCTGTGCAGTCCGGAGCGGACGATGGTCCAGCCGTTGACCACGCCCAGCGCCGCGCCCAGCGCCAGCCCGCCCAGGATCCCCAGCGGCCAGGGCAGGCCGGCATCCTGGATCAGCCAGCCGCAGGCCATGGCGGCGCAGACGCCGATGGCGCCGACCGCCAGGTTCAGCCCGCCGGTGACGATCACCACCATCATCGACAGGCCGATCATGACGTTGATCGCGGCGGTGCGGCCCAACGCGAACAGGTTGAACGGCGACAGGAAGCCGGGGGTCAGCAGGCCGAAGGCGGTGACGAACACCGCGATCAGCACGATCAGGCCGAACTCGTTGGTCAGCCAGAAGCGCGGCCGGCCGGACGCCGCGCGCGGCGTCGCCTGCGGTGACCCTGCGTGGGACGGGGCACTGTCTTCGGCATGCATCGGTCTGCTCTGGACGGGAAGCGATGTTCGGATGCCGGCCGGGCCGCGAGGGCCCGACCGGTCGGAGCCGCTTACGAGTTGCAGTTCAGGTAGGTCGTGTCGAAGCTGGCCAGCAGGGTCTTCGTGATGTCCTGCATCGCCGTGACATAGGTGTCGACCTTGTCGGCGCCGACGAAGACGGTGCCGGAATCGACGAAGTGGCTGGTCAGCGCGTTGGTCTTCCACGGCGCGTCGGCCTTGATCGTGCAGCCGTTGCGCAGCCGGTCGACGACGTGGGAGCCGATATAGGCCTGGCCGTACGGGTTCTGCAGCATGGTGCCGTGCAGGAAGCCGTCCTTGATCGCCTTCAGCACCACCTCATCATGGTCGATGGCGACCATCTGGATGCGCTTGTCACCGATCCGGCGCAGCGCGTTGGCGGCGACAACCGAGGGCACCCAGGCGGTGCTGACGATGCCGTCGACATCGGCGGCATGCGCGGCGAGATAGGCGTTGATCTTCTCTTCCGCCGGCTCCGGCGCGTCGATGTCGGCGATCACCTGCACGACCTGCGCGCCCTCTTCCTTCGCTGCCTTCTCCACCGCGTCGATGCGCAGCTGGGTGTTGGGGTCGACCAGGAAGCCGGTGACATGCAGGATCCGCTTCTTGCCGGCCATCGCCTTCAACAGCTCCTTGGTGCCGAGATAGGCGGAGTTGCCGACATCGGTGCCGAGGCAGAACTGCGCCTCGGACGGGTCCTTCAGGCAGCCGGCAGTGGCGATCACCGGGGCGCCGCTGTCCGCCAGCTCGGCCACGGTGCTGACGCTGCCGACCGGGTCGCCGGGGAAGACGAGGAAGGCGTTGTAGCCCTGGGTCACCAGGCTCTCGAGCAGCTGGTTCTGGGTGCTCAGCTCCCACTTCTGCGGGACCTTGTAGTCCGCGGCGGCGAGCTTGAAGTCACGGGCGGCGTCCTTGCCGGCCTGCTCCCAGGCGGCGAAATACGGGTGCGGCCCGCCGGGCACCAAGGCGACGCGGGTGTCGTCGGCGGCGGCCGCTCCGGCCCCCGCCAGCAGCGCCAGGCCGGCCAGCACGGCCCTCCGGACCTGTCGGGACATGAGAGATCCTCCCCAGGGTTTCTTGAGGCCGCCAAGGCGTCGGCGCACTTGAACGGCGCGGTGGAACGCTAGTATCCAAGTGTGCAAGGCGCAATCGAATTATGGCCCTTCTGGCCGAACAGGTCGGACAAATGGCCGGGAACTGTGCCGTTCGGGAGGGAGAGATGCCGATCGCCGCACCAACCGAAGACCCGCCGATCGCCGCCGCCGAGCCGGACGAGGCGTCGGGCGGGTTGCAGGCGATTCGTCTCCGCCTCGACCGCCGCCTGCCGGTCGCCGACCAGGTGCATGAGGCGCTGCGCCACGCCATCGTCGGCGTCCATCTGCTGCCCGGCACCCCGATCAGCGAGAACAGCATCAGCCGGCAGTTCGGCGTGTCGCGCACGCCGATCCGCGCAGCGATCCAGCGGCTGGCGGAGGAGGGGCTGATCGACGTCTATCCGCAGCAGGGCAGCTTCGTCGCCCCGATCCGGCTCGGCGGCATCGGCGACGCGCATTTCGTGCGCCGGGCGCTGGAGGTGGCGGTGCTGCGCGAGACGGCGGAGATCTGGACCCCGGCGATGAGCGCCGCGGCCCGGGCGGTGCCGGCGAAGCAGCGGGTGCTGCTGGAAGCTGGCGACACCGACGGCTTCCACGCCGCGGACGAGGAGTTCCACCACCTGCTGATGAGCTTCGCCAACCGCGAGGGGGTGTGGACCACGATCCAGACCGCCTGGACCCGGCTGGCCCGCTTCATGCGGCTGTTCGGCAGCCCGGACCGGCTGCCGCTGGTGATCGAGGAGCATCTCGCGATCATCGACGCGCTGGACGCCGGTGACGCAGCGGAGGCCGAGGCGCGGCTGGTCTATCACGTCGATCGCGCCTTCGTGCTGCTCGACCAGCTGCCCGAGCGCTACCGCCGCTACGTGGTCGACTGAGGCAGCCGCCACGGCGTCATCGGCCGGCGTGACGGCTGCGGTGGATGATGACGCGGTCCAGCGCCTCCCAGTCCCACTCGATGCCCAGCCCCGGCTTCTCCGACGGGATGGCGCGGCCGTTCTCGATCCGGATCTCCTCGGTGGTGACGAGGTCGAGCTGCGGGATGTATTCCAGCCAGCGGCTGTTCGGCACGGCGCAGCACAGCGGCAGGTGCAGCTCCATCAGGAAATGCGGGCAGACCGGGACGTTGAAGGCTTCGGCCATGTGCGCGACCTTCAGCCAGGGGGTGATGCCGCCGATCCGGCCGACGTCGACCTGGACGATCGAGCAGGCGTCGCCCTGCAGGTAGTCCTTGAACTGCGAGATGCTGTACAGGGATTCGCCGACCGCGATCGGCACGCTGGTCGACGCCGCCAGCCGCTGATGCGCGCGCACGTCGTCGGCGTGGATCGGCTCCTCGAACCAGGCGATGCCGACATCCTGGAAGCGGCTCACCCGGCGCACCGCCTCGTCCAGGGTGAAGCCCTGGTTGGCGTCGGTCATGATCTCCCAGGTGTCACCGACCTTCTCCCGCACCGCCGACAGGCGGGCCATGTCCTCGGCGACATGCGGCCGGCCGACCTTCACCTTGGTGCCGCCGAAGCCCTTTTCCTTGGCCTGCAGCGCCTCCTCGACCAGCGCCGCCCGGTCCAGGTGCAGCCAGCCGCCCTCGGTGTAATAGAGCTGGATGCTGTCCTTGGCGCCGCCGGCCAGCCGGTGGAGCGGGATGCCGGTGCGGCGGCTGCGCAGGTCCCACAGCGCCGTGTCGATGGCGGCCAGCGCGATCGAGGTCAAGGCCCCGACCGTGGTGGCGTGGACCCGGTAGAACAGGTCGCGCCAGATCCGCTCGATCTCGTCCGCCTCGCGGCCGATCAGCAGCGGCGCCAGATGGTCGTCCAGCAGCCGGGCGACGGAGGAGCCGCCGGTGCCGATGGTGTAGCTGTAGCCGGTGCCGACGGCGCCGTCGGCATCGGTGATGCGGACCATCGGCGTCTCCTGCAGCTCGAAGGCCTGCACCGCGTCGGTGCGCTTGACCTTGGGCTTCAGGTCGGCCTGCAGGACCTCGACGGAAACGATCTTGGCCACGGGAAGATGTCCTTTGCGGTGAAGGGATGGTCGGTCAGGCCGGCTCGTCGGCCGTCCAGCCGTCATAGCGCTGCCAGGAGGCGCGCAGGTGACGCTCGAGCGCCGCGCCGGCAGCCCCCTCGTCGCCTTCGGCGATGGCGGCCAGGATGGCCTGGTGCTCGGCGATCACGGGGGCGATCTCCTGCGGCACCTTGGCGAACAGCCGGGCGTGGTGCAGATGCGGGTGCAGGTCGCGCACGCTGCGGGCCAGGATCTCGTTGCCGGCGCCGTCCAGCATGGCCTCGTGGAAGGCCTGGTCGGCCTGGTTGGCGGTCAGGTAGTCGCGCGCCTTGCGGCCCATGCGGCCGCGCTCCATCGCCGCCAGGCTCCGCCGCATCCGCTCGATCGCCGCTGCCGGCCGGCGCCGCGCCATCTGCCGGGCGGCCCAGCCCTCGGCCAGGACGCGATAGGTCAGCAGCTGCTCGAACCAGTCGCGCGACGGCACCGGCGCGACCGAGAAGCCGGCGAAGGAGGAGGACACCACCAGCCCGTCCGCCGCCAGGCGCATCAGCGCCTCGCGGATCGGCGACGAGCTGACCTCCAGCTCTCGCGACAGGGCATCGATGTTCAGCCGCGCGCCCGGTTCATAGACCCGGTCCAGGATACGCTCCTGCAGCACCTGCACGACCTGATCGGCCAGGACGACGCGGGAGATGCCGGCCTTCTGGGGCATCGCAACCTCTCCTTCAACGTCAGACCTGATAGCGACCGGGCTATGATGGAGTCAATCGTGCATCATGGATCGTGCATGATTTTGATGGGCACGGCGGCAGCTCTGCGCGCTGCGGGAACTGTCCTAAGGGGGCGTGCCGGCCGGATTCCGGAACGCGACCGATGCGCGCTCCACCAGCCTGGTCGGGATCACGATGTGACGCGCGGGGCCGCCCAGACCCTTCAGCCTCGACACCAGCAACTCGGCCACCGCCGTGCCGAGCTGATGGACCGGCTGATCGATGACGGTGACCGGCGGGCTGGGGACGCTGGTCCAGTCGGCGTCGTGGAAGGGGATCAGCGACAGGTCGTCCGGAATGGACCGGCGGAGCTCGCGCGCGACCTTGAAGATCTCGAGCGCGATCAGGCTGTCGGACGCGAGGATGGCGGTCGGGGGCTCGGGCGATGTTAAGAGGTTCATCGCCAGCGTCCGCGTCTCCCCGCGCCCATTCGCCCCGAGCCAGACCGATCGTCCTGGCGAGGGGATCCGGGCCGTCTCGCAGGCCCCAAGAAAACCTTCGATGCGGTGCCGCACGGAGGCGGTGTGGATGTCGGCCAGGTCGCGATAGGTGTGCTCCGGCGTGTCGCAGGCGGTGACGTAGACGAGGCGCCGATGGCCGTGCTCGATCAGCAGGCGGGTCGCGGCTTCGGCCGCCTCGCGGTCGTCGACCGTGACCGTATCGACGGCCAGTTCCGGGATGGCGCGGTCGAGCAGAGCCAGCGGCCGGCCGGCGCGCTGGGCGTCCCGCAGATGGTCGATCTCGCGGGACCGCGACGGGGCGACGATCAGCCCGTCGACCCGCTTGGCGACCAAGGTCCGAATGGCGTCCCGCTCGGCCGCGATGTCCTCGCCGGAATTGGCCAGGATCACCGTGTAGCCGGCGGCGCGCGCCACATCGGTGATGCCGCGGACGGCGGCGCTGAAGAACGGGTTCTCGATATCCCCGACCACCACGCCGATCGCACCCGACCGGCCCGTCGTCATGCTGCGCGCCAGCTCGTTGGGCCGATAATCGAGGGTCCTTGCCGCTGCGAGCACCTTCTCGCGCACCGCGTCGCTGACGATGCCGTAGCCTCCGAGGACCCGGGCCGCCGTGGCCTTTGCGACGCCCGCCGACCGGGCGACGTCGGCGACAGTGACGGACGGCTTCGCAAGCGGGGGCTGTTCCATCGGGCTGCTCTACAGGAGAGATTGACGGCCGGTCAACGCGGCCCTAACAATTTTGAAAAGAGACCGGTCTCATTAAAACAGAGACCGGTCTCTCAAGGAAAGAGATCGGTCTCAACGGTCGAAACAGGAGTCCGGCACTGCGGCCGGGCATGGGCAGGCTGACAGAACACCAACGGAGGGAGACATGAGGAGATTTGCGGGAATGCTGAGGATGGGGGCCCGGGCGCTGACCCTCGCGCTGGCTCTGGGCGGCTCGCTTGCAGGGCCGGCCCTGGCCGACTCCAACACCTACGGCCTGATCGACCCGAAGGTGATCACCGTCGGCACCATGGGCGACGCCAAGCCCTACACCTTCATGACGGCGGACGGACAGTTCACCGGCTTCGACATCGAGCTGTTCCTGAACGTGGCCGAGCGGATCGGCTTCAAGAAGGACCAGATCGTCTTCACCGGCCAGGAATTCTCCGCCCTGATGCCGTCGGTCGCCAATGGCCGCTTCGACGTGGCGGTCGCGGCGATCGGCACCACCGAGGCGCGCAAGAAGACGGTCGATTTCTCCGACGGCTACCTGGCCGGCTACCTGTCGGTCCTGACCTCCGACCCGAAGGTCACCGACGCCGGCCAGCTCGCCGGCAAGCGGCTCGGCGTGGTGCAGGGCACGCTGCAGGAAATCTATGCGGCCAAGAATTTCACTGCGACCGACCTGGTGAAGTTTCCCGACAACAACTCCGCCGTCGTCGCGCTCAACAACGGCACGATCGACGCGCATTTCCTCGATTACGAGGCCGCCAAGGACTATGCCGGCCGCTATCCCTCGCTCAAGGTCGCGATCAACATCCCCAGCTTCGACGCCCCGGCCGGCTTCGTCATCCGCAAGGGCAACGACGCGCTGCGTACGGCGCTGAACCAGGGGCTGCACGCGGCGATGCAGGATGGCACCTGGAAGACGCTCTACCAGAAGTGGTTCCCAGGCTCGCCGATGCCGGACCAGTACCTGCCCCAGAAATAGGCCGAATCCTGCCCGGCCACCGCGGCCGGGCAGGCTCCCCTGCCGCCGACGACCCCAAAAAGACGGCTCCGCATGGACTGGATCGAAAACCTGCGCCGCAGCTTCCTCGACTGGGGCGCGATGGGCGAGGTGCTGCCCACCATGATCGCGGTCGGGCTGAAGAACACGCTGATCCTCGCCTTCGCCTCGACCGTGCTCGGCATCGCCATCGGCATGGCGCTCGCCATCATGGGCATCTCGCGCTCGCCCTGGCTGCGCATCCCGGCACGGATCTACACGGATATCTTTCGCGGGCTTCCGGCCATCGTCACCATCCTTCTGATCGGGCAGGGCCTGGCCCGGGCGGGGCGGGAGATCTTCGGGCCGTCGCCCTATCCGCTCGGCATCCTCGCCCTCGGGCTGATCGCCGGCGCCTATATCGGCGAGATCTTCCGCTCCGGCATCCAGAGCGTCGATCGCGGCCAGATGGACGCCTGCCGGGCGCTCAGCATGAGCTACGGCCAGGCGATGCGGCTGATCATCGTGCCGCAGGGCATCCGGCGGGTGCTGCCAGCCCTGGTCAACCAGTTTATCGGCAATGTGAAGGATTCCAGCCTGGTCTACTTCCTGGGCCTGCTGGCGTCGGAGCGCGAGATCTTCCGCATCGGCCAGGACCAGGCGGTGGTCACCGGCAACCTGTCGCCGCTGTTGCTCGCCGGCGTGTTCTACCTGCTGGTCACCGTGCCACTGACCCATCTGGTCAACTGGATCGACACCCGGCTGCGGGTCGGCCGCAGCCTGTCCGGGGCGGGGACCAGCGGCCTGGTCGAGGTCGGCGAGATGAAGGGCGCTGCCGAGAGCACCGGGGCGGACACTCGCTTCAGCGGCGGCAGCCTGGCCGTGCGCGGCCTCAGCATGGCCTATGGCGAGCACGAGGTGCTCAAGGACATCGACCTCACCGTGCCGTCCGGGTCGGTCACCTGCATCATCGCCCCTTCCGGCTCCGGCAAGTCGACCCTGCTGCGCTGCCTGAACCGGCTGGTGGAGGTGAAGGGCGGCGACATCCTGCTCGACGGCGACAGCATCCTCGGCATGAAGCCGGACAGGCTGCGCCGCCGGATCGGCATGGTGTTCCAGCAGTTCAACCTGTTTCCGGACCACACCGCGCTGGAGAACGTCGCGCTGTCGCCGACCCGGATCAAGCGCCTGCCCAGGGCCGCCGCGGAGCGGATCGCCAAGGCGCGGCTGGCCGAGGTCGGGCTGGCCGGCCGCCAGCACCATCGCCCGTCGCGCCTGTCGGGCGGCCAGCAGCAGCGGGTGGCGATCGCCCGGGCGCTGGCGATGGAACCCGAGGTCATCCTGTTCGACGAGGTGACCAGCGCGCTGGACCCGGAACTGGTGAAGGGCGTCCTCACCCTGATGGCCGATCTCGGCCGGCGCGGCATGACCATGGTGGTCGTCACCCATGAGATGGGCTTCGCCCGGCGGGTCGCCGACCAGGTCGTGTTCATGGACGAAGGCCGGGTGGTCGAGGCCGGCCCGCCCGAGGCGATCTTCGACCGGCCGCAGAGCGAGCGGCTCAAGCGCTTCCTGGCGGAAGTCCTCTAATCCAGGCGGAAGTTCAGTGATGAAAAGCAAAGTCTCCAACATCGTCGTCATCGGCGCCGGCATCTTCGGCGTCTCCACGGCCGTCCAGCTCGTCCGGCGCGGCGTGGCGACCGTGCTGGTGAATGACGGCCCGGTCGCGAACGGCGCCTCCGGCCGCTCGCTGTCCTGGCTCAACTCGTCGCGCTGGCGCTCCGACGCCTATCACCGGCTGCGCATGGCCGGCATCGACCGCTACCGGACCCTGGCCTATCGGCATCCCGATGCGGACTGGCTGCGCTTCGACGGCGGACTGACCTGGGATGCCGACGACGAGAGCAACCGGATCGAAGCGGCGTATTGTCATGAAATATCGCTGGCCTATGACGCGCAGCATCTCGCGGCCGCGCAGGTGCCGGCGGTGACGCCTGGCGTCGATGTTGCCGCGATCACGCCGCAAGGCGCGATCTTCAATCCCGGCGAGGGCTGGGTCGACCTGCCGAGCCTGATCCGCCTGCTGGTGGAGGAATTCGAGGCGCTCGGCGGCCGTCTCGTCACCGAGGCCGGGCCGGCGCGCGTGATCATCGAGGACGGCCGCGCCGTCGGGGCGGCGACGGCGCGGGGCGGGGAGGTCAGGGCGGACGCCGTGCTGGTCGCCACCGGCCCGTCGGTG
Source organism: Inquilinus sp. Marseille-Q2685 (assembly GCF_916619195.1). NCBI lineage: Bacteria > Pseudomonadati > Pseudomonadota > Alphaproteobacteria > Rhodospirillales > Rhodospirillaceae > Inquilinus > Inquilinus sp. Marseille-Q2685. The sequence goes on from NZ_CAKAKL010000003.1 coordinate 460,423, forward strand.
CCGCGGATGGCGGCGGAGGCCGGGCAGAGGATCGACGACGGCACCCCGGTGTCGCTGCTGGTCACCACCAGGCCGGCCGGCGCGCCGCTGAAAGCCGTGCTGAACACGCCGCGCGTGGCGATCCGCCCGGCGCCCGGCGGCGCCTTCGCGCTCGACTCGGCGTGGTCGGAGGAGGAGGTCGAGATCCGCCCCGACGGCAGCTACGGGGTGAAGCCGGAGACCATCGACGGCCTGCTCGCGGAGGCCTCCAAGGTGCTGGAGGGCAACCCGACGCTGGAGCTCGACCGCTACGGCGTCGGCCGCAAGCCGATCCCTGGCGACGGCGATCCGGTGTTCGGCGAGCTGCAGGCGATCCCCGGCTATTTCGTCGCCTTCAGCCACAGCGGCGCCACGCTGGGGCTGATCGCCGGCGAGCTGCTGGCCTTCGAGATCGCGACCGGCGAGCGGCATCCGATGCTGGCTCCGTTCCGGCCGGAGCGCTTCGGGACTGAGTCCCGATAGTCGGTCGGGCCGACGCGTCGAAGCCGGCTCAGGCGACCTGCCGCGCCGGGGCCTCCTTGCGCAGCCGCGCCCGCAGATGCGGGCAGGTGCCGCACTCCGTGATCTCCGGCAGGCGATAGCGCAGGCAGCACAGCCGGCGCCACCGCTTGGCCTCGCCGTCCTCCTCGATCGTCTGGATCGGGTCGAACAGCGGGTTCGGCGTGCCGTCCGGCCGTTCGCGGCTGGACAGCAACCGGCCGGCCTCCGCCGCCAGGCGGCCATCCGCCAGCGGATGGGCCGCGATCTCGCCCAGGATCCAGTCCAGATAGACCGCGGCATTGTTCCAGTAGAGGCGCGGCGCCACCCGCGTGTGCCGGGCCCAGGCGGCGATGAAGGGCTCGATATGGCCGTCGATCAGCCGGTCGAAGCGGCGGAAGGCGTCCGGTTCGTCCTCCGTCTCGCCGTCATGCGCCATGCGGAAGGCGATCGGGTGGCCCTCCGGCGCGCGGATCACCGCGATTTCGGACAGGGCGATCGGAAAGCGGCGGCCCAGCAGCAGGCTCGCCGCCGTCACCGGCGGCAGCAGCCGGGCGAAGTACCATTGCGACCAGAAGGAGGCGACGGCGCGCCGGTCCGCCCCGGGATAGCGGCCGGCATAGTCGTCCAGCACCCGGTCGATCGCTCCCGGGTCGAGCAGGCTGGGGCCGGGCAGGGCGGGGCGCTCGTCGTCCGGCAGCACCACGGCGTCGCCGCAATGGGCCAGGTCGCCGGTGAAGATCGGCCGCAGGATCTCGATCATCTCGACGGATCAGGAATGCGTGTCATTCTCAACTGGCTATCGCAAACCGGCGGCGGCTGCAATCGCGGCGAAGCTGCGCGTCAGCGACGCCGCAGGTCGCGGCCGTCCAGCGTCACATTGGCATCGGGATCGAGGCGCCGCTCCTCGATCCGCAGCTCCGCCGCGCGTTCGATCCCGGCGCGGTGGTGATGGTAGATCTCGACCGCCTCGGCCGGCGTCGGCCGGTGTCCGAGCAGGGTGCGCAGCGCCGCTGCCGGCAGGAACACCCGGCCGGCATAATCGCCGACCTCGACGCCGAACTCGACCGCCTGGCGCGCCTCGTTCCAGGCGGCGTCGTCGGGGAAGGTGAAGATCGGGCGGGCCATGGCGCCTTCTACCAGCCCGCGGCGTGCAGCGGCAATGTCAGGCGCCGGTGCACTCGTTCCGTGCGGGCGCTGAGAGGCGAGGCTCGCTGACTACTTCGCGGTCAGGAACGCGATGACGTCGCCGTCGAACTCCTTCGGGTTCTGCAGCATGCCGAAATGGCTGACATTCGGCAGGATGCGCAGCTCCGCCCCCGGGATCGTGCGCGCCAGGTACTCGGTGTGCTCGCGCTTGATGCCTTCGTCGTATTCGCCGTCGGCGATCGCGGTGCGCACCTTGATGCCGCGCAGCTGCTCCGCGGTGAAGTCTGGTTGGGTCGCCCACATCTGCGAGATCTGCTGCAGGAAGCTGTCGTACTGGTCCGGCGTCTTGGACAGCTTCCTGTATTCGGCGCCGGCGCGCTCGATGAAGGCGGCGAAGGTCGGGTTCTTGTCGAAATCAGGCTTCAGCCCGCTGAGGTCAGAGTTCGCGCCATAGGCGTAGAGGCGGTTCAGCCGCTCCGGATGATGGATGGCGATGTCGAGGCCGATGATGCCGCCGTCGCTCCAGCCGACCAGGTCGGTTTTCTGGATCTTCAGGTGGTCCAGCAGCGCCAGCACGTCGGACGACATCAGGTCGTAGCTGTAGGGCTGGGCCGAGCGGGTGCTGCGTCCATGGCCCCGGCTGTCGGCGACGATCACCTGGAAGCCCCGCGCGGTCAGCGCCGGCACCAGGCTGCCCCAGTAGTCGGAGTTGGACAGGCCGCCATGCAGCAGGATCACCGGCCGGCCCTGGCCGAACACGGCGTAGTACATCTGGATATCGTTCACCGGGGCCGTGCCGCTCTCGGCCGGCTTGGGCAGCGGCGGCGGCTCCGGCAGGGTCTGCCAGACCTCGGCGGCCTGCGCCGTCAGCGCCGCGATGCCGATGCCGATCGCGGCGGCGGCACCCAGCAGGGTTCTTCCCAGACCACGGAACATGATGGTGCTCCCGGTGACGTGAATTGGGGCCGAATCACAAGGAGCCGCGATCATATCACCCGGACGATCGCTCCGCGCGCTGCGGCACGAAGCGGCGGATAACCTCCAGCCCGCCCTCCAGGAAGCGGTCCGACAGGGTCTTGTCGGCCGCACTGCGTGCCAGGATCAGGGCGCCGACCATGGCGGCGACCACCTGCGGTGCCGCCGCCGGATCGCCGCCATCGGCCCTGAGCGCCTCCTCGGCGAGTTCCACGAGGCCGTGCAGGCCGCGGGTGAACTCGGCGCGGGTTTCGGCCGGATGGCGTGCGATCTCCGGCCCGATCGCGGCGGCGACGCAGCCCTGGCCCGGATGGTCGCGATGGGCCGGCGACAGATAGGTCTCGGCCATCGCCGCCAGCCGCTCGCCGGGCGGGCGGGCCTCGACGATCCGGCGAAGGCGGGTTTGGCTCTCGCCGAAGCCCTCGGCGCAGGCGGCGGCCACCAGCGCCTCCTTCGACGGGAAATGGGCATAGAAGCCGCCATGAGTCAGCCCGGCATCGGCCATCAGCGCGGCGACGCCCACCGCCTCCACCCCGTCCTCGCGGAAGCGCCTGGCGGCGGTGCGGATGATCCGCTCCCGCGTCTCCTGCTTGTGGTCCTTGCTGTAGCGCATGCCGGCCTCCGGTTTCCCCGCATTGTCTTTTTAGATGACGCTTATAATATTGTAATCGTCATATAACGATCCAAGAGGCTCCCCATGTCCGCCGAAGATCCCGTCGTGATCGTCGGGTCCGCCCGCGCGCCGCTCGGTCGCTTCCGCGGCGCGCTGGCGCCGCTGGCGGCGCCGCAGCTGGGATCCGCCGCGATCGCCGCCGCCCTGGCCCGGGCCGGCGTCGCGCCGGCGCAGGTCGACGAGGCGCTGGTCGGCTGCGTGCTGCCGGCCGGGCAGGGCCAGGCGCCGGCGCGCCAGTCGGCCCGCGGCGCCGGCCTGCCGGACGCGGTCGGGGCCCCCACCGTGAACAAGGTCTGCGGCTCCGGCATGAAGGCGACGATGCTCGGCCGGGACCTGATCGCCGCCGGCTCCGCCGATGTCGTCGTCGCCGGCGGGATGGAGAGCATGTCGAACGCGCCCTGGCTGCTGCCGGGCGTGCGCGACGGGCTGCGCTTCGGCCATGGCCGGATCTTCGACCATGCGGCGCTGGACGGGCTCGAGGACGCCTATGACAAGGGCCGGGCGATGGGCGATTTCGGCGAGGCCACGGCCGCCCGCTACGGCTTCGGCCGCGACGACCAGGATTCCTATGCCGCGACCTCGCTGCGCCGGGCCCAGGCGGCGATCGCGGACGGCGCCTTCGCCGCCGAGATCGCGCCGGTAACCGTCCCGGCCAAAGGCGGCCCGGTCGAGATCGCGGTCGACGAGAACCCGGCGTCGCTCTCGGCCGACAAGATCCCGAAGCTGAAGCCGGCCTTCCGCACGGACGGCACCATCACCGCCGCCAGCTCCAGCGCCAATGCCGACGGCGCCGCGGCGCTGGTCCTGGCCCGGCGCTCGGCCGCCGACCGGCTGGGCTTGCCGGTGCTGGCGACGATCCGCGGCCATGCCACGCAGTCCCAGGCGCCGGAATGGTTCACCACGGCGCCGATTGGCGCGATCCGCACTCTGCTCGACCGGGTCGGCTGGCGGGCCGGCGAGGTCGACCTGTTCGAGATCAACGAGGCCTTCGCCTGCGTGGTGATGGCGGCGATGCGCGACCTCGACCTGCCGCATGACAAGGTCAACATTCATGGCGGCGCCTGCGCCCTCGGCCACCCGATCGGCGCCACCGGCGCCCGGCTGATCGTCACCCTGCTGGCGGCGCTGCAGCGCCACGGCCTGCGCCGCGGCGTCGCCTCGCTGTGCATCGGCGGCGGCGAGGCGACGGCGATCGCGATCGAGAGGGCCTAGCCCGTGAAGCGCACGTAGCGACTCGCGCCGGCGGGGCCGAGATGGCGCAGGCCGATCTTCTCGGCCACCCGGATCGAGCCTGCGTTGTCCTGGTCGATGTCGGCGATGACCGCGACCCCCAGCGTCTCGCGCGCATGGGCCAGGACCGGCGCGGCGGCCTCGGTGGCATAGCCGTGGCCCCAGGCCGCGCGCACCAACCGCCACCCGATCTCGATCTCCGGTCCCAGAGCGTCGGCGGGGATCAGCAGGATCCAGCCGAGGAAGCGGCCCTCGGGCGCCTTCGTCCGCACGGTCCAATACCCCATGCCGTCCGGATAGGCCCGGGTGATCCGGTCTTCGACGAAGCGGCGATGCGCTTCGGGATCGCTCCACGGCCCGTCGATATGGCGCACCACCTCCGGATCGCGGTCCATGGCCAGGCAGTCCGCGAGGTCCGCCATGGTCCGCGGCCGCAGGGTCAGGCGCGGGGTCTCGAAGGACGGCAGCACCGCTTCTATCACGGCAATGGCTTGGTCTGGCCCGGCACGATGCCGCCCAACTGGGTCAGCAGCGCCGGGTAGCTCGGATCGGTCGGCAGCACGACGCGCTGCGACGTGCCGGTCCGCGCCGCGCTGACCGGGCCGAAGCTCAGCACGATCGCGGCATCCGGGCGCATCGTCGCGGTGTCGCCGCCCTGGGCCGTCCGCACCGGCGGCGGCAGCGGGCTCGCGAAGGTGGGGGACGGCGGCGGCGTGAAGGCGGTGCTCGGCGGAACCGTGCCCGTGACCACCGGCGGCCCGCCCTGGATCACCAGCGGGCGCGACGGCGCCACCGGGTTCGCCGGCAGGGGCAGCATCGGCTGCGGCGCCGGACGCGGCGCCGTGAACGGGGATGCGGCCCGCGGCGTCGGCGCAGGCGTGGTCGGGGCGATCAGCACCTGCCGGGGCGGCTGCAGCGGCTGGGGCTGGAGCTGGGGTGGGGGCGAGGCCAGGCGCGGCGCCACCGGGGCGGCCGGCAGCGCCATGGGAGTCGCGAGCGGCCGCAGCGCATCCGGCCCGGCGGGCTGGAGCGCGCCCGGGCGGCCGGCCAGCCGGGCGTCGAAATAGGACGCCCTGGCCGCGGCGCAGGGGATCAGCAGGTTGACCGGCGTGCCGATCGCCAGCCGGCCGGCGCTGTCGGGGTAGGTTCCGATCACGCCGGTGCTGACCTGGCACGATCCGCGGCCAAGATCGGTGGTGGTGTTGACCTGGAGCTGGACATGATAGGCGGGTGCCTGGGCCAGCGCCGGCGATATGGTCGGCGGCGCGAATGCGGCGGCGGCCGGAAGCAGGACCAGGAGAAACGCACGTCTCATCGTCGCATATCCTTCGAAACCCGCCGTCCCGATGCCGTGGCCATGGGCAGCACACGGCTGTACGGCCGGCCGGGGCGAAATCCGTCGGGCGGAAATTATGCCTCGTCCTGCGGGGCGGAGGAAGCGGAGCGGACCGCGTCAGCCGGCGCTGCGCTGCCGATAGGCCCAGACCGAGGCCGGGGGGATGTTGGCCGCGACGAAGCCGACGCGGCGGCCGGCCAGGCCCAGCTTGTCGCGCGGCAGCGGCGAGGAGAGGGCGTAGGTGTAGAGCACCACCTGCCGCCCCTTCGGCATCACCGAATAAGCCGAATCGAGGATCGCCTGCTGCTCCTCCAGCGTCAGCAGCAGCATCGGGATGCCGCACACCGTGGTGCCGACCTTGCCGACCACCTCGGGCGGCAGGATCTCGGCCAGCCGGCGGGCGTCGCCCTCGATCACGTGGATGCCGGGGAAGGTGTCGCGCAGATGCTGCGCCATCTCCGGGTTGATCTCGAGCACGTAGAGGCGCTCGGCCGGAACGCCGCGCTCCAGGATGCCGCGGGTGATGGCCCCGGTGCCGCCGCCCAGCTCGATCACGTACTCGTCGGGCGCGCGCACGATCTCCTGGGTCAGCCGGCGCTTCAGGGCGGGCGAGGACGGCGTCACCGATCCCACCTCGCGGGGGTTGGCGAGCCAGCGGCGGAAGAACAGCCAGGGATTCATATCCGGCCGGTCTTGGCCGGCTTTGCGGTCGGTCATCGAGCAACGGGTCCTTGCGACGTCGAACGGATGGAGGCGTCCGATCCTCCGGGCGACGAACGCTTGATGCTCCGATCCGTTTCCGATCGCAAGATCATCGCGGATCGCCGGTGCTCCCCGGCGGGCGCGGTGCAGCCATGCCGGCGGCAGGGGGCGAGGGGGCGGCTTGCTGTTGACGGTGCGGTCGGCCGCGACAGAAAAGGAACCTAGTTCTGCGCCCAGTGCAACGATCGGTACAGCTCTTCATGACAGAGACAACATTCGGGAGGACGGCCGCGCCGGCCGCCGCCAATTCCACCGGCCGGATCGTGATGGCGAGCCTGGTGGGCACCGCCATCGAGTTCTACGATTTCTACATCTACGGCACGGCCGCGGCCCTGGTGTTCGGCCCGGTGTTCTTCCCGCAGGAATCGGATGCGGCGCAGCTGCTCCTCTCCTTTGCCACCTTCGCCATCGCCTTCATCGCCCGGCCGGTCGGGTCGGCCCTGCTCGGTCATTTCGGCGACCGCGTCGGCCGCAAGGCGACGCTGGTGGCGTCGCTGCTGCTGATGGGCGTCTCGACCACGCTGATCGGCGTCTTGCCCGGCTACGCCGCGATCGGCTGGCTGGCGCCGGCGCTACTGTGCCTGATGCGCTTCGGCCAGGGGCTGGGGCTCGGCGGCGAATGGGGCGGGGCGGCGCTGCTGGCGGTCGAGAACGCCCCGGCCGGCAAGCGCGGCTGGTTCGGCATGTTCCCGCAGCTCGGCGCCCCGATCGGGTTCCTCGCCGCCAACGGGCTGTTCCTGCTGCTGGCGTTGGGGCTGGATGACGAGCAGTTCCGGGCCTGGGGCTGGCGCGTTCCCTTCCTGCTCAGCGCAGCGCTGGTGGCGGTCGGCCTCTATGTCCGGCTGAAGCTGGTCGAGACACCGGTGTTCCGCGAGGCGATGGAGCGGCAGGAGCGGGTGCGCGTGCCGATCGGCGAGGTGCTGACGCGCAACACCCGGATCACCATCCTCGGCACGCTGGCGATGGTGTCCTGCTACGCCCTGTTCTACATCACCACGGTGTTCGCCCTCGGCTACGGCACCAAGGCGCTCGGCTATTCGCGCCAGGCCTTCCTCGGGCTGGAATGCTTCGCCATCGTCTTCCTCGGCCTCGGCATCCCGCTCTCCTCCTGGCTCAGCGACCGGCTCGGGCGGCGCCCGGTGTTGATCGTCGGCGGCATCCTGACGGCGCTGTTCGGCTTCGCCCTGGCCCCGCTGCTGGGCAGCGGTTCGGTGCTGCTGGTGACCGTGTTCCTCTGCCTCGGCCTGTTCCTGATGGGGCTGATCTTCGGCCCGATGGGCGCCTTCCTGCCGGAGCTGTTCCCGACCCGGGTGCGCTACACCGGGGCGTCGCTGACCTACAACCTGGCCGGCATCCTTGGCGCGTCGCTGGCACCCTACATCGCCCAGACGCTGGTTGAGCAGGGCGGGCTCGGCTGGGTCGGCGGCTACATCAGCATCGCCGCGGTGATCAGCGTGGCCGCGGTCTGGCTGATCCGCGAGACCCATGACCAGGACCTGACCCGGGTGGGCCGCTGACGGCGGTCCCCGACGGGGCCCCCTCGTGCCAGCCTGTTGGCGGGAATATCACAAAACTGTAATCTTCTCCTTCAGCCCCCGGTTGCCGGGCGCCGCATTTCGGCGCGACTGGCCGGCCGGGGGCGGGAAGGGGCTTGCGGGTTGCTCTATCAGGGTCGCCTGTGGCGCGAGGTCTGGCGCGTGCTGCGGAACCACCGCCGACGGGGCGCGTGGCTGGGCCGTAACGTGCTGCGGCGCCTCCTGGCCAAGCGGTTCGGCGCGTTGCCGCCCGGCGACGGCCGCTGGGCGATCTCCAGGGAGCTGTGGTCGACTGAGGCGCTGGCGCGCCACGGCAACGGGCGCCACGACCGGGCCGAGCCCTGGGGGCTGCAGGGGCCGGTGCTGCTGGCCCGCCGCTCGGGCGAATTCTGGGTCATCGACGGATCGAACCGCATCAACCACTGGGTCGCGACCGGCGACACCAGCCGGCACGAGGTGCTGGTGATCGATCTCGACCGGTCGGTCGAGGCGCGCGGCTTCGGATCCGCCTGGTGGGCGGTCGGCCGGATCGCCGCCCTGGCCCTGCCATGGCTGCTCGTCGCCGCGGACGCGCCACTGGTCTGAGGATTGCGGGGCCTCGGAGCCAGGCAGCGCTTGCCGCCGGGTCAGGCAGAGGCCTCGCCATCCGGCGGAAATGGTCCTGAAACTCCGGTTGGTATCCGATCGCCCGGGGCAGGGCATTGCTGTTCGGGGGCTCGCGGTCGATCGGGAATACGGCCAGATCCCCCGCCCCGCTGAGCTGGAATGCCGGCGGCTGCCTTCCTGCTCAGCCCGGCTGTCTTCATCCTTAGCGGTGGCCGTACAGCGCCTTCGGGTCCTGCAGCACCGGCAGGTCGGTGTGCCAGGCGCCGTCGCGCGCGACGCGGAAGAAGCAGCTGCGCCGGCCGGTGTGGCAGGCGACGCCGGTCTGGTCGACCCGCAGCAGCACCGCGTCGCCGTCGCAGTCCAGCCGCAGCTCGACCAGGCGCTGGACCTGGCCGGAGGTGTCGCCCTTGCGCCACAGCGCCTGGCGCGACCGCGACCAGTAGCAGACCCGGCCGGTGGCCAGCGTCTCCTCGATCGCCGCGCGGTTCATCCAGGCCAGCATCAGCACCTCGCCGCTGTCGTGCTGCTGGGCGATGGCGGGGACCAGGCCGTCGGCGTCGAACCGGACCTCGTCGAGAAGCTGCTCGGCGCTCATGCCGCCGCCCGCAGCCGGTCCAGCCCGGCCTCCAGATCGGCGATCAGGTCGGCCGGGTCCTCCAGGCCGACATGCAGCCGCACGCCCGGCCCCTCGGCCTGCCAGGTCGTGGCGGTGCGGATCTTCTCCGGATGGGTCGGCAGGATCAGGCTCTCATAGCCGCCCCAGCTGGCGCCCATCTGGAACAGCTCCATGCCGTCCAGCATGGCCGCGACCTGGGCGGCGGAGGCCGGCTGCAGCACGATCGCGAACAGGCCGGAGGCGGCGGTGAAGTCGCGCCGCCACAGCGCGTGGCCGGGGTCCTGCGGCAGGGCCGGGTACAGCACGCGCGCGACTTCCGGCCGGGCCTGCAGCCACCGCGCGATCTCCAGCGCGTTCTCCTGGTGCTGGCGCAGCCGCACCCCCATGGTGCGCAGGCCGCGCTGGGCCAGGTACAGGTCGTCGGGCCCGGCACAGTGGCCGGAGGTCACGGCGAAGTTCTTGAGCTTCAGCCAGACCGACTTCTCGCAGGCGCCGACGATGCCCATCATCGCGTCGGAATGGCCGACCATGTATTTGGTCGCGGCGTGCACCGTCACGTCGACGCCGTGGCCGAAGGCGTCGAAGCCGAGCGGCGTGGCCCAGGTGTTATCCAGCGCCGTCAGGATGCCGCGGGAGCGGGCGGCGGCGGCGATCGCCGGCACGTCCTGCACCTCGAAGGTCAACGAGCCGGGGGATTCGAGATAGACCAGCCGGGTGTTGCCGCGGAACAGCGCCTCGATGCCGGCGCCAACCAGCGGGTCGTAATATTCGACCTCGACGCCGAAGCGGGCCAGCACGGTGTCGGCGTAGCGCCGGGTGGGGCCGTAGGCGCTGTCGGTGATCAGCACATGGTCGCCGGCCTTGACGAAGGCGGTCAGCGCGACGTTGACCGCGGCGAGCCCGGAGGAGACGGCGACGCTGCCGTACCCGCCCTCCAGCGCCGTGACCGCGTCCTCGAAGGCTTCGCTGGTCGGGGTGCCGACCCGGCCATAGCTGTAGACGCCATGCTCGAACCCGGCATGCGCCTCGTCCATCGCCGCCACCGTCGGCCACAGCACGGTCGAGGTGTGGTAGACGGGCGGATTGACCATGCCGTGGTTCTCACGGGGGTGGCGGCCGGCATGGGCGAGGACGGTGGCGGGGCGGCGGGACTTGGACATGGCGGTCAGTCGGTCGTGGCGGCGTGTGTCAGTCAGCCGGTGACGGCTGGCGGGCCGCCATCTTTCGGCCAGCCGGGCGGGCCGGTCAAACCCGATCCGCGCAGGGCCGCCCGGCGGGTGCGACGAAAATGCAGCCACCTGTCCCCGATGTAACACTCTTCCCCCGTTCCGCAATGCGATGGTCATCCGGCCCGCCGAGGATAGCCGGGTCGACGATCGTGGAGCGGATGATGGATATGACGAATCCGAAGCCGACCTGCCGGGTGGTCGGGGCCGGGGTGCGGTTCACCGGCAAGCAGGCGCTGACCTACACGCCCGGGATCTCGGCCGAATCGGTCGGGGCGACGGGCATCCACCTGCAGCTCGTCACCCTGCCGCCGGGCGTCCGGGCCAAGGCCCATCGCCACGAGTCGCATGAGACCGCGATCCATGTGCTGAGCGGCGAATCCGGCATGTGGTACGGCGACCGGCTGGAGCAGCACCTGACGGCCCGGGCCGGGGACTTCGTCTACATCCCCGCCGGCATGCCGCACCTGCCCTACAATCCGAGCGCGACCGAGGCCTGCGTCGCGGTGATCGCCCGCACCGACCCGAACGAGCAGGAGAGCGTGATCCTGATGCCGGAGCTCGACGGCCTTCACGCATAGCCGTCGAGCCCCAGGCCCGCTCAGGTGTGGGCGATGGTCACCGCGGCATTGCCAGGCAGGCTGTCGCGGACGGAGCCCTTTTCCACCGTCACATTGGTGACTGCGTAGCTGTCGACATAGTTGATGGTGTCGACCCAGACCTCGCCGGCGATGACCATGCCGGCGCGGTGCTGGTGGACGACCCAGGAGGCGACCGAGCTGCTGCTCGAATAGTTCGCGTCGAAGACGCCGAGATTGGTCGCCAGCCCGTCATTGTAGCTCGACACGATGGTCACGCTGGTGCCGGGCGGCAGCGGGATGCTGCCCGACAGGTTGGTCGTGCCCTCGACCGCCTGCGCCGCGAGCGTGAGGGCGTTGGGCGTGCTGTTGGTCACCGTCGTCAGCAGGGAATCGACGCCGAAGCCGTTGCCCGACCATTGCTGCGCCGCGCTGCTCCCCGACGGCGCGAGCCCCACGGCGGAGTTGAGGGGGGCGAGCGGCGCGGCCAGCGTCAGCACCTGGCCGGTCTTCAGGCTCGCGATCGTGCCGAGACCGTCGGAGCCGGGCGAGAACGCCCAGAGCTGGGCCTCGTTGTACTGCTGCACGGTGTCGACGATCAGCGCATTGTCCGGGCCGATGCTCAGGGCCAGGCTCGAGTTGCCGGCGCTGACGATCCGGCCGCCCGGGGTGATCTGCCAGAGCTGCGACGGCAGGGCGTTGTTGGTGGTCGTCTGCAGGGTCGCGCCCGGGGCCGGGGTTCCGGCGATGCTGAGGACCAGGTCGGCACTCGGCGTGTCGCCCGTGACGAAATAGAGAAGTTGCATAATCGGATCCTTCACGAAAAAGCGATGGAAGTCCTGGACATGATCCAGGAGGGGAATTTCAAGTAAGAGTCGTTGCGATCTGCCTATGCGGCTTATCGGTTTGAAAAATGGAAATGCACAACGAGGGGAAAATATGAACAAGTGCTTTCGATATCCAGAATAAAATCTTATTCACGCAATTGCCGCGGCCAACCCGCCAGCCAGTGGCGGAATGAATTTTCGGTAATTCCGGATTTTCGGCAAGTCTTCCGACCTGGGAGGGCGCTACTCCGCGTGCTGCTCGATCACCTCGAGGAAGGCGTCGGCGTAGCGCAGCAGCTTGGCCTGGCCGACGCCGGGGATCGACGCGAACTCCGTCATCGAGCGCGGCCGGGCATGGGCCAGCTCGGTCAGCGTGGCGTCGTGGAAGATGACATAGGGCGGTACGCCCTGTTCGCGCGCCAGCTCCAGCCGCTTGGCCCGCAGCGCCTGGAACAGCGAGGCCTCGGCCGGGTCGTCCGGCAGCGCCCGCACGGCGCGGCCGCCGGACTTGCTGCGTGAGGCACGCTTCACCGCCTCGCGCCGCAGATGGATCTCCTTCTCGCCGCGCAGCACTTCGCGGCAATCGGGCGCCAGGTGCAGCCCGCCATGGCCCTCGGTGTCGACGATCAGCAGGCCGGCCGCCACCAGTTGGCGGAACACCGACTTCCACTCCTGCTTCGACAGGTCGCGGCCGATGCCCCAGGTGCTGAGCTTGTCGTGGCCCAGCTGGCGCACCCGGTCGGTCTCGGTGCCGGTCAGCACGTCGATGACATGCCCGACGCCGAAGCGCTGGCCGGTGCGGTAGACGCAGGACAGCGCCTTGCGCGCCAGCTCGGTGCCGTCGAAGCTCTCGACCGGCTCCAGACAGGTGTCGCAGTTGCCGCAGGGCTGCGGCAGCGCGTCGGCGAAATACTCCAGCAGCACCTGGCGGCGGCAGCGCACCGTCTCGCAATAGCCCAGCAGCGCGTCCAGCTTCTGCCGGTCGATCTGCTTCTGCCGCTCCGGCGCGTCCGATTCCGCGATCAGCCCCTGGATCTTGCCGACATCCTGGATGCCGTAGGCCATCCAGGCGTCCGACGGCAGCCCGTCGCGGCCGGCGCGGCCGGTCTCCTGGTAATAGGCCTCCAGGCTCTTCGGCAGGTCGAGATGGGCGACGAAGCGGACGTCGGGCTTGTCGATGCCCATGCCGAAGGCGATGGTCGCCACCATCACCACGCCGTCCTCCTTGAGGAAGCGGTCCTGGTTCGACGCCCGCACCTCGCGGTCCAGCCCGGCGTGGTAGGGCAGGGCCTCGATGCCCTCGCCGCGCAGCCATTCCGCCGTGCCCTCGACCTTGCTGCGCGACAGGCAGTAGACGATGCCGGCCTCGTTTGGATGCTCGCGCCGGATGAAGGACAGCAGCTGCTGCCGCGGATTCTCCTTCGGCACGATGCGGTAGCGGATGTTCGGCCGATCGAAGCCGGCGACGAAGATGCGGCCGTTCTGCAGCTTCAGCCGCTCGGCGATGTCGCGCCGGGTCGGGCCGTCGGCGGTGGCGGTCAGGGCGATGCGCGGCACGCCGGGATAGCGCGTCGCCAGCATGTCCAGCTGCAGGTATTCCGGCCGGAAGTCGTGGCCCCATTGCGACACGCAATGCGCCTCGTCGATCGCGAACAGCGCCAGCTTGCAATCGTCGAGCATGTCGAGCAGCCCGTCGGTCAGGAGCCGTTCGGGCGAGACGTAGAGCAGGTCCAACTCGCCGGATCGCATCGCCCGGGCGATGCCGCGCGATTCGCCGGGCGGCAGGGCCGAATGCAGCGCCGCGGCGCGGACGCCGAGCTGGCGCAGCGTCTCGACCTGGTCCTGCATCAGCGCGATCAGCGGCGACACCACGACGCCCAGCCCCGGCCGCACCAGCGCCGGCACCTGGTAGCACAGCGACTTGCCGCCGCCGGTCGGCATCAGCACCAGCGCGTCGCCGCCGGACACAATCTGAGCCACGATCTCGGCCTGCTGGCCGCGGAAGGCGGTGTAGCCGAAGACGTCGTGCAGGACGGAAAGAGGATCGCGGGGCATGGGTCCGCTTATAGCGGTCGCCGGCCCCGAACCAAATACCCGTTTGTGGCCAGTGTTCAACCACAACAGGTTGTGGTTCGGCGATGGCGTTGCCTCCAGCCCTGCGATTGGCCGGAAAGCCTCAGGCCGGCGCCAGATCCGGGCTCCCCGGCGCCTCCGTCGGCACCTTCCGGCGCCGCGCCACCATCAGGATGGCGAAGCCGACGATCGTGGTCAGCACCGGCAGCACATACATGACCGGCACCAGCTGCAGCGAATCGCGGGCCATGCCGGCGATGCTCATGGTCGTCGCCTGCACGGCGACGACGCCGATGGCGGCGATCAGGATGCGGCGGCCCAGGCCGCGGCGGTTGTAGTCGCCGCTCAGAAGGACGCCGAGGCAGAAGACGACATAGGCGAAGGGCAGCAGCGGGTCGGTGATGCGCTTGTGGCCCTCCATCACCAGCCGGCCGTAGTTCCGCATATCGCGGGGCGAATTCTGGTCGGGATACAGCAGGTCGGGCAGGAAGCGTTCCGACGGGGCGCGGTAGCTGCGGGCCAGATCCTCGGCGCCGGGCGTGTTCAGCGGCACGGTGTAGCTGTCGAAGGCCACCGGATCGACCTTGCCGGTCTTGCGGTCGAGCTGCTGGATCACGCCGTGAAGCGCCACGATCCGCGGCCCGTCGTCGCTGTCCTCGACGTAGCCGCGGTCGGCGATGATGGTGACCGGCTGGTCCTCGTTGTCGGTGATATGGACCAGGATGCCGCTGAGATCGCCGGTCACCGGGTTGCGGTCGCGCACGAACACGGTCTTGCTGTCGCCGATGGCGTTGAACTCGCCGGTCTGCAGGAATGCGGCCGAGACGTCGGACTGGGCCATCGCCGTCAGGTCGCGGAACTCGCGGTTGGCCACCGGCCAGAAGTAGAGGGTCATGCTGTAGCTGAGGGCGGTGATGATCACCCCCATCAGCAGCCCGGGCACGGCCAGCCGCAGCTGCCCGATGCCGGCGCCGCGCATGACCAGCAGCTCGCCGTCCGACAGCATCCGGTTGTAGACGATCAGGCAGGCCGCCACGACGCCGACCGGCAGCACCGCGATCAGGAACTCCGGCATCGACAGGAAGACCAGCTCGAGGAACAGCCCGACGCCGACGCCGCCGTCGACGATCATCTGGATCAGCCGCATCGAGGTGGTGAGCATGATCGCGAAGACGAGAATCGCGGTGGCGAGCACCGTGGCGACCGCGATCTGGCGGAACATGTAGCGGCTGAGGAGCGACATGGCGGCACCGTATACACGAGCCGGGCCGCGACGGCCATGTTGCCAAGCGTCGCGGCGGTGATCCAGAATGCGCCGTGCCGAAAAGCACGATAAATCCGCGCGCGGCGGCATTGCCATGCCATCTGAGGAAACCCAGGGAAGCTTCTGAAAATGCTGAAGAACATCGATCCGATTATCACCCCGGATCTGCTCGCCGTCCTGGCCGGCATGGGGCATGGCGACGACCTGGTGATCTGCGACACCAACTTCCCGTCCCGGTCGGTGGCGCAGCACACCATGGTCAAGGCGCCGATCGAGCTGCCGGGCGTCAGCGCCGCCCGGGCGGTTCGGGCGATCCTGTCGCTGATGCCGCTCGACAGCTTCGTCGACCATCCGGCGCGACGGATGGAGGTTGTGGGCCAGCCGGGCGAGATCCCGGAGGTGCAGCGCGAGGTCCAGGCCGAGATCGACCGGGCCGAGGGGCGGTCCTGGCCGATGGGATCGGTCGAGCGCTTCGCCTTCTACGAGGAGGCCAAGAAGGCCTATGCCGTGGTCCGCGCCGGGGAGGGGCGGTTCTACGGCTGCTTCCTGCTGAAGATGGGCGTGATCCCGCCGAAGTAGGATTTCATCCATGACTCCGCCGAAGATCGCCGTCCAGGGCGTGTTCGTCGCCGACCTCGCCTTTCGCGCCGTGCGGCTGCCGGTGATGGGCGAGACCCTGCTGTCCAACGGCTTCAAGCTCGGGCCCGGCGGCAAGGGCTCGAACCAGTCGGTCGCCGCGGCCCGGGCCGGGGCCGGCGTCGCCTTCATCAGCAAGCTCGGCACCGACCCGTTCGGCCAGATGGCGCGCGCCCTCTATGCCGCCGAGGGAATCGACGCCGGCCATGTGCTGACCGATCCGGAGCGGCCGACCGGCGCCGCCTTCATTTTCGTCGACGGAAAGACCGGCGAGAACGCGATCATCATCGAGCCCGGGGCCGCGGCGGCGCTGAGCGAGGCGGAGATGGAGGCGGCGGCGCCCGTCATCGCCGCGGCGCGGGTCTATGTCGCCCAGCTCGAGCTGCCGTTGCCGGTGGTGCGCCGCGGGCTGGAGATCGCCCGGCGGCACGGGGTGACCACGATCCTGAACCCAGCCCCGGCCATGGCGCTGCCGGACGATCTCTACCCCCTGGTCGACTACCTGACCCCGAACGAGACCGAAGCCGAGAGCCTGGTCGACTTCGCGGTCGACAGCGGACAGCAGGCGGCGCGGGCCGCGCAGGTGCTGCTGGACAAGAGCGTCGGCACGGTGATCGTCACCCTCGGGGCCAAGGGCGCGCTGCTGAAGAGCCGGTCGGAGACCGTGCACGTCCCGGCCTTCTCGGCCGGGCCGGTGGTCGAGACCGCCGGGGCGGGCGACGCCTTCAACGGCGGCTTCGCTCTGGCCCTGGCCGAAGGCCGGGCGGTGGCCGAGGCGGTGCGCTTCGGCTGCGCCGTCGCCGGGATCTCGGTGACCCGCCCCGGCACCGCGCCGTCGATGCCGCGGCGCAATGAGGTCGAGGCGCTGCTCCGTCAGGCCTGAGGCCGCCGGCCTTTGCATCCTCATCGCGAGCGGGCGAAGCCGGCGCGGAGATCCAGGGACCGGGACCGCCGGGTCGCCACTCTTCGCAGCTCGCGATGATGACTGTTGCGAGACCACATCTGATTATCATTTTATGCAAATGATCTGGAAATATTAGAGAAATATTCCAATGATTATTGGGTTGTCCTTCTCGTTGATCTGCATAAATTATTATTCTTCTCCGCAATACGTGATAGCCTCCTAGCAGAGGCTCTAACCGTCCCAAAGAACGGTGGCGTCTGGGGTGTCCATTTCCCTGGAGGAGGAGACGATGGCTTCGGCAAATTCCTTGGATGGACTTCTTGACGGTGACGGCCTGCTTGGCGGGCTGCTGGATGGTCTGCTCGGCGAGGATGGCCTGCTCGGCGGCGTCCTGGGTGGCGTCGGCGGTCTGCTTGGCGGTGTTCTCGGCGGTGTCGGGGGGCTGCTCGACGGGCTCCTGGACGGCCTGCTCGGCGGCCTGCTGGGCGGCGGTCTCAGCGGTCTTCTCGGCAATCTTCTCGGCGAGCTCGGCGATGCCGGCGGCCTGCTCGGTGAGCTGCTGACCCCCGACCTGATCGGCGGCGTGGTGTCCGGGCTGCTGGGCAGCCTCGGCGGCCTGCTGGGCGGGGCGATCGGCGGCGTGCCGGTCGGCGACCTGCTCGACGGGCTGTTCGGCGATGGCGGCCTGCTCAGCCCCGACGGGCTGCTCGGCGGCCTCTTGGGCGAGGACGGGCTGCTGACCCAGCTGGTCGAGGTGCTGCAGGGGTCCGGCGACCTGGTCGGCTCGCTGCTCGGCCCCGGCGGGCTGCTCGGCAATCTGGTCGACACGGTCGGCGGCCTCGCCGACGGGCTGGTGGGCGACAACGGGCTCATCACCAGCCTGATCGGCGGCATGCTCGGCGATGTCGGCGGGCTGTTCGACGACCTGACCGTCACCGGCATCATCGGCAATCTGCTCGACCCGGACGGGCTGATCGGCGGCATCCTGGAGGATCTCGGCGTCGGCACCGACATCGGCGAGATCATCGGCGGGATCTTCGCCCAGCTGCCGGGGCTGGACGTGCTCGACGGGCTGCTGACCGACGGCATCCTCGGCGGCCTGCTCGGCGATGTGCTGGGTCCGGACGGCAGCGGCCTCACCGATCTGCTGACCGGCATTCTCGGCAGCCTGTCGCCGGATGTCGTGCTGGACGAGCTGCTCGGCAGCGGCGGCGCTGCCGGCCTGCTGCAGAGCGTGCTCGGCGGCGCCGTCGGCGTGCTCGACACCCTGCTGACCGACGTGCTCGGCGGCGTGCTCAGCGGCAGCCTGCTGCAGGGCGACGGCGGCCTGATCGGCAATATCTTCGGCGAGTTCGGCATCCTCGGCGGCGACCAGCTCGGCCTGCGCGGCGCCCTCGGCGACGGCCTCGTCGGGGACGTGTTCAACACGCTGCTGGATGTCGGCGTGCTGGTGGCCGGGGGCGAGGTGATCAAGGTCGCCGGCCCGCTGGCCATCGCCGGCACCGTGGCCGACCTGCTGGCCGGCGACAACGGCCTGCTGCACGGGCTGGTGCCCGAGGCGGTGATCAACCAGGTCTTCGGCGAGAACGGCGCGATCGGTGCCGCACTGGAAAGCCTGGTCGGCGGCGAGAACGGCCGGGACGGCCTGCAGGCCGTGCTCGACATGACGCTCACCAACATCTCCGACGTGGTCCAGGACCTGAAGGAGGTGATCGCCGAACTGCAGGATCTCGGCGGCGGGGTGCCGCAGCTCGACGCCCTGATCACCCTGGCCGGAACGCTTGAGGGCATTGCCAACTCGTCGGGGACGGTGCTGACGGAGCTGCATGCCGCGATCCGCGACATTGACGACGTCCGGGTCGGCACCTCCGGCGCCGACACGATGAACGGCTGGCTCGGCGACGACACGCTCGACGGCGGCGCCGGCAACGACCAGCTCTCCGGCGGCACCGGCAGCGACCTGTTGCGGGGTGGGGCAGGGGCCGACAACCTCAAGGGCGGTCTGGGCGCGGACGCACTGGTTGGCGGCGCCGGCACCGACACCCTGACCGGCGGCGGCGGCGGAGACACATTCCGTTTCGGCGCGACGTCGGAATCGGCAGCGGGCACCGGCCGCGACACCATCACCGACTTCATCCATGTCGAGGGCGACAAGATCGACCTGTCGGCGATCGACGCCAACACCACCCTGCTGGCCTTCGGCAACCAAGCCTTCACCTTCATTGGCGCCCAAGCCTTCCACAATGTCGCGGGCGAGCTGCGCTTCGCCGGCGGCATCGTGGCCGGCGACACCAATGGCGACGGACGTGCGGATTTCGAGATCCGCGTCCAGACCCATGGCGAGTTGGTGGCGGCCGACTTCGTGCTCTGACCGGCTTGCGGTTCCTGCGGCCGCGCGGCGTCCACCGCCGCGCGGCCCTTTTCATGCACAGGGCGGGTCCGGGCCGTCCCGGTTGATTTCCGTCGCCCGGAAGCCTATCTCAATTCCTATGAGAACACCGTGGACGAACCCGTTGGCGGCGCGTCGAACGCCGCTTCACGCCCGGGGCTGCTGACCTCGGGGGCGCCGGCCCCCAGGCCCGAGCCGCCCCACCGTCCGTTCTCGTCCTCGTCGCGCCCAGCGACCCCATTTTCCAGCCCCCAGAATTCGCGTCCCGGCCGCCCAGATGCGCCGGGCCGCACCCGAGCCCTCCGGAAACATCCCGGAGCGGACCGTCCAGAAGAAAGGAACCTCGGCATGTCCCGCAGAAGCCTGCCCAAGCGTCCGGAGATCCACGTCACCGCCGGCGACTATGATCGCCTCGCGGCGCTGGCCGACGCCGCGGCGGATGCCTTCCCGGCGATCGCCGACTTCCTGGCGGCGGAGCTCGACCGCGCCCAGATCATCGACGCGACCGCGGCCAAGGGCGTGGTCCAGATGCATTCGACCGTCGCCTATCGCGACGACGTGACCGGCGAGGAGCACACGGTCACCCTGGTCTATCCGGAGGAGGCCGATATCGAGGCCGGCCGGCTGTCGGTGCTGACCCCGGTCGGCGCGGCCCTGATCGGCCTGCGCCGGGGCCAGACCATCACCTGGATCACCCCCTCCGGCAAGCCGCGCAACCTGACCGTGGTCCGGGTCGAGCCGGCCGTCCGTCCGACCAGCCTGGCCGCAGGCTAGCCCCGCAGGCTAACCCCTCAGCCCCGCCACCAGCCCGGCCAGATCGTCCATATGCGGGCAGATCAGCCGGGCGCCGGCGGCGCGCAGCCGGTCGGCATGGCCGTCGCGGATGTGGCGGCCGCCGAGGAAGCCGATCACCGTCATGCCGGCGGCGACGCCGGCCGTGGTGCCGGTGACGCTGTCCTCGATCACCAGGCAGCGGCCGGGCTCGACGCCCAGCTGCGCGGCCGCGTGCAGGGACAGATCCGGCGCCGGCTTCGGCCGGGCCACTGCCTCTGGCGTGTAGACATGCGCGCCGAACAGCCCGGTCGGGCCGGCGATCTCGAGCGAGCGGCGGACCCGGCCGGCATGGCTGTTCGAGGCCACCGCCATCGGCAGGCTTAAGCCCGCCAGCGCCGGCTGAACGCCAGGTATGGCGTCGAGGCTGAGCGCCAGCGCATCGTCGATCACCTGCGCCATGCGCGGGCCGATATCCTCCGGGAACACCGTGCCGAACCGCGCCGCCACCTGGCGCACGATGTGCAGGTCGGGCGTGCCGACCAGCTGCTCCACCAGCTCCTCGACCGGCGCCTGCGGCTCGTAACGCGCGATCAGCTCCGCCACCGCGCGGCAGGCGATGATCTCGCTGTCGACCAGCACCCCGTCGCAATCGAAGATCACCGCCGCGATGCCAACGGCCGACGGGGCAGGGGCGGCAGTCCGCACGGGGTCGACGGTGTCCATCACATCCTTCTCCATCCGGTTCCGCCCGTTGCGTCGGCGGGTCGAGTCACCATAACGTACGACAAGTCAAAGACGCCGCGCGACAGCGAGCGCCGGCGAGGGGGAGGCACGGACGTTGCGGGAGCCGATCAAGCACGCCTTCATCTGGCCGGCTTTCCTTGTCGTCCTCCTGGTCGGCATCTTCCCCCTCATCTACTCGCTGACGATCAGCTTCCAAAGCATGCGGCTGGTGCCGCCGCTGCCGCCGCGCTTCGTCGGGCTCGACAACTACGCCTCGCTGCTCGCCAACCCGCGCTTCTGGGCCACCGTGCAGACGACCGCGACCGTCGTCTTCCTGTCGGTCGCGGTGCAGTACGTGCTCGGCTTCGCCATCGCGCTGGCGCTGCATAGCAAAATTCCGGGCGAGCGTCTGTTCCGCGTCGGCTTTCTGCTGCCGATGCTGATGGCGCCGATCACCGTGTCGCTGGTCGGGCGCATGCTGTTCCATTCGACGGTCGGCCCGGTCAACGACATGTTCACCCAGTTCGGCCTGCCGAACCTGCCGTTCCTGACCGATGCGACCTGGGCGCTGGGCACCATCATCGCGGTCGAGGTCTGGCAATGGACGCCCTTCGTCATCCTGATGATGCTGGCCGGGCTGCAGAGCCTGCCGCAGGACGTCTACGAGGCGGCGCAGCTGGAGAACGCCAGTTCCTGGCAGCAGTTCTGGGGCATCACCTTCCCGATGCTGCTGCCGATCTCGGCCGCGGTCGTGTTCATCCGCATCATCGAGGGCTTCAAGATCATCGACACGGTCTTCGTCCTGACCGGCGGCGGCCCCGGCGTGTCGACCGAGACCCTGACCCTGTTCGCGTACCAAGAAGGGTTCAAGAAGTTCAATCTCGGCTACACCTCGGCGCTGAGCTTCCTGTTCCTGATCGTGATCGTCGTCTTCGGCACCATCTATCTGGCGGTCCTGAAGCCGCATCTGGAGAAGCGGCGATGAACCCGTCCCGGTCGAAGCGCGGCTTGGTCTTCCTGCTCTGCCTGGGCTGGTTCCTGGTGACGCTGTTCCCGATCTACTGGGCGCTGATCACCTCGTTCAAGCCGCCGGTCGCGGTCAGCGGCGGGCCGACCTACCTGCCCTGGATCGATTTCGAGCCGACGCTGCAGGCCTGGATCGATGCCATGACCGGCGTCCGCGGCAACTTCGTCACGCCCTTCGTCAACTCGACCCTGATCGGGCTGTCGGCCACGGTGCTGGCCGTGGCCCTCGGGTCGATGGCCGCCTATGCGCTGGTGCGCTTCCCCTTCCAGGTGCGGCTCCTGGCCGGGGTGGCCTTCGCCGTGGTCGCGATCGGCGGCTTCCTGTTGCTGCAGAACGTCCTCGGCCTGACCCGGCTGCCGGCGCTGGGCGGCGCGCTGGTCGCGGCGCTGCTAGTGTCGATCCCGCTCAACGGGCTGCGCCTGCCGGGGCCGGTGCTGGGCAATGACGACGTCGTCTTCTGGTTCGTCAGCCAGCGCATGTTCCCGCCGATCGTCACCGCCTTCGCCCTCTACCTGCTGTATTCCGAGATCGGCAAGGCCGGCCTCCCGCTGCTCGACAGCTATTGGGGCATGACCCTCTGCTACACCGCGTTCTCGCTGCCGATCGTGGTCTGGCTGATGCGCGACTTCTTCCAGGCGCTGCCGGTGGAGATCGAGGAGGCGGCGCTGGTCGACGACGTGCCCCGCTTCCGCATCTTCCTCGAGATCGTGCTGCCGATGGCGCGGCCCGGGCTGATCGCGACATCGATGATTACGCTCAGCTTCGTCTGGAACGAGTTCCTGTTCTCGCTGCTGCTGACCGCCGGAAGCTGGCAGACCCTGCCGATCATGCTGTCGGGGCAGAACTCCTACCGCGGCGACGAATGGTGGGCGATCTCGGTCGCCGCCATGATCTCGATCGGGCCGATGATGGTGATGGCGATTCTCCTGGCCAGGCTGATGCGATCAGGCCTGCTGCTGGGCAGCATCCGATGATCGCGACACAGGGAGGACCAAGAATGAAGACCATGCTTCTCGCCGCCGCGGGCGCGCTCGCGCTGACCGCGGCGCTGCACGGCCCCGCCGCCGCGGCCTGCGACCCGGACTATTCCGGCGTCACCCTGACCGCGGGCTCGCAGACCGGCCCGTTCATCGCGCTCGCGCTGCAGATGGCGGCCAAGACCTGGGAGCAGAAGACCTGCGGCAAGGTCAATGTCGTCGAGTTCCCGTTCGGCGAGCTGTACCCGAAATACCTGACGGCGATGACCGCCGGCGAATCCACCTTCGACGTCATCACCTTCGCCCCGGCCTGGATGCCGGATTTCTCGCCCTACTTGTCGGAGATGCCGGAGTCGGTGCGCCAGGGCAAGGACTGGGAAGACATCGCCCCGGTGTATCGCGACCGGCTGATGGTGTGGGACGGCAAGCACCTGTCGCAGACCATCGACGGCGACCTGCACACCCTGTCCTACCGCCGCGACCTGTTCGACGACCCGAAGGAGAAGGAGGCGTTCAAGGCCAAGTACGGCTACGACCTGGCCGCGCCGAAGACCTGGAAGGAATATTACGACATCGCCGAGTTCTTCACCCGGCCCGACCAGAAGCTGTGGGGCACGGCGGAGGCGTTCCGCCGCGGCGGCCAGCAGTTCTGGTTCTTCTTCACCCATGCCGCCAGCTACACCAACGACCCCAAGAACCCGGGCAGCATGTTCTTCGACCCGGAGACCATGGACGCCCAGGTCAACAACCCCGGCTGGGCCAAGGCGCTGGAGGACTACATCAGGTCGGTGAAGTTCTCGCCGCCCGGCGCGCTGAACTTCTCCTCCGGCGACATCCGCACCGCCTTCTCTGGCGGCCAGGTGGCGATGAACTTCGACTGGGGCGACACCGGCGTGATCGCCGCCGACAAGGACCAGAGCAAGGTGGCCGGCCATGTCGGCTCGGCCCTGACCCCGGGGTCGACCGAGATCTGGAACCACAAGACCAAGGCCTGGGAGAAGTTCGACCAGCCGGTGTTCTCGCCCTTCATGGCCTATGGCGGCTGGCAGGCTGCCGTGCCCAGCGCCGGCAAGAACGTCGAGGCGGCGTGGAACTACGTCGAATGGGTCTCGAATCCGGAGAACAGCGGCATCGCCACGGTGACCGGCGGCTCCGGCGTCAACCCCTACCGCCAGAGCCATTTCGCGCCCGACCGCTGGCTGGCCAAGATGACCAAGCAGGAGGCGGACGAGTACCTGGCAGCGCAGCGCGGCAGCCTCGAGGCCAAGAACGTGGCCCTCGACATGCGCATTCCCGGCTACTTCTCCTACACCGAGGTGCTGGAGATCGAGCTGTCCAAGGCGCTGGCGGGCGAGGTGACGCCGCAGCAGGCGCTCGATTCGATCGCCGAGCAGTGGAACAAGCTGACCGACGAGTTCGGCCGCGACACCCAGCTCGCCGCCTATCGCGCCTCGATGGGCCTGCCGCCGCTGAAGATGTAGTCCTCCGGACCCGCCCCGCCGCGCGCTGCGGCGGGGCGGCGCCCGCCGAAGCCCAGAGACCCAAGGACATCATGGCCCGCGTCAGACTCGAAGCCGTCACCAAGAGCTATGGCGACGTGCCCGTCATCCCGTCGCTCGACCTCGAGATCGCGGACCGCGAATTCGTCGTGCTGGTCGGCCCGTCCGGCTGCGGCAAGACCACGACTTTGCGCATGATCGCCGGGCTGGAGGCGGCGAGCGGCGGCACCATCCGGATCGGCGACCGCGACGTCACCCGGCTGCGCCCGGGGCTGCGCAACTGCGCCATGGTGTTCCAGAACTACGCGCTCTATCCGCATATGACGGTGCGCGAGAACATCGGCTACGGCATGAAGGTGCGGGGCGAGCCGAAGGCTGCGATCGACGGCAAGATCAAGGAGGCGGCGCGCATCCTCGGCCTCGATCCCTATCTGGACCGCCGGCCGAAGCAGCTCTCGGGCGGCCAGCGGCAGCGCGTCGCCATCGGCCGCGCCATCGTCCGCGACCCGGACGTCTTCCTGTTCGACGAGCCGCTGTCCAACCTCGACGCCAAGCTGCGCATCGAGATGCGGGCCGAGATCAAGGCGCTGCACCGGCGCCTCAAGACCACCATCGTCTATGTCACTCACGACCAGGTCGAGGCGATGACCATGGCCGACCGGGTGGTGGTGATGAACCAGGGCCGGATCGAGCAGGCGGCCGAGCCGCTGACGCTCTACGAGCGCCCCGCCAACCTGTTCGTCGCCGCCTTCATCGGCGCCCCCAGCATGAACTTCCTGCCCGCGACGCTGGTCGGCGACGGCCTGCGGCTGGCGGACGGGACCGTCCTGCCGGCGCCTGCGGCCAGGCGGCAGGCGCTGGCCGGGCGCGACGGCCTGGCCGTCACCATCGGGCTGCGGCCGGAGCATGTGGCGGGCGGCGTCGCCGGGCCGGTGACGCTGCCGATCCTGCCGCGGGTGATCGAGCCGCTCGGCGCCCACACCCTGATCCTGGGCGAGGTGGCGGGCGGCAAGTTCACCGCCCAGGTCGACGCCCATTTCCCGGCTCAGCCGGACGAACCGGCGACGATCAGCCTCGATCCGGACCGGCTGCACCTGTTCGAGACGGAGAGCGGCCGGGCCGTGGGACCATAGTCCGGCCATATAGTTCAGCCACATAGTCCAGCCATATAGTCCAGTCATTTGGGGGGAATGAATGAATTCTGTGCGTCGGGGGCTTCTGCTCCTGCTGCC
>NZ_CAKAKL010000004.1:0-250000 GCF_916619195.1 Inquilinus sp. Marseille-Q2685
GGACACGGGCTGACCGCGTCGGTCGGGTTCGCCTGCGGCGAACCCGACATCCCGCCGTCGTCGCGGCCTCGAACCTGTTGGGTTCGCGTGCCGCGAACCCAACCTGCGAAATCCGGTACCTTTTCGCCTCTCCCGCCCCGCGGGAGGGGCCGGAGGCGCTCGGCACCTCCGGGGAAAGCCGGGACCTGGGGGTCAAGAGCTGATTTGATCGCCGCGGACAACGAACCGGACAATTGCGGTCCGATAGGCCACCGCGCCGGCCGAAGACCGGCGTCGGCGGGCCGCATCTCACATCGGCGGCATCTTCTCGAATTGCGGCAGGGACTCGTCGATGCGGTCCCAGGCGTGGCCGCGGATGCGGTAGGTCACCACCTGCGGCCTGAACCGGGCCGGATCGTCGAGGCTGGCGGCGTGCACGGTGAAGACGTCGGGCTTGGCCGCGGAGGTCAGGTAGACCGGCGATCCGCAGACGGGGCAGAAGGCGTGGCTCTTCACGTTGCCGTTGTCGGCGACGATGGCCCAGCGCGTGGCCTCGCCCTGGAGCTTCTTCACCCCCGCGCTCGGGAAGGTCAGGTAGGAGCCGTGGCCGGTGCCGCTCCGCTGCTGGCAGTCGCGGCACTGGCAGTCGTTCATGAACACCGGCTCGGCCGTGATCTCATAGCGGATCGCGCCGCAGGCACATCCGCCGGTCCAGGGTTCGCTCATTCCTTCTCTCCTCGTGCGGTCAGCCTCAGCCAGGGCGCCGCGTGAAAGACGCTCATCAGCAGGTACATCGGCACCATCCCGCCCAGCGGCGACAGGCCCGCGGCCGAGCAGAGGACATCCGCCTCGCCGCCGGACAGGCCCGTGACCAGTGCCATGAAGGCGAAGGTCGGTGTGGCCGCGAGGTGCAGCCAGCCGGCTGCGCCGGGCGGGCGGCGGGGCATCGCGAGGTCAGCCATCGTTCCACTCTCCATTGGTGTCCGGTGGGTTAGACTGGCGCCGGAGGCCGGGCGTCGGGGAGTGACAAGTGTGACGGGATTCCGATGGACTCGCTGATCACGGCGGCGGGGCGGGCGTTGGCGGCGGGTGATCCGCTCGGCGCCTTGAACCGGGTGGCGCTGCGCGACGACGCCCCGGCGCTGGCGCTGCGCGGCATCGCCATGGCGCAGCTGGGCGACTTCGCCCGGGCCAAGACCCTGCTGCGCCGCGCGGCCCGCGCCTTCGGGGCGAAGGAGGCCGTGTCCCGCGCCCGCTGCATCGTCGCCGAGGCCGAGGTCGCACTGGCCTCGCGCGACCTGGGCTGGCCGCCCAAGGCGCTCGACGCGGCGCGCGCGACGCTGGAAGCGCATGGCGACCGGCTGAACGCCGCCCATGCGCGCACCCTGGCGATCCGCCGCCTGGTGCTGATCGGGCGGCTCGACGAGGCCGAGCAGGCGTTGTCCGCGCTGGATCCCGCGCCCTTCCCGCCGGCCTGGCGGACCGCGCATGAGCTGGGGGTCGCCGGGATCGCGATGCGGCGCCTGCGGACCGCGCCGGCGCGTGCCGCGCTGGCCCGGGCCGGGCACGCCGTGCGCCTGGCCCGGATCCCGGCGCTGGCGGCGGAGGTCGAGGCCGCGTCCCGCATGCTGGAGACGCCGGCGGCGCGCCTGATCGCGCGCGGCGAGGAACGCCTGCTGCGGCTGGCGGAGGTCGAGACGCTGCTCGCGTCGCCGGCCCTGGTCGTGGATGCCTGCCGCCATGTCGTGCGCGACCCGGGCACAGCGGTGCCGCTGGCCCGGCGCCCCGTGCTGTTCGCGCTGGCCCGCGCGCTGGGCGAGGCCTGGCCCGGCGACGTGCCGCGGGGCACGCTGCTGCAGCGGGCCTTCGGGGCGAAGTTCGCCGACGAGTCGCACCGGGCGCGGCTGCGGGTGGAGATCGGGCGGCTGCGCGCGGCGCTGCGGCCGCTGGCGGGCGGGACCGCGACGGCGCGCGGCTTCGCCCTGGTGCCGCGGCCCGGCCGCGCGGTCGTGGTGCTGGCCCGGCCGGTGGAGGAGCGGCACGCGGCGGGGCTGGCCTTCCTCGCCGACGGCGAATCCTGGGCCAGCTCGGCCCTGGCGCTGGCGCTCGGCGCCAGCCAGCGCACCGTGCAGCGCGCGCTCGACGCGCTGGCGGAGGCGGGCAAGGTGCAGGCGTTCGGCCGGGGCCGGGCGCGCCGCTGGGCGACCCCGCCCCTGCCTGGTTTCACGACGGCCTTGTTACTCCCGGCTCCGCTGCCCGACGGCTAGGCTGGCCCCTATGAAACGATCGAGGAAACGATCCATGGCCGACATCATCCGCGAATACGGGCCCTTCCCGGGCGTCGACGAGGTGGCCGGCGTCACCTATGACGGCGAGCACGTCTGGTTCGCCTCCGGCGACAGGCTCAACGCCCTCGACCCGAAGAGCGGGAAGACGGTGCGCTCGCTCGACGTGGCGGCGCATGCGGGGACGGCCTTCGACGGCCGGCACCTGTTCCAGATCGCCGAGAGCCGCATCCAGAAGATCGACCCGGAGACCGGGCGCGTGCTGGCCACCATCCCGGCGCCCGGCGGCGGCGGTGACTCCGGCCTGGCCTGGGGCGAAGGCACGCTCTGGGTCGGGCAGTACCGGGAGCGCAAGATCCACCAGATCGATCCGGAGACCGGCAAGGTGCTGCGCACCATCGAGTCCAACCGCCACGTCACCGGCGTCAGCTGGGTCGACGGCGAGCTGTGGCACGCCACCTGGGAGGCGGACGAGAGCGAGCTGCGGCGGATCGATCCGCAGTCGGGCGAGGTCCTGGAAAGCGTCGAGATGCCGGCCGGGGTGAACGTCTCAGGCCTCGAATCCGACGGCGGCGACCGGTTCGTCTGCGGCAGCGGCAAGAGCGGGCTGGTGAGGGCCGTCCGCCGGCCCGGCCGGAAGCGCCGCGGCTGCGGCCGGTCAGGGGGCTCAGGGGATCTCGTAGAGCGTCAGCTCGTTGGCGATGCCGCGCAGCGTGTGGCGCTGCGCGACCGGTTCGATGCCGCTGCTCTGCAGCAGCCTCGCGGCGTCGGAATTCCTCACCACCGCCTCCGTCGCGAAGATGGCGCGTGAGTTCACCAGGGTCTGCACGCGGGAGGCGATGTTGACGGTCTGGCCGAAATAGTCCTGGCGCTCGTTCAGCGTGACCGCGAGGCACGGCCCCTCGTGGATCCCGATCTTGAGCACCAGGTCCTCGCTGGCATGCGCGTCGTTCAGGCGGCCCATGGCGTCGCGCATGCGCAGCGCCGCGGCCACGGCACGGTCGGGCGTGGGGAAGGTGGCCATCACGGCGTCGCCGATGGTCTTGACCACGGCGCCCGCCTCGGCCGCGACGATCTCGTGCAGCACGCGGAAATGGGCCCGCACCAGGTCGAAGGCGGCAAGGTCGCCGACCCGCTCGTATAGCGCCGTCGACCCTTTGAGATCGGTGAACAGGAACGTCATGCTCGTGATCTTGAGCCGCTGGTCGATGTCGAGCGTGTCGGTCCGGTAGATGTCGCGGAAGGTCTGGTTGGTGAGCAGGCGCTTGGCGGTCAGGAACGGCTTGCGCCGGCCCAGCAGCTCGTGCAGCGCGTGCCCCGCGATCCAGACCCCGGCCAGCACCCGCCGACGGGTGCGGTTCTCGACCGAAAGGCGCAGAGGGCCGGGCCGCAGCGGGATGGTCTCGTTCGGCCGGTGCACCGGATCGATGATGAAGGACAGCGTCTGGCGGTCGCGCGTGGGCTCGCCCTTCACGTCGAGGAACTGCGTCGCATGGCTGACGGGATCGAAGACGATCAGGAACTCCGCCGGCAGTTGCAGCGACAGGATCGCCTTCTCGCCCGCCGGCAGCTCGACGAAGTCGAGGGTGATGTCCTCGATCAGCCGCTCGAAATCCGGCGGCAGGTCGACGCCGGTGCCCCAGAACACCTGGCGGCAATACTCCACCGGCGGCAGCGTGTCGGGGTCGTGCGCCCCGATCCGGCGCACCCGCGGACTGACGGTGAAGGCCACCTCCACCATCTCGTCGAGCGTGGGCTCGTAGCCCGCGGCGCACAGGGCGCAATGGTATTCGTCGCGGTCCAGCGACCTCAGCGTGGTGCCGGCGTCCAGGACGCCGCCGCAGCCGGGGCAGAGCACGTTCCAGGACAGCTCGAACAGGCCAAGGCGCGCGGCGTGCAGGAACACCGCGATGGCGCGCTCGGCGTCGATCCCGGCCTGGGCCGCGAAGTCGAAGACGTTGACGCGGCAGAGCGCGCGGTCCGGCCCGTCCTGCACCAGCCGCTCCACCGCTGCCGCAGCCTCCCCGTCGGCAGACTGCCGCAGGGCCGCGAACAGGGCCTGGATTTCGCTCATGGCGCGATTTTACGCCGAATTCGAGGAAACGCCAGACGCGGTGCCGGAGCCTCGGCTCAGCCTCCACTTCCGGCGGCGCCGTACTGGTCGTCGGACACATGCTCCAGCCAGTCGACGCTCTTGCCGTCGACCGCCTCCGCGACGGCGACATGGGTCATGGCCGAGGTCGCGGTCGCGCCGTGCCAGTGCTTCTCGCCCGGCGGGATCCAGACCACGTCGCCGGGGCGGATTTCCTCGACCGGGCCGCCCTCGCGCTGCACCCAGCCCTGGCCGGAGGTGACGATCAGCGTCTGGCCCAGCGGATGGGTGTGCCAGGCGGTGCGGGCGCCGGGCTCGAAGCTGACGATGGCGCCGCCGACCCGCGCCGGATCGGCCCGCTGGAAGCGCGAGGCGATCCGGACCGTGCCAGTGAAGTATTCCGCCGGGCCGGGCTGGGCCGGCGTCGAGCCGTGGCGAACGATATCCAATGTCGTGCTCCCTTGCGTCTCGGGGCCGGCGGTCTCGCCCGGCGGCAGCCCGCGCGCCTCGAACACCGATCTGGCGACCGGGACCGCGGACATCGCCCTGGGCCAGCCGGCGTAGAAGGCGAGATGGGTGATGACCTCAGACAACTGGGCCCGGGTCAAGCCGTTGTCGATCCCCCGGCATCGTTCCGCTGCGATGACGGGGTTCGCTCGTCTGGCCCGCTCTACCGCATCCCCCCTGCGATGCGGTCGGCGAGCTCGCCCAGGGCGTCGCTCATGGCCCGAGCCTGGGCGGCGGCGGTGTCGTCCCCCGGGCGGCGGGTGATGCGGGCGGTCTCGGTCCGGGCCCGGCCGCCGGCCTTGCGCCGCACCCGCCACTGCGCCTCCAGCACCACCGTGCCGTCGGGATCCGGGTCGAAGCGGCTGAGCGCCAGCTCGATCGTCATGGCCTCGTCGCCGGACAATGTCCGGCTGGTGGTGACGACCGAGCCGGCCGGCAGGCGCGCCGCCAGGTCGTCGGCCAGCACCCGCTGCACCATGTTGGCCAGCGGCTCGCCCCAGCGCTCGAACTCCTCGACGCCGAGCTCGACCGCGCCGGAGCGGCGGACGATCTGCGGCCGGTCGAGATATTTCGGGATGTCGACCAGCGCCACCGACGCCGTGGTCGGCCGGCCGCCGGCCGCCGCGCCCGGCACCGTCGTCAGGGTGTAGACCTTGGGCGGCGGCGAGGAGCAGGCGGCGAGCGCCGACCCGGCGAGCAGGGCGGCGAGCGCGGCGCGGCGGGACAGGATCATCAGTTCAGCCCCTGTGTCTTGCCCCGGATCAGCGCCTCGGGGTGCTGCTCGAGATAGTCGGTGAGGACGCGGACCGAGCGCAACGTGTCGTCGACCTGGCTCATCAGCCGGGTCAGGTCGCGCTTGAAGGTCGAATCCGCGCCATAGCCCTGGTTGATCGAACCGAGCGTGCCGCTCAGCCGCTGCACTGCCTGCTGCGCCGTGGTGAGGAGCGGCGGCAGCTTCTGCATCACCGGGCCGAGATCGGTGTTGGCCTGGCCCAGCAATTGCTGGGTCGAGGAGAGGGCGCCGGACAGCGAGCGCAGCGAGTCCGTGATCTCCGGCGCGGCCGCGAGGCTTTCGAAGGACTTCAGCGTGGCGTTGGCCTGCTCGATCAGCCGGTCGAGCGGCAGCGCCGAGACCTTGTCCAGGATGCCGTTGATCGAGCGCATGGCGCTGTCGAGCTGCCCCGGCACGCTCGGGATCACCGGATAGCGGTCGCCCGTGCCCAACTCCGCCGGCGGCGCGTCGGGGTCCATGTCGAACGTCACCACCATCGCGCCGGTCAGCAGGTTGCCGGTCTTCAGCTGCGCCCGCAGCCCGCGCCGGACCAGCGCCGCCACATTGGCGCCGCTGCCGAAATTCGGGTCGGCGCCGACCAGCTCGATCCGCTGCGGCTCCACCTCGATCGTGACCGGGATCCGCGCCAGGCCCGCGGCGACATCGTATTGCAGCCGGACATCGGTGACCTGGCCGATCTTGATGCCGTGCCATTCGACCGGCGCGCCCGGCGCCAGGCCGCCGACCGAGCCGTCGAAATACACCAGATAGGGCAGTCGGATGGTGTAGTCCGCGTCCTGGCTGCTGGTGGCGTCCTTGTACAGGGTGAAGACGGTGTCGGTCTTGGCCGGTTCGCCGATGCGGGCGGTGGCCGGGGGGGCGAAGGCGACACCGCCGGCCAGCACCGCCGCCAGGGATTCCAGCTCGAGCTTGAAGCCTTGCGGACCGGTGGTCAGCGAGATGCCGGCGGCGTTCCAGAACCGGGTGCCGTCATGGACGTACCGGTCATACGGCGCCCGCACGAAGGCGTGGATGGTGACCCCGGCTTCGAGATCGCTCGAATCGTAGCCGGTGATCTCGCCGACCTGCACGCCGCGGAAATAGACCGGGGAGCCGGCCCCCACCGAGCCGATCCGCTCCGCCTTCAGCAGATAGGACGTGCCCGGCACCCCGGCCCGCACCACCGGCGGGTCCTCCAGCCCGGTGAAGCTGCGCTCCTCGGCACCCTGGCCGGGGTCGAGCTCGATATAGGAGCCGGAGACGATGGTGGAGAAGCCGGTCAGCCCGCCCGAGGCCGACAGGCGCGGCCGCACCACCCAGAACCGCGTGCCGGCGCGCAGATGCGGCGCCGCCTCCCTGGTCATCTCGGCGGTGACCTCGACATGGCTGAGGGCCTCGGTCAGGGCGATGGTCTTGACCGTGCCGAACACCACCTCCTTGTGCTTGATCAGGGTCTTGCCGGCCTCCAGCCCGTCCGCGGTCTGGAAGCTGATGGTGATGGTCGGCCCCTTCTCGGAGAAGGTGATCCAGGCGAGGTAGAGTCCCACCAGCGCCGCCACGATCGGCAGCAGCCAGATCGGCGACAGACGGCGCTTGCGGTCGATGCGGGGCGTGGGTGCCGCAGGCGGCACCGGCGCGGTCGTGTCGCGCAGCACTTCAGCTTCGCTCATGGTTCTCTCCCGCCGCGTCCCACATCAGGCGCGGATCGAACGTCATCGCCGCGATCATGGTGATGATCACCACGGCGGCGAAGGACACGGCGCCGATTCCGGGCTCGATCGTCGCCAGCTGGCCGAGCTGGACCAGCGCCACCAGGATCGAGATCATGAAGATGTCGATCATCGACCAGCGGCCGACCGCCTCGACGATCCGGTAGATCACGGTGCGGTTGCGCAGCTGCCCCGCCTTGCCGCGCTGGGTCGTGACCAGCAGATAGATCAGCCCGGCCAGCTTCAGCACCGGCACGGTGATCGAGGCGAAGAACACCAGCAGCGCCAGCGGCCACATGCCGGCATCGGCCAGCTCGATCACCCCGCTCATGATCGTGTCCGGCGCGCCGCTGCCCAGCGAGATCACGGTCATCACCGGGAACAGGTTGGCCGGGATGTAGAGGATGATCGCGGTCACCACCAGCGCCCAGGTGCGGGTCAGGCTCTCCGGCCGCCGCCGGTGCAGCGCAGCGCCGCAGCGCGGGCAGTCGCCATGGCTGCCGGGCGGCAGGTTCGAGACCAGGCCGCAGCCATGGCACAGGCAGGTCGGGCGGCGCGGATCGGCCGGCGGCGGGGTCGGCACCAGGCCGCGGCGCTCGAACTCCCGCCACACCGTCTCGGTGTCCAGGCTGGTGCCGGCGGCGATGATCGCCAGCATCAGCCCGCCGACGGAGTAGAGGCCGGGCCCGACCACGATGGTGGCGAGGTCGATCAGCTTCACATAGGCGACGAAGACGCCGAGCATGTAGACCTCGACCATCGCCCAGGGCCCCAGCAGGTCGGCCCAGCGATAGAGCCGGGGCAGCCAGCGCGGCGGCCGCCGGAGGCGCAGGCCCCCCAGCACCACGAACAGCGTGCCCAGCCGCAGCGCCGGCGCGACGAGCATGGTCAAGGCCACCACCGCCGCCAGCTCCCACAGCCCCTGCCGGTAGAGGGCGAAGATACCGGTCACGAGGCTGGCGGCCTGCACCCGGCCGGAGATCTCCAGCGAGATGAAGGGCAGGACATTCGCCATCAGCAGCAGCACCAGCCCGGCGCAGGTATAGGCGAAGGCATGGTCCAGCGAACTGGCGCGAAAGCGGTGCAGGGTGGCGCCGCAGCGGATGCATCGGGCCGCGGTGCCGTCCGGCAGCACCGGCACGGCGTGGTCCAGGCCGCATTCGTGGCATTCCATCAGGCGCGCGGCGCCCGATCGTCCCGCGGCGCTTAGCTCAGATCCACTCGGCGTCAAGCATCTGTCCCGGAAGAAGTCCCCGACTCACCATGCCTGTCCCTTCTTTCAATGTCATCAATGCGTTGCCAAGGGACACTGCGACGAGAACCGGATTTTACCAGAATGAGCTCGACGCTGTTCCGGAATAATTTCCGACCTCATAGTATAATATGAAGAGCTCCGCCGAGCGCGACCTTAAAATTCGTTGAACATCATATATTTTTCTGTCCAGAATGGACGGATCGCAAGTCTTTTTTGAATTTTCAGGCTGAGGGGTGCGCCCCGCCGAGAATTCAGAACACGATATTGAGAGGGGGAAGCAGTTATGGCACTCGGTTCCTTCAGGGCTCATCGCCGGATCGTCCTCGCTGCCGCTCTTCTGGCGCTGGCGGCCTGCGCAAAGCAGGGCGGCGGCGGCACCGGCACCGCCACCGAAACGGTCAAGAACCAGACGCCGTCCGGCACCGTCGAGATGCACCAGATCCAGGCCGCCTTCATCGGCAGCGGCGATACCGGCAGCGGCACCCTCCGGTTCCAGGGAAAATCCTATCCGTTCAACGTCTCGGGGCTGGGAGTCGGCGGCATCGGCGTGTCGACGGTCGAGGCCACCGGCGAAGTCTACGACCTAGCGAAGGTCGACGACTTCGAGGGCGCCTATGTCCAGGGCCGCTACGGCTTCGCCGTCGGCGAGGAGAGCGGCGGCGCCCTCTGGCTGAAGAACGACAAGGGCGTGGTGATGCGCCTCAAGACCAAGCGTACCGGCCTGATGCTGAGCCTCGGCGGCGACGCGGTGGTGATCACCCTCAAATAGATCCCGGACACCGGGCCGGACGGCGGCCATGCCTTAAGGTCGGCGCCCGGCCCCGGCTTGCACCAGCAGCCACTGGCGGAATGCCCGCATCGAGGCGCTTTCCTCGCGCGATTTCAGCCGCGTCAGCCAATAGCCGCCGGCCTGCACCGTCGTGTCGAAGGGCTGGACGATCCGGCCCGCCTCGATCTCCCGCCGGAACATCGCGACCGGGACCAGCGCGACGCCCGCGCCCTGCTCCGCCGCCTGCACGAGCGCCAGCGACGAATCGAACATCCAGCCCCGGAGAGCCGGCGGCTCGAGGCCGGCCGCCCTGAACCAGAGGGACCACTCATCCCTGCGGTAGGACCGCAGCAGCTCCTCCCCCGCCAGATCCGCCGGGGTGCGCAGCCGCCGGGCGACCGCCGGCGCGCAGACCGGGGACAGGGGCGCGTCCATCAGGTGAATGGCGTCCGTCCCGTGCCAGGCGCCGTCGCCGAACCGGATGAACAGGTCCAGGCCGTCGAGCAGGATGTCCGACCGGTTGTTGTTGGTCTTCAGGCGCAGATCGACATGCGGATGCTGGTCCCGGAACGGCGCCAGGCGCGGCAGCAGCCAGCCGATGGCGAAGGTGCCGACCACGCCGATGGTGAGGATCTCGCGGAAATTCCCTTCCTCGAACTGGCTGAGCGCGGTGCTCATCCGGCGGAACGCGTCGGTGAGCACCGGCAGCAGCACATGGCCTTCGTCGGTCAGGGCCAGGCCGCGCGACAGGCGCTTGAACAGGGTGACGCCCAGCACCTCCTCGAGCGCCTTGACCTGATGGCTGATGGCCGTCTGCGTCACCCGCAGCTCCAGCCCCGCCCGGGTGAAGCTGCAATGCCGCGCCGAAGCCTCGAAGGCCCGCAGGGCGTTCAGCGGCAGCTGCGAGATGTCCATGGCCGCGGATGCGCGTCAGGCGTGATGCGCGTAGAGCACGGCGGACTGGTCCAGGTGGCGGACCATCGCCGCCTCGGCCGCATCCGGGTCGTGCCGACGGATGTGCTTCCGTCGGACGATGGGCTCGACCGAATCCCGCACCAGATGACCTCCCGCCCGGCCGCTCCATGCCGCGACCACGATGGCACGATCATCATACCATCATGGCCGGCCGGCATCACCGTCGGCTATGGAGCGGACGGCCGCCAGAAGCCGTCATGGACCCGGGCGGAGTCCTCCGCCAGCAACGGGCCGACCACCTCGATCCGCCGCTGGCCTGCGGCCAGGACCTCGCGGCAGGGCAGATCCATCGTCAGGTTCTCCGGATCGGGGCCGATCAGCGCCTTGAGCGCCCGCTCGCCGAGGCCGTAGACCACCCGGCCGACCCCGGCCCAGTAGACCGAGCCGGCGCACATCGCGCAGGGCTCCGCGCTGGAATACAGGGTGCAGCCGGCGAGGAAGGCGGTGTCGTACCGGGCCGACGCCTCGGTCATCAGGTTGCGCTCGGCATGGCCGGTGCGGTCGCCGCGCGTGCCGCAGGTGTTCATCGCCTCCAGCAGGATATTGCCGTCGGCATCGGCCAGCAGCGCGCCGAAGGGATGGTCGCCGCGCGCCCGCGCCTGTTCGGCCAGCCGGATCGTCCGGCGCAGCAGCTCGACGTCGCGATCCGGGGAGATCGCCATGGCCCCCTCCTCTTCTCTGCTCCCCGCAGTCCTAGCCGGCCCCAGGCGTTGCCACAAGGATCGGGATGAGCAGTCTTCGGGCAAGCGCGGATCTGACCATTGTTTGGGCAGGTTGCCCGAATCCGGATCGCCCCTCGCCTGCAGGAGCACGGGAACCATCGCCGTTTCAGCGGCCTCCGGACTGGCATGCTTCCTGCATCATTCGGAGTGACGAGTAGAAGCGGTCAGGGCCGAGGCCCGGGACATTGCTCGGCAGGATCGACGCTTGGGGCGATGCCATGCCGACTTCTCCGTTCAGCGACACGACAGGCGCAGCACCCGGCCGGCCCGGCATCGGGCGGGAGGACCACGTCTGCGCCGCGAACCAAGGGGGCTTTCCGTGCACGGAACACTCGCGAGGCTGCTCGGCGGGGTCTTCGCCCTGGCCGCTTCCATCCCGGCCGCGCAGGCGGCGGACAAGGTCGTCTACCAGCTGGACTGGCTGCCGGGTGGCGACAAGGCGCCGATCTATGTCTGCGTGCAGAAGGGCTTCTGCGCCGAAGCCGGGCTGGACGTCGCGATCGAGAGCGGGCGCGGCTCGTCCGAGGCGATCACCAAGATCGCGACCGGCAATTCCGACATCGGTTCCGCCGGGCTCGGCGCGCTGATGGAGGCGCGGGCGATCGAGAAGGGGCCGGTCACCGCCGTGATGTCGCTGTTCAACCAGGGCCCGCACGCCTTCTACGCCCTGGCCGGCAGCGGCATCGCCAAGGTGGCGGACGTGAAGGGCAGGTCCGTCGCCACCTCGCCCTTCACCGAGTCCAACATCTATCTGCCGCTGGTGCTGGGCGACGCCGGCCTGTCCGAGGCCGACATCACCCTGACCAAGGCCGATCCCGGCGCACTGGGACCCATGCTGATGACCGGCCGGACCGACGTCATCATCGCCTGGCTGACCGACGTCGCCCGCTACACCGGACAGGCGCGGGAGGCGGGCAAGGAGCTGGTCATCCTGCCCTGGGCGGCGGCGGGGCTGGACCTCTACTCCGCCTCGCTGATCGCCTCGGACCGGTTCCTGAAGGAGCGGCCGGAGGCGGCCCGGCGCTTCGTCGCCGCCTACAGGAAGTCGCTCGAGTTCACCAAGGCACATCCGAAGGAGGCGGCGGAGGCGGTCGCGGCCATGGTGCCGGAGCTGTCGGCAGAGGATGTCGAGGGCTCGGTCAAGGACGCGCTGGTCCTCGCCTTCAACGAGGTGACGGAGAAGGACGGCCTGGGCGTGTTCGAGCCGAGCCGGCTGAAGGCAACCTGGGAGCGGGTGGCCAAGGCGGAGAAGCTGGACCCGGCGGCGCTGAACCCGGAATCCGTCGTCGACCGCAGCTTCCTGCCGGGGATGTGAGAGCATGACGGCCCCGCCCGCCATCCGCTTTTCCGGCGTCGAGCAGGCCTTCCCCACCGAGGCCGGCACGATCCGCGCCCTCGCCGGCGTCGACATGGCGACCGGCCGGCACGAATTCGTCGCCGTCCTCGGCCCGTCGGGCTGCGGCAAGTCGACCCTGCTGCGGCTGGCCGCCGGCCTGCTGCGCCCGACCGCCGGCACGGTCGAAGTGTTCGGCAGGCCGGTGACCGAGCCGCGCGACGACATCGGCATCGTGTTCCAGAAGCCGACGCTGCTGCCCTGGGCAACCGTCGAGGACAATGTCGTCTTCCCGGCCCGGCACAAGACCGGCCGGGTCGGCCCCGGCGACCGGGAGCGCGCCCGCGCCCTGCTGGCCCGGGTCGGCCTGGCCGGCTTCGAGAAGCGGCTGCCGGCGGAGCTGTCGGGCGGCATGCAGCAGCGCGTCGGCATCGCCCGGGCGCTGTTCATGGACCCGGACATCCTCCTGATGGACGAGCCCTTCTCCGCCCTCGACGCCCTGACCCGCGAGGAGATGGGCTTCGAGCTGCTGCGGATCTGGGAGACGCAGCCGAAGACGGTGCTGTTCATCACCCATTCGATCGGCGAGGCGGTGCTGCTGGCCGACCGGGTGGTGGTGCTGAGCGAGCGGCCCGGCCGCGTCGTCGAGGACTTGGCCGTCGGCCTGCCCCGGCCGCGCGGCATCGACACCAGCAACCACAAGGCCCTGCACGACCATGTCGGACATCTCCGCGCCCTCCTCCTCAAGCGTGCGGCCTGAACGCGATGCCGCCGCAGGGCGGCCGCGGGTCGTGCGGCTGGCCCGCATGCCCGGCCTGCTGCCGGCCGCGACCTTCGCGCTGATCCTGGTCGCCTGGGAGGCGTCCTGCCGCCTGCTCGACATCCCCAGCTTCCTGCTGCCGGCGCCGAGCCGGATCCTCGGCGGCTTCGAGGCCGTCGAGACCACGCGCTGGCTGGAGCATGTCTGGGCGACGCTTCGGGTGGCGCTGATCGGCTATTTCGCATCGATCGCGATCTCGCTGCCGATCGCGGTCGGGCTGGCGCGGTCGGAGCTGCTGTCGCGGGCGCTGTACCCGATCCTCGTCGTCGTGCAGTCGGTCCCGGTGGTGGCGGTGGCGCCGATCATCATTGTCGGGCTCGGCTCCGGCGACGCGCCGCGCGTCGTCATCACCGGCCTGATCACCTTCTTCCCGCTGGTGGTCTCGATCACCACCGGGCTGATGGCGACCCCGCCCGAACTGATCGAGCTGTCGCGCAGCCTGCGCGCGCCGGCGATCCGCGAGATCACCCAGATCCGCCTGCCCTTCGCCGTGCCCTATATCTTCTCGGCGCTGAAGATCTCGATCACCCTCGCCGTGATCGGCGCGGTGGTGGCGGAGTTCGTCGCCGCCGAGAAGGGCCTCGGCTACTTCATCCAGTTCTCGACCTCGATGTTCAAGGTGCAGCAGGCCTGGGCCGGGCTGGTCGTGCTGGTGCTGCTGTCGCTGGCGCTGTTCCACCTGGTCACCGCGGCGCAGCGCTTGTGGTTCCCCTGGAGCCTGCCGCGGGGCCGCGCATGACCGACTTCGTGATCACGGGCGCCGTCGGCATCCTGACCGGCCTGCCGGGCGCCGCGGCAAGGGCGTCGGGCGGCATCCGGGTGCGCGGCGGCGTCATCGCCGAGATCGGCGCGCTGCGGCCGGAGCCGGGCGAGCGGGTGGTCGACGCCACTGATGCGGTCGTCACCCCCGGCTTGGTCAACACCCATCACCACCTGTTCCAGAGCGTGCTGAAGGCGGTGCCGGAGGGAATGAACGAGCCGCTGGCCGCCTGGCTGCGCCTCGTCCCCTATGCCTATTGGGACCGGCTGGACGAGGAGGCGATGCGCGTCGCCGCCACGATCGGCCTGGCCGAGCTGGCGCTGTCCGGCGCGACGACGGTCGCCGATCATCATTATGTCTACT
The DNA here is from genome assembly GCF_916619195.1 of Inquilinus sp. Marseille-Q2685. Taxonomy (NCBI): domain Bacteria; kingdom Pseudomonadati; phylum Pseudomonadota; class Alphaproteobacteria; order Rhodospirillales; family Rhodospirillaceae; genus Inquilinus; species Inquilinus sp. Marseille-Q2685. The sequence goes on from NZ_CAKAKL010000004.1 coordinate 14,342, forward strand.
CGGAGCGCTACGATTTCGATCCGGACGCAATTCTGTTCGAGATGGCAGAGCGGTTCGGTCTGCGCTTCGTCCTGGCCCGCGGTGGCGCCACCAAGGGCCGCGCCTTCGATTCCGGCCGCAGCGCGCCGCTGCCGACCGAACCGCTGGACCGCATGATCGCCGCGGTGGAGGCCACGGCCCGGCGCTGGCACGACCCCTCCCCCGCCGCGATGCGCCGGGTCGCCTTCGCCCCGACCACGCCGACCTTCTCGCTGGAGCAAGGGGAGCTGCGCGAGGTCGTCGCCGCGGCCCGGGCCATGGGCCTCAGGCTGCATTCGCATCTGTCGGAGACGATCGACTACGTCACCTACACCATGGCGCGCTACGCCCAGCGGCCGGTGGAGTGGCTGGCCGGACATGGCTGGCTGGGGCCCGACGTCTGGTTCGCCCATCTGGTCGAATGCGACGAGGCCGAACTGCGGCTTCTGGCCGAGACCGGCACCGCCATGGCGCATTGCCCGCAGGCCAATGCCAGGCTGGGATCCGGCATCGCGCCGGCCGACCGGCTGCATGCCCTCGGCGGGACGGTGTCGCTGGCGGTCGACGGGGCGGCGGCGAACGAGGCCGCCGACATGGCCTCGGCGCTCTACGCCGCCTTCTCGCTGCACCGGGCGCAGAAGGGCGCGGCCGCGACCACCGCGGAGACCGTGCTGCGCTGGGCCACGGCCGGCGGCGCCCGCGCCCTGGGCTTCGACGCGATTGGCACGATCGAGCCGGGCAGGCAGGCCGATCTCGCGATCTTCGACCTCGGCGCGCCGCGCTATCTCGGCCAGCACGACCGGGCGCTGGGTCCGATCATCTCGGGCGGCGGGGCGCGGGTCCGGCACAGCTTCGTCGGCGGCCGGCCGGTGGTGGAGGACGGACGGCTGCCCTGGCTCGACCTCAGCCAACTGGCCGCCGACGCCGGACGGGTCGTGGCCCGGATCGCCGGAACCTGAGGACCGCATGTCACGGAAGGAGAGTTCGATGACCGACAGCACGCTGGCGGAGCTGCGCCGGGAGGCGACCTATGGCGGCGAAGGGCGGGAGAAGCCGCGCGAGGTGCCGCGCATCGACATGAGCCGCTACGAGGCGCGGAAGGCGGAGATCGCCGACGCGCTTTGGACGGCGGCGACGGAGATCGGCTTCTTCCAGCTGGTCGACCACGGCATCGCGCCGGAGCTGGTGGACGAGGTCTTCGCCATGGCGGAACGCTTCTTCGCCCTGCCGCAGGAGATCAAGGCCAAGTATCCGCTGGTCGGCGGCAGCAATGCGGGCTGGGAGTACAAGACCCAGGTGCGGCCCTCGACTGGCACCGCCGACCAGAAGGAATCCTACCAGATCACCCTGCCGCGCATGGCGCCGCTGTGGCCGGACGGCGAGGAACTGCCGGGCTTCAAGGCGACGATGCTGGCCTTCGAGCGGGCGAACTGGGCGCTCGGCATGAAGGTGCTCGAGTGCTTCCGGCTGAAGCTCGGCTTCCCGCCCGACTTCTTCACCGCGGCGCACGACCCGCAATCGCCGGAATATCAAAGCACGCTGCGCCTGCTGCACTACCTGCCGATGAAGGATGCGCGGCCGGAGGACTTCACCTTCTGGCGGGCCGGGGCGCACACGGATTTCGACTGCCTGACGCTGCTGCATCAGCGGCCCGGCCAGGGCGGGCTGCAGCTGTGCCCCGGCAAGGAGGCCGAGGCGCTGGAATGGACCGATGTCGAGCCGCTGCCCGGCGTCGTCACCTGCAACATCGGCGACATGCTGATGCGCTGGAGCGACGACCGGCTGTTGTCGACCCTGCACCGCGTCCGCATGCCGAAGCCGCAGGAGCCGCAGGGGTCGCGCTACTCCATGGCGTTCTTCTGCCAGGCCAACCGGGACGCGGTGATCCAGGGTCCGGAGCGCCGCTACGACCCTATCACGGCGCATGACTACCTCCAGCAGCGGATCGCGGCCAATTTCGCGAAGGGCTGACATCACCGGCCTTCGAGATCGACCCTCCATCCCCATTCCGTCATCGCGAGGCGCGGCACGCCCCTTTTTAGTTCAGAAGAGGGCCATCCCAGGGGCCGGTGCCGCTGGATGGCCGCGCCCCTTCGGGGCTCGCCATGGTTCGGGGGCATGGGCCTGCTCTCTGGATCAAGTCGGGATCCCAATCGGTCCGGCCGTCGGCATAACTGCGGGCACCGGCCTACACGCGCAGCTCCGTGTCCAGGGTGGCGACGATCTCCTCGCCCCACAATACCCGCGCAGAGAAGACGTAGTGCGACAGGGTGCGCGAGGCCGAAAGGCAGTCGGCGTGGAAGGATAGCGACACGGCGGCGGGGACAAGCCTGAGCGCCGCGACGTCGGTCCGGACCACGGAGTAGTCGACTTCCTTGCCCAGGATGTGGTGCAGGAGGCGGCTCACCACCTGGGCGATGGTCTCGGCGATGATCGCGACCGGCCAGGCCGGATAGCCGGGAAAGTGGCCGGCGCACCGGGCCGGCGCCAGCGGCTGGCTGCGCGCCGTCAGCGACAGCGCCTGCGGCTCGTCGAATTCCAGCGGGATCGGCTCCCGGTAGGGAGACCCTTCCGCGAGAGGGGTCTCTTCGGTCCGGTAGTCCTGGAACAGCCGCTGGAACACCCGTTCCGGCAGGGCCTGATAGTCGCAATGCAGATGGGCGAAAGGCCTGCCGTCCGACACGATCGCCTGCGCTTTCAAGGAACGCCGGTCGTGGCTCACCGTCTCGGCGGTCGCCTCGAAGATCCGCCCTGGCTCCCTCGGCTGGGCGCCATCGAGGGTGCTGAAGCGCGCCCTGGTCGCGAGATAGTAGATTCGTTCCGTCGCCCGGCCGGCCACGGCGGCGCAGGAGCCGAGAATGGCGAGATGCCGCCCGACCTCGGCCGAAGCGACCGGCCCGCGTTCGTAGCCGGTCGTCTGCTCCGAAGCGAAGACGCCTCGGACGGCACCATCCGGAAGGCCCTGCAGCTCGCCGAAGGCGAAATAGGGAGCCTGCACGGCAATGCGATCACAGATCGTCGAGATATCCAACCGCGGCATCAAATCGCCTCCATGGTGAAACCATCGCACAGCCTCGGCCGGGAGCATCGCGGTTACCGATGCCACGGCGATTGGCGATCACCGGCGCGAGCGCCAGTAGTTTTTAGATACATTTTTCCTTTTCATTATCGTTCAGATCGTAATTCATGCATCTCCGGCACATCAATATTTCAGTGTATAGAAAATAAGAATAAAATCTGCACTTATATTGCGACCATCACCTCGCTCGCAAATAGGCCGAAGCACGCTTGCCGCCGGTCGCCACAGCGCTGGCCGGAATGCGTTCATTGGCGCAAGGATGAGACTGTCCACAGCCCTGGAGAGTCGCCCGTGCGTGAATACGCCATCGCAGCCATCCCCGCCGACGGCATCGGCCCCGAGGTGATCGCCGCCGGCATCACGGTGCTGGAGGCGCTGCAGCAGCGGCTCGGCGACGTCCGGTTCGAGGTGACGACCTTCGACTGGGGATCGGACCACTACAAGCGCCACGGCGCCATGATGCCGGCGGACGGGCTGGAGATCCTGAAGCCGTTCGACGCGATCTATTTCGGCGCGGTCGGCGCGCCGGACGTGCCGGACCACATCACCCTTTGGGGCCTGCGGCTGCCGATCTGCCAGGGCTTCGACCAGTACGCCAATGTCCGGCCGACGCGGATCCTGCCCGGCATCACCTCGCCGCTGCGCCATGCCGGCCCCGGCGACCTGGACTGGGTGATCGTGCGCGAGAACTCCGAAGGCGAGTATTCCGGCCATGGCGGCCGGGCCCATCGCGGCCTGCCCGAGGAAGTCGGCACCGAGGTCGCGATCTTCACCCGGGTCGGCGTCACCCGGATCATGCGCTATGCCTTCCGGCTGGCGCAGGCGCGCCCGCGCAAGCTGCTGACCGTGGTCACCAAGTCGAACGCCCAGCGCCACGGCATGGTGATGTGGGACGAGATCGCGGCCGAGGTCGCGGGGGAATTCCCCGATGTCACCTGGGACAAGATGCTGGTCGATGCCATGACGGTGCGGATGACGCTGAAGCCGCGGAGCCTCGACACCATCGTCGCGACCAACCTGCATGCCGACATCCTGTCCGACCTGGCCGGCGCGCTGGCCGGCAGCCTGGGCGTGGCGCCGACCGCCAACATCGATCCGGAGCGGCGCTTCCCGTCGATGTTCGAGCCGATCCACGGCTCGGCCTTCGACATCACCGGCAAGGGCATCGCCAACCCGGTCGCCAGCTTCTGGACCGCGGCCCAGATGCTGGAGCATCTCGGCGAGCGCGAGGCGGCCGAGCGGCTGATGCGCGCGGTCGAGCGGGTGACCGCGGCCGGGATCCTGACCCCGGATGTCGGCGGCACCGCGACGACCAAGGAGGTCACCGACGCTGTGGTCGACGCGATCTACAGCTCGAACGTCTGACCGTTGGCCGAGCCGGCGCGGATCGCTCCGGGCGACCGGCCGATCACCCGCTTGAAGGCCCGGCTGAACGCGGCCTGCGAGCCGTAGCCGAGGCGGTGGGCCGCGGCCTCGATCGGCATCCGGTCGCGGCCGATCCACTGCGCGGCCAGGCGCATCCGCAGGTCGGCGACGTAGCGCAGCGGGGTCAGGCCGGTGACGGCCAGGAAGCGCTCGGCGAAGACCGAGCGCGAGGCGCCCATCTCCGCCGCCAGCTCGGCCACCGTCCAGTCGCGGCCGGGGTCGCGGTGCATGGCGGCGATGACGCGGCCGAGGCGCGGGTCGCGCAGCGCCTCGATCCAGCCCTTGGCCTCGCCGCAGCCGCATTCGACCCAGCCGCGGACGATGGAGGCGGAGACGACATCGGCCAGCCGTGCCAGGATCGCGGCGAAGCCGGCGCGCTCGTCGCAGGCCTCGCGTGCCATGGCTTCGAGCATCGGCAGGATCTCGGGGTAGCGGTTCAGCAGCGTGCCGACCAGCATCACCTCCGGCATCAGCGCCACCAGCGGGTGCATGCCGCCGAGGTCGAACTCCATGCAGCCGCTGAAGATCAGCATGCCCGAGCCCGGGTCGCAGCCCTCCGGACAGGCGCGGATGATGCGGACGCTCTGGCACAGCGTCTCGCCCTCGAAGCTGGAGATGTCGCGGCTGACCTGGTCGGGTGCGGACAGGATCTCGTGCGGCCCGCCGCGCGGCAGCAGCACGGCGTCGCCCGAGTTCAGCGTGTGCGGCGTCCCATCGGCGGTGCGCAGCACCACCGGGCCGCGGGCGACGAAGTGGAACTGGGCCCGGCCGGCGATGGTGCCGAAGCCGATGCCGAAGGGCGGCGCGATCGCGATCCGGCGGTAGTGCACCCCGAACAGGCGCATGCCCAGCAGCAGCTCGCTGACCAAGTCGCCGGCGGGCCGCGGCGGAGGCTGGCGGGGTGTCGGCTGCTCGGATCGCGATTCGGACGGACGATCAAACATTCCGGAGTATCTGACATGGATCGTCCGGAGAGTCCATCCTACCTTCTGCTGCACTGCATCAAAACCTCTCTTTGAAGGATGGTCCCCATGATCGAGGGAGCACAGCGGACGGGCGCGGCGCCGGCGCGGGAGGAGCCGGCCTGGGGCGCGGTGTTTTCGATGACGCTCGGCGTGTTCGGGCTGGTGACGGCGGAGTTCCTGCCGGCCAGCCTGCTGACGCCGATGGCGGCGGATCTCGGCGTCACCGAGGGCCTGGCCGGCCAGGCGGTGACGGCGACTGCGGTGGTGGCGCTGGTGACCAGCCTGCTGGTCTCGGCCGCGACCCGGCGGCTCGACCGGCGCTACGTGCTGCTGGCCTTCTCGATCCTGCTGACGGTGTCGAACCTGCTGGTCGCCTTCGCCCCCGGACTGCCCGCCCTGCTGCTGGCGCGGGTGCTGCTGGGCGTCGCGCTGGGCGGCTTCTGGACCATGGCGGCGGCGACGGTGATGCGGCTGGTGCCCGACGCGCTGATCCCCCGCGCCCTGTCGCTGCTGTTCAGCGGCGTCTCCGCCGCCACGGTCGCCGCCGCCCCGCTGGGCAGCTATTTCGGCGACATCATCGGCTGGCGCGGCGTGTTCCTGATTGCGGCGGCGCTGGGGCTGCTGGCGCTGGCCGTGCAGTTCGCTACGCTGCCGCGCATGGCGCCGAACACGCGGACCAGCCTGCGCACCCTGGTCGAGGTGCTGGCCCGGCCGCAGGTCGGCTTCGGCATGCTGGCCGTGCTGCTGGTGTTCACCGGCCATTTCGCCTTCTTCACCTATATCCGGCCGTTCCTGGAGACCGTGACCGGCGTCGGCATCACCGGCGTCTCGGGCATCCTGCTGGGCTTCGGCATCGCCAATTTCCTGGGCACCTTCCTGGGCGGCTTCCTGCTGGAGCGCAGCATGCGGCTGACCATGATGCTGATGCCGCTGACCATGGGCATCCTGGGCCTCGGCCTGGTGGCGGTGGGCGGCGGCGCGCCGGTGGCGAACACGGCGATGGTGGCGCTGTGGGGCGTGGCCTTCGGCGCGGTGCCGGTGGCTTGGTCGACCTGGCTGACCCGCACCGTGCCCGACGAGGCGGAGAGCGCCGGCGGCCTGCTGGTGGCGGCGGTGCAGCTGGCGATCGCCACCGGCGCCGCGGCCGGCGGCGCCATCTTCGACGTCAGCGGCGCGCTCGGCGTGTTCACCGCCGCCGGCTTCGTGCTGCTGGTGGCCGCGGTCATGATCCTGCTCGGCATCCGGCCGCGGACGGCGGCGGCGGCCGCCTGACGGAAGCTCAGCGGGGCTGATCGGCTACCATCAGGTCGGCCATGCCGATCAGCCCGGCATCGTGACCCAGGGCGGCCGGGCGCAGCGGCAGGCGGAACTGCCGTGGCTCGGCCGCCAGCGCAAGCTCAACCCGGCTGAGGAACCCGTCGGCCAGGCCGACGCCGCCGCCAATCACGGCGAGGTCGAGATCCAGCGCCGCCTTCAGATCGGCCAGCAGCCGGGCGATGGCGGCGGCGGCGCGGTCGATCAGCGCCGAGGCCGTCGGGTCCGTCTCCGCCCGCCGGAACAGGCTCGGCGTGTCCACCTCTTCTCCGAAAGCCTCCGTCGCCGCGGCGGCGAGAGCCCTGCCGGAAGCCACGGCCTCGACGCAGCCGCGCCTTCCGCAGCCGCAGAGCGGCCCGTCCGGCACCGCCACGACATGGCCGAGATGCCCGGCCAAGCCGCCCGGCCCGACCCGCAGCCGCCCGTCCAGCACCAGCCCGCCGCCGACGCCGGTCGAGACGGTCAGGAACACCGTCGAGCCGACGCCCTGCGCGGCACCGTCGCGGAACTCCCCCCAGGCTGCGGCCTGGGCGTCATTCACCGCCCGCACCGTCACCCCGAGCCGGTCCTGCAGCGCCGCGACCAGAGGCGAGTCCGGCGGCACCGGCAGGGTGCCGGGGTTGGTGGCGGAGAGTCGGCCGTCACGCACCAGGCCGGTGGTGGCGACACCGACCGGCCCGTCGGCCCAGCCGGCCACCAGGGCGGCGACGGCCTCGACCAGACTTTCGAACCTTCCGTCGCGCGGCGTCGGCGCTTGGCGCCGCTCCAGCACTTTGGCGCCGGCCACCCGGGCGGCGGCGATCTTGGTCCCGCCGAGATCGACGACGGTGGTCATCGGGGTCCTTCAGCTCCCAGGCAAACCCCTTCCAAACTCCCCTCCCCTTGCGGGAGGGGGTGGAGAGAGGGTTTGCCCGGGGACGAATCCCCGCCTTCTGCTCCAACGGCACGAGCCCCTCCCTTCCCCTCCCGCAAGGGAGGGGGAGAGTAAGAAGGAAGCGTCGGTGCGAAACCGGCTATCCCCATCTCAATACCCACGATCGGCCACGCTCTGCGCGGTGCGGCGGATGGCGTCGCGGGCGCCGGGATCGCGGTCGGCGATGGTCTCGAACAGCATGTCGACGATCACCAGTTGGCTGATCTTCGAGGCCAGCGCCCCGCCGGTCAGCGGCGTCTCCGGCGCCGAGGCCAGCAGCACCACATCGGCCAGGCCGGTCAGCGGGCTCTTGGTGCGGTTGGTGATCGCCGCCAGGAAAGCGCCCGCCTCCTTCGCCAGCGTCGCGGCGCGGACCACGTCGAGGGTGGAGCCGGAGCTGGAGACCGCCAGCGCCACATCACCCTGCCCCAGCGCCGCGGTCGCCATCGCCGCCATATGCGGATCGTCATGCGCCACCGCCTGCAGCCCGATCCGGGCCAGCTTGTACTGGGCGTAGCGCGCGGTGATGGCCGAGGCGCCGACGCCGAACACCAGCACGCGACGCGCGGCCCTGAGGCGGTCGGCCACCGCCTCCACAGCCGCCGGGTCCAGCAGGGCCTCGGTCTGGCGCAGCGCGTCGACGGCCCGGTCGACGATGCGGAACAGTGCGTGCCGCCCCGCCTCTTCCGCCCGCGCCGGCTGGGCTGAGGCCAGTTCCGTCGCCAGCGCCAGCTTGAAGCCCTGGAAGCTGGGGAAGCCCTGCTCGCGGCAGAAGCGGATCACCGAGGCCTCGGAGGAGCCGGAGGCCTCGGCCAGCTCGGTCACGGTCTGCGACAGCACCCGCTCCGGTCCGTCCAGCACGTAGTCGCCGATCCGGCCCAGCGCCGGCGACAGGCCGGGATTGGCCGCCCGCAGGCTGGCCAGCACCTTGCGGCCGATGGTCGGGATCTCGCTCATCGCTACAGTCTACCCCTTTACCGCGCCGGCCAGCATCGCCCGGCCGAGATAACGGTAGCTGACGAGGCCGAGCAAGAGCGGCGGCAGCACGCTGAGCATCATCGCCGCCGCTGTGGCGCCCCATTTCACGCCCCAGGAGGTGATGAAGAAGGTGGCGCCGACCGTCACCGGCACGGCGCTGCGGGTGGTCAGGATCAGGCCGAACAGGAACTCGTTCCAGCTGTAGATGAAGCTGAGAATGGCGACCGCCACCAGCACCGGCCGGGCCAGCGGCAGCACGATGTGGCGCAGCACGGCGAAGGTGGAGGCGCCGTCGACCCGGGCCGCCTCCTCGATTTCCTGCGGCAGGTCCTGCAGGAATCCCACCAGCAGGATCAGCGCCAGCGGCAGGTTGATGATGCAGGAGATCAGGGCGAGGCCGAGGCGGGTGTCGAGCAGGCCCAGCGCCTGGTACAGCAGGTAGAAGGGGATGGCGAAGATCACCAGCGGCAGCGCCCGCAGGTTGGTGACCACCGGCAGGATCGTCTTCGTCCCCTTCCCCAGCTTCGCCATGGCATAGGCGGCCGGCACGCCGAGGCCGAGCGCCAGCACCGTGCCGCCGAGAGCGATGACGGTCGAGTTCAGGAGATAGTGCGGGAAGTCCAGCGCCGGGTTGGTCAGCACCGTGGCGTAGTGCTCCAGCGTCGGCGCGAACAGCCAGACCGGCGGGTAGGCATTGATGTCGAGCGTCGTCTTCAGCGAGGTCAGCAGCGTGACGATCACCGGAATGTTGAGGACGATTACCGCCAGCAGGAACACGGCCCAGCGCAGCCCGGCGACGAGGCAGGTCATCGCCGCGATCCCTTCAGCATCTGCGCCATCAGCAGGCGCAGCAGCACCACCGAGGCCAGAAGCAGCAGCATCGACGCGGCGACCGCGGAGCCGATCCGCTCCTGCTGGAAGAAGGTGCGGTAGATGTAGATCGACAGGCTCTGGGTCAGCGTGCCCGGGCCGCCGCCGGTCAGCACATAGATGTGGTCGAACACCCGGAAGCTGTCGATGAAGCGGATGAAGCCGGTGATCGCCAGCGCCGGCACCATCAGCGGCAGGGTGATGCGGCGGAACACCGACCAGGACCCGGCGCCGTCGATCCGCGCGGCCTCCACCAGCTCGCCCGGGATCGCCTGGTAGGCGGTCAGCAGCGCCAGGACCGCGAAGGGCGTCCATTGCAGCACCTCGATCACCGCGACGGTGGTGAAGGCCCAGTCGACGCCCAGCAGATTGTCCGAGAACCCGACCATCTGCAGGTATTGCGGGATCACCCCGACGAAGTCGTTCAGCATCAGCCGGTACATCACGCCGAGCAGCGCCGGTGACACCATCATCGGCAGCAGCAGGAAGGCCATCAGCCAGCGCCGCCTCGCGATCAGCGGGTCGAGCGCCACCACCAGGGCGAAGCCGAGCAGCAGCTGCGCCGCGGTGACCACGACAGCGAAGCGGGCGGAGAAGCCGACCGCGCCCCAGAAGGCCGGGTCGGCCAGCACCGCGCGGTAGTTATCGAGCCCGACCCAGCGCGGCGACCACAGGCCGGTGAAGCGCACCTCGCTGAGGCTGTAGACCAGGTTGGCGACGGCCGGGAAGCCGAGCAGCGCCGCCAGGAAGAGGAGCAGCGGCCCGAGCAGCCACAGCCCATCCCAGCGCCCCTCATAGGGCCGGCGCCCGGCCCCTGCCGTCGAGGCCATCAGCCCTTGATCCGCTCGGCCATGCCCTCGGCCGCCTGCTTCAGCGCGGTGTCGAGGTCGATCTGCCCGGCCCAGAAGGCGGAGAACTTCTCGGCCAGCACCTCGTAGACCGGCACGGCATAGGCGGCGGTGCCGCCGGTGACGACGAAGCCGGTCCGGTCGACGAAATCGCCGACCAGCGGGAACTCCGGCCGCGCCGACGCCATCGCCTTCAGGATCTCCGGCACCGGCGGTGTGCCGCCGGCCTGGGCGTAGACGGTCAACGCGTCCTTGCCGGCCAGCCAGGCCAGGAATTTACCGGCGTCTTCCTTGTTCTTCGAGGCCTTGTTCAGGCCGATGCCGAGGGAATGGACATGGCTCTTGTGCCCGGCGCTGCCGGCCGGCAGCGGGGCCAGGCCGATCTTGCCGGCGACGGCGGGCGACTTCGTCGGGTCGTTCAGCTCGTTATAGGCCGCGTTCCACTGCAGCATGGTGGCGGCCTGGCCGGCCTGGAAGGCGGCGTTGGCCTCCGGATACTCGTAGCTGATCGACCCCGGCGGCGTCGCCTTGGCGTCGATCAGGGTCTTGTAGACCTGCAGGCCGGTGCGGGCGGCCGGGCCGTCGATCGCCGGCTTGCCGTCGGCCAGCCAGTCACCGCCATTCGACACCAGGGCCGCCTGCCACAGCATGATGTTGAAGATCAGGTTCTTCATCTGCAGCACGGTGCCGAAGCGGGTCGGGCTGTCCGAATTCTCGGCGGCGCTGAAGAACAGGGCGGCGGCGATCCAGTCGTCCCAGGTCCAGTCGTCCGGTGCCTTGGGCGCCATCTCCTTTCCGAGCTTCTCCCTGGCGATCTCGGCGTAGCGCTTCTGCCATTCGGCGTCGGACAGCAGGCGGTCGACCAGGTCCTTGCGATAGTAGAGGAAATGCACCGAGATGTCGGTCGGCACGCCGTACAGCTTGCCGTCCAGGGTCAGGGACTGCAGCGCCACCGGCGCGAAGGCTGTCTTGGCCCCGGCCGGCACCTGGTCATCGATCGTTTCGAGATAGGGCGCGTAGCGGCCGAGCGTGTAGGTGGTGACCAGCGCCAGGTCGAACTCGCTCGAACCCGCCGCGAGATCCGCCTGCTCCTTCTCGAAATAGCCCTGGCGGCTGAACAGCAGCTGCTTGACGGTGATGCCGTCGGACCTGCCCGGCCCGGCATTGTAGGCGTCGAGCACCTTCTGCATCGCCTCGCTCTCCGGCCCCGGCCAGAACAGCAGCGTCACCTCGCCCGCCATGGCGACGGAGGACAGGAACGGCAAGGCCAGCCCGGCCAGAAGGGTCTTGCACAGAATGGTCGTCATCGTTTGCCCCCTGTTTGTCTTGATTGAAGGATGCCCTCAGCCCGCGCCGAGGGCCTCGAGGAACCAGCGCGTCACATGTTCCGGCCGGGTGATGGCCGAGCCGGCGACCACCGCATGCGCCCCCGCGGCCAGGGCCGAGGCGGCATGCTCCGGCGTCCGCACATTGCCCTCGGCAATCACGGTGAAGCCATCGGCGGCGAGATCGGCGACCAGGGCCAGGTCCGGCTCGGTCGGCTCCGGCCCCACGACATAGCCGGCGAGGGTCGAGGCGACGATGTCGGCCCCGGCCGCCGCGGCCGCCCGGCCTTCGGCCCGGGTCGAGACATCGGCCATGGCGATGCGGCCATGGCCGTGGATGCGCGCCACCAGATCGGCCACCGCGACCGGCCGGACGCGGTCGGTGGCGTCAAAGGCGATGATCTCGGCCCCCGCTTCGGCCAGCGCGTCGACATCGGCGAGGTGCGGCGTGATCCGCACCAGGCTGCCGGCCAGGTCGGTCTTGACGATGCCGATCACCGGCACGCCCGCGATGCGGCAGACCGCGGCGACACGCTCCACCCCCTCGATCCGCAGGCCGGCGGCGCCGGCGCCGACCACGGCCCGGGCCAGCGCTACCACGAATTCGGTGCGGTCGAGCGGCCCGCCCACCACCGGCTGACAGGACACGATCAGCCGGCCGCGCAGGCGGCCGAGGACGGCGGAGACGAAGGCGGCGTCGATCATGCCTCTATCCTGGCCGGGATGGAGATTTTTATCAATATGAATTCTAAGATGAAAATTTCCTCCATAACCTCCTGCAATATCATCTTCTCGTGGCCACCGCTCCTCCGACCGCGAGGTGCAACAGCGACTGATCCGCGGAAGCCTGGGGTTCAGGCACAAGCCTGGCCGGCTGGAAAATCAATCTTTGGTGTGTATCCGCCTCAGCCGCGCCGATTGTCATGATACATAATCAACGCATGCGCCACGAAAGGTTCTGAATTTTTACTTCTTCTATCACAACATTAAAATAAAATTGATTGCACTAATTGAGAGAACTTTGAGTTTTACTCCCGATCTCTCAAGAACATAAATAGACAAAGAAAGACGAATCGCGAATTTCAATTATATTCAACGAAGTAGACACTCGAATGGCCGTCGAGCCGTCCGTGCAAAAGTCGACACGCCTGCCGGACGCACATGGCAAAGAACTTGCTATCCGGCCGCCTCGCACCGTCGATCGGCAGACGCGGCGTCAGGCTTTCGCCACCGATGTTCACCGAAGGAGCTGCAATATGGATACGCTTGCCGAGACAACCACCATCAGGAACGTCTCCACGTCCGTCGAAGATCAATGCAATGCCGCGCTCACGATCGGCTTCGCGACATGCCCTCTCCTTCGATTCATCTATCCCGAGCCCGAGCGCTATCTGGAGCATTTCAAGGGTTTCGTTAAGGCCTATTGTGGGGAGCCTTACCGGTACGGCAGCGGCGCCTATATCCCCGATGGCGTCAAGGGCACGATCCTGTGGCAGACGCCGGATGAACATGGCGACCACGACGAACTGGTCGACTTTCTCGTGAAGACGACGCTGCCGGCACATCGAGACGATGTTCGCCGATTGTTTGACCGGTTCTACCAGCATCATCCGAAGGAGCCGTATTTCTACGTCTCCGTCATCGCGGTCGACCCGTATTTCCAGAGACAGGGGCTCGGGACCGCACTGTTCCGCCACATGCTCCAGCTCCCCGACCGGGCCGGGAATGTCTCTTACCTGGAGGCGACGACGGTCGGATCGGCGCGTCTGTACGGGACCCTGGGGTGGAAGGTCGTGGACGAGGTCCAGGTGGGGAATTCGCCCGTCTACTATCCCATGATCCGGGAACCACAGGACCGCTAGGGTTGCGGATCGGCGGCGGCGGAGGCGGCCGCCCGTCGGGCACAGGAATGCCGCGGCGGCAGGCCGGCCGCATCCGCCCCTCTTGACAAAGCTCCCGCACCGGCGCCTCATTTCATGACAGGGAATAATTTTTCCTGACAATAAATGAGCGGAAACAGAACCGCCGGATCGGGGAGGTCCGCCACAGGGAGGTCCCATGCCGAATCCAGATCCTCGGATCGACGCCATGTTCCGCGCCGATCGGCGCGGCGCCACCGGGTTCGTGGTCCTGCTCTGGGCCACCATGCTGTTCACCTTCATCGCCATGTGGCCCCTGGTCGACGGCCCGGTCCGGCTGGTGCTGGCCATGGCCGGCGGCGCGGTGCTGATCCTCAACACCGCCTCGATCCGCGCGCTGGTCAAGCACTATGCCGAGGACAAGGAGGCCATCTACGGCCTCGATCTCCGTCATCTCGACGCGGCCCGCGGACGCGATCCGGACCGCTTTTCCGGGAGCGAAGCCCATGTCCCGCCGACCGTACCGACCGCCTGAGCAGAGCCGGGCCGGCCAGGTCATCGACGTCGTCGTCATCCTGGCGCTGGTGTTCGGCGCGCTGTGGGCCCCCGCCTTCCTGCGCCTGACCGGCGCCGGCACCCTGACCCGGGAGATGGCGGACCCGACCTGGCAGAGCCTGGGCCAGACGCCGGCGATGCAGCAGGCCTGGGAGAAGCTCGGCATGACGCCGGAGACGGCGGCGCCGGCGATCCTGACCCGCTTCGACTATTCGATCGACCCGGCGGCCTTCGGACTGACCGCCTTCCTGGTGGTCGCCTATTTCGTCTTCGTCATCCGCTATTCCGGCCGCGAGTACCGCGACGTGATCGCCGAGCGCTTCGGCGAGGACGAAGGGGAGGCGCGGCGATGAGCCTTTGGGTTCTGGCGGAATACGCCGCCTGGGCGGTGTCGGCCGCGATCCTGCTGTGGATGCTGGCCGACATGCTGCGGGTCGACCGCAGCTACGACGAAGAGCTTCTGACCTCGTCCCGGGAAGGCGAGATCGAATGACCGGCCGCAGCCGAGGGGGATGCCGATGACCAGCCTGCCGGAGACCGCCGCCGACACCCGCAAGATCAGCCTGCTGCGCGTGCTCGGCCCCGGCCATGTCTGGGCGCTCGGCGTCGGCATCGTGCTGGTCGGCGAGTTCATGGGCTGGAACTTCGCCGTCGGCAAGGGCGGTGCGGTCGGAGCGCTGATCGCCTGCTGGGTGATCGGCATACTCTACACTTGCGTCGCCATGATCGATTCCGAGGTCACCTCGACCGTCGCGGCGGCGGGCGGGCAATACGCCCAGGCCAAGCACATCATCGGCCCGCTGATGGCGTTCAATGTCGGCCTCTATCTGGTGATGGCCTACACCATGCTGGAGGCCGGCGACGCGCTGGTGGTCGGCGACCTCTTGGCCAGCGTCGCGGCCCAGACCGGCCATGTCCTGCAGCGAGAGCCCTTCGTGCTGCTGACCGTCGCGATCCTGGCCTGGCTGAACTATCGCGGCGTGTTCATGACCCTGACGGTGAACTTCGTCATCACCGCCGTGGCCTTCCTGTCGATCCTGGTGTTCTTCTTCGCTTCCGCGCCATGGCAGTCCGGCGGCATGCTGCAGCACCAGGCGCTGCTGACCGACCTGCCCTATGGCTGGCTCGGCGTGCTGGCGGCGATGCATTTCGGCATCTGGTTCTATCTCGGCATCGAGGGCACCTGCCAGGCGGCGGAGGAGGTGCGGTCCCCGGCCCGGTCCCTGCCCTACGGCACGATGAGCGGCATGATCACGCTGCTGATCGCCGCGACCCTGACCTGGTATGTCTGCACCGGCCTCCTGCCCTGGGAGTATCTCGGCCGGGCGATCACGCCGCTCTACGACGCGGCGATGGTGACCGGCAACGCCTGGCTCGAGGTGATGCTGTTCGTTGGCACCCTGTTCGCCGCCGTCGCCTCGGCCAATGGCTGCATCAACGACGCCTCGCGCGCCTGGTTCTCGATGGGCCGCGACCGCTACCTGCCCTCCTGGTTCGGCGCGGTCCATCCGCGTTACCGCACGCCTTACCGCTCGATCCTGTTCCTGGTGCCGATCGCGGTCGCCTTCGCCTATGTCGTGCCGCTCGACCAGGTCGTCACCTTCTCGATCCTGTCCGGGCTGCTCGGCTACACCTTCATGCCGGTCAACATGATCCTGTTCCGGAAGAAATGGCCGCTGGGCAGCATCAGCCGCGGCTACGTCCACCCGTTCCACCCGCTGCCGGCCCTGCTGCTGCTGGCGCTGTGCGCCATGACCTATGTCGCGATCTTCCTCGGCTACGGCACGCAGCTGGCGGCGATGCTGGTGTTCTACATCGTCGCCTCGGCTTGGTTCGCCTTCCACCGTTACAAATTCGTCCGCCGCGGCGACCAGTTCACCATGCCCTGGCCGCGGCCGAAGGGTTACTGACACCCGATGGAGCTCGCCCCGCTCGCCGTCGCCCTGCTCGGCCTGCTGGCGCTCGGCCAGGTCTGGCGGCGCGATCAGGAAGCGGCGCGCCGGCGGCGCGACCGCTTCCTCGACGATTGCCGACCGCTGTTCGAACGCGGCGTCATCACCCGCGGCGCCACGGCCTATCCGACGCTGCGCGGGCGCCATCGCGGCCGGGTGGTGACGCTGCTGCCCTTCGTCGAGGCGCTGATGCCGCGCAAGCTGCCGTCGCTGTGGCTGGCGATGCGGCTGAATGGGCCGACCGGCGCCCGCGGCATGTTCGACGTGCTGATGCGGCCGGTCGGCGTCGAATTCTATTCGCCCTCCGCCGGGCTGCCGCATCGGATCGATCCGCCGCCGGGCTGGCCCGAGGGCGCCGTGGTGAAATGCGACGATCCGGACGCGCTGCCGGGCGGCCCGGCGCTGGAGGCGATCGGCGCGCTGTTGCGCGACCCGCGCCTCAAGGAGGTGCTGGTCACCCCGGGCTTCCTCCGCCTGGTGTGGCAGGCGGATGAGGGCGACCGCGGCGGCTATCTGCTGTTCCGCCAAGCCCGCTTCGCCGCCGACCATCTCGACCCCGGCAGGCTCGAGGGCTGGCTGGGCCGGCTGCACGCGCTGGACGAGGCACTGCGGCCCGAGGTGCCTGAACAGCGGGCGCTGCGGGCATGAGGCGGCCGGGCGAGTACCGCAGCCCGGCCCCCGGCGAGGCGCTGCCGCATCCCTGGCTGGTGCTCGCCGTCGCCGCGACGCTGCCGGGCGTCGGCCATCTGCTGCTGCGGATGCCGCAGCGGGCGCTGACCTTCGCCTTCTTCGTGCTGGTGTTCGGGTGGATCAGCCTCCATCTGGCGCCGCCAGCCGCCTCGCCCGTCGGCCGCATCGCCGGCGGCCTGTTCGTGCAGTCGCTGGCGGTGCTCGACGCCTATCGCTGGGCCCGGCTGCGCTGGGAGGAACGACGGCGTCGGGCCCCGGCCGCGTGACGCGGCTCAGCAATCCAGCGTGTTGGTTCGCTCCCAGTCCGTCAGGTGGCGGCTGTACTCGTTCCACTCCCTGGTCCGCAGCTTGACGTAGGAGTCGACCAGCGCGTCGCCCAGGCCGGCGCGCAGCACCTTCGACCGGTCCAGCCCGCGCAGGGCATCGAGCAGGTTCAGCGGCAGGCGCTTGGCGGTCTTCGGCGCCTTGTGGCCGTCCCGGTACATGTCGATGTCGAGCGGCTTGCCCGGGTCGCGCCCCGCCGCGATGCCGTCGAGCCCGGCGGCCAGCAACGCGGCCGGCATCAGATAGGGATTGGCGGCGCCGTCGGCGAGGCGGAACTCGAACCGCCCGCCCTCCGGCACCCGGATCAGATGGGTGCGGTTGTTGCCGGCATAGGTGACGGTGTTCGGCGACCAGGTGGCGCCGGAGACAGTGACCGGGGCGTTGATCCGCTTGTAGGAGTTCACGGTCGGGTTGGTGATGGCGCACAGCGCCTCGGCCGAATGGATCACGCCGCCGATGAACTGGTAGGCGATCCTGGAGATGCCGAGCCCGTCCGTCGCATCCTCGAACAGGTTGCGGCCATCCTTCCACAGCGAGACATGGGCGTGGCAGCCGCTGCCGGTCAGGTTCAGGAACGGCTTCGGCATGAAGGTGGCGCGCAGCCCGTGCTTCTCGGCGATGGTCCGGACCATGTATTTGAAGAAGGCGTGCCGGTCGGCCGTGACCAGGACGTCGTCATAGCTCCAGTTCATCTCGAACTGGCCGTTCCCGTCCTCATGGTCGTTCTGGTAGGGCAGCCAGCCCAGCTCCAGCATGCCGTCGCAGATCTCGGTGATGACCTCGTAGCGCCGCATCAAAGCGAGCTGGTCGTAGCAGGGCTTGGCTGCGGTGTCGGCGCCGTCGCCGACCGCCGCGCCGTCCGGCGCCAGCAGGAAGAATTCGCATTCGACGCCGGTCTTCATCGCGTAGCCCTGCCCGGCCGCGGCGGCGACCACGCGCTGCAGCACCCGGCGCGGCGCCTGCTCCAGCGGCTTGCCGTGCAGGAAGAGGTCCGCCGCCAGCCAGCCGACCTCCTTCTTCCAGGGCATCTGGATCAGGCTCTTCGGATCGGGGACGGCGAAGACGTCCGGATCGGCCGGGGTGAGGTCGAGCCAGCTGGCGAAACCAGCGAAGCCGGCGCCGTTCCTGGCCATCGCCGTGATCGCCTCGGCCGGCACCAGCTTGGCGCGCATGACGCCGAACAGGTCGACATAGGAGATCAGGAAGTAGCGGATGCCGCGCTGCCGCGCCTCGGCCAGCAGGTCGACCGCTGGCCCCGCCTCCTCCGCCTTGCGCCGACCGCGCCGGGGCCGCGCCCCGCCGCCCTCCGTCCCGTCACCCTGACGCGCCTCCAGAACCAGGTCCGACATGCTGCTGCTCCCAGTTGGTGCCCCCCGGCCGGCCGGGCCGGTCTTGCGGGGAATCGATATCGTTCCTCCCTGTCCCGCGCCGCCGTGCCGGGCCTCAGCCGCTGCCGGGGATCCAGCTGGTGCCCGCCAGCGGCACCTGCGCCATCGCCGCCGCCTCGACCGTCAGCGCGACCAGGTCCTCGGGCTCCAGATTGTGCAGATGCGACTTGCCGCAGGCCCGGGCGATGGTCTGGGCCTCGAGCGTCAGCACCGACAGGTAGTTGGCCAGGCGCCGCCCGCCCAGCACCGGGTCGAAGCGCTTCGCCAGCTCCGGGTCCTGGGTGGTGATGCCGGCCGGGTCGCGCCCGTCCTGCCAGTCGTCATAGCAGCCGGGCACCGTGCCCAGCGCCGCATAGTCCGCGGCGAAGGCCGGGTCGTTGTCGCCCAGCGCGATCAGGGCGGCGGTGCCGATGGCGACCGCGTCGGCGCCCAGCGCCAGGGCCTTGGCGACGTCGGCGCCGTTGCGGATGCCGCCGGAGACGATCAGCTGCACCTTGCGGTGCAGGCCGAGATCCTGCAGCGCCTTCACCGCCGGCCGGATCGCCGCCAGGATCGGCAGTCCGACATTCTCGATGAACACCTCCTGCGTCGCCGCGGTCCCGCCCTGCATGCCGTCCAGCACCACGACGTCGGCCCCGGCCTTCACCGCCAGCGTCGTGTCATAATAGGGGCGCGAGGCGCCAACCTTGACGTAGATCGGCTTCTGCCAGTCGGTGATCTCGCGGATCTCCTCGATCTTGATCTCCAGGTCGTCCGGCCCGGTCCAGTCCGGGTGCCGGCAGGCGGAGCGCTGGTCGATCCCGGCCGGCAGGGTGCGCATGCCGGCGACGCGCTCGGAGATCTTCTGGCCCAGGAGCATGCCGCCGCCGCCTGGCTTGGCGCCCTGGCCGATCACGATCTCGACCGCGTCCGCCGCCCGCAGATCGTCCGGGTTCATGCCGTAGCGCGACGGCAGCAGCTGGTACACCAGGGTCTCGGAATGGCCCCGCTCCTCCTGCGTCATGCCGCCGTCGCCGGTGGTGGTGGAGGTGCCCATGGCGGAGGCGCCGCGCCCCAGCGCCTCCTTGGCCGGGCCGGACAGGGCGCCGAAGCTCATCCCGGCGATGGTCACCGGGATCTTCAGATGGATCGGCTTCCGCGCATGGCGGGTGCCGAGCCAGACATCGGTGCCGCATTTCTCGCGGTAGCCTTCGAGCGGGTAGCGGCTGATCGAGGCGCCGAGGAACAGCAGGTCGTCGAAATGCGGCAGCCGCCGCTTCGCGCCGAAGCCGCGGATGTCGTAGATCCCGGTCGCGGCGGCGCGGCGGATCTCCGACAGGGTGTAGTCGTCGAAGGTCGCCGACGGCCGCGGCACGGTGCGGGGCCGGTGCTGATCCATCAATAGGCCCCCGCATTGTCGGTGTGGAAATGGTAGAGCTGCCGGGCCGAGCCGTAGCGCCGGAACTCGGACGGGTCGACCTCGCCGTCGAAGCCGGCCCGGCGCAGCAGGTCGTGCAGCTGCTGCCGGTGGCGGTCCTCGACCGGCTTCTCGACGCAGTCGGCGCCCAGGCTCTTCACGCTGCCGCGGACATAGAGCCTGGCCTCGTAGATCGAATCCCCGAGAGCCTCGCCGGCGTCGCCGAACACCACCAGCGTGCCGGCCTGGGCCATGAACGCGCTCATGTGGCCGACCGATCCGCCGACCACGATGTCGACGCCCTTCATCGAGATGCCGCAGCGGGCCGAGGCGTTGCCGTCGATGCGCAGCAGGCCGCCGCGGCCGGTGGCGCCGGCCGACTGGCTGGCGTCGCCGCGCACATGCACCAGTCCGGACATGATGTTCTCGGCCACGCCGGTGCCGGCATTGCCGTGCACCACCACCGTCGCCTGCTTGTTCATGCCGGCGCAGTAATAGCCGACCGGCCCCTGCACCTCGACCGTCACCGGCGCATCCAGGCCGACGGCGACGGCGTGCCGGCCGTCCGGGTTGGTCACCGTCCAATGGGTCTCGTTGGTGTCGGGCGGCAGCCGGTGCAGGGCGGCGTTCAGCTCGCGCAGCGGCGTGGCCCGGAGATCGACGACGGGCATCAGCGCTCCCAGAAATAGACGGTGGCGGGTTCCGGCTCCCACAGCCTCGCGGCGCCGATGCCGGGCAGGTCGGCCAACGCCCGGTATTCCGAGCCGAAGGCGACGTAGCGGTCGGTCTCGGCCATGATCGCCGGCTTGCAGGCGATGCCGTCGCGCAGCACGCCGAAGCCGGTCTCGGTGCCGACCACGAAGGTGTAGAAGCCGTCGAGGTCCTTGAGGCTGGCCTGCAGCGCGTCGCCCAGCGACATGCCGGTGCGCATCCGCCAGGTCAGGTAGCCGGCGGCGACCTCGGTGTCGTTCTCGGTCTCGAAGCCGATGCCCTCGCGCCGCAGGTTGCGGCGGACGCCGTTGTGGTTGGACAGTGAGCCGTTGTGCACCAGGCACTGGTCGGCGCCGGTCGAATAGGGATGGGCGCCGTCGGTGGTCACCGCCGATTCCGTGGCCATGCGGGTGTGGCCGATGGCGTGGCTGCCGCGCATCGCGGAAAGGCCGAAGCGCTCCGCCACCGTCTCCGGCCAGCCGACCTCCTTGTACAGCTCCATGCGCCGGCCGCGGCCGACCAGGTCGATCTCCGGCGTCTCGCGGCCCAGCCAGGCGACCGCGGTCTCCGCCTGTCCCGCCTCGACGCCGACGACGGCATGGGTGTCGCGGATCTCGACCGCGGCACCGCCCGGGACGGCGTCGGCGAGCCGTCGGCCGAGCGCCGCGAAATCGGTGCCGGCCGGCCCGCGCAGGGTCAGCTTGATCCGCCCCGGCGCCGCGTCGCCGTAGACGGCGAAGCCGGCGCTGTCCGGGCCGCGGTCGCACATCGTGGCGAGCATGCCGGCGGTCAGCTCGCCCAAAGCGGGCTCCAGCGTCCGGTCCTTCAGGAACAGTCCGACGATGCCGCACATGGGCCGCGCCCTTCATCCGTCATGTCCGATGAACGGATGCTACGGCCCCGGCCTCCTGGCCGTCAACCAAGAAGAAATCAATTTTCCTGTCAGGAAACTCACTCCCGCGGATAGATGATGATCGAGAGATAGGTCATCGGCCGCTCGATCAGCTCCTCCGGCCCGTGCGGCGCGGCGGCGTCGAAGAACAGGGCGTCGCCCGGCCCCATCGGATAGACCTTGTCGGCGTGCCGGTAGGTCAGCCGGCCGGTGAGCATGTAGATGAACTCGATGCCCTCGTGCTGGAACATCGAATAGGGCTCGGCCGTCTCCGACAGGGTGATCAGATAGGGCTCGCAGACGATGTCGCCCGACAGCGAATGGCCCAGCAGCTCGTAGCGATGCCCGGCCTTGGTGCCGCGGCGTTCGATCGCCGCCCCCTGCCCGGCGCGGACATAGGAGCAGTCCCGCCGCTCCTCGAAATCGGCGAAGAAGCTGGTCAGCGGGGCGTTCAGCGCCCGCGCCAGCGCCTGCAGCGTCGACAGCGAGGGCGAGATGCCTCCGTTCTCGATCTTCGACAGCATGCCCGGCGACAGCCCGGCCTCGGCGGCGAGCTCGGCGGCGGTGATCTGCAGCCGCTGGCGCAGCGTGCGGATCTTGCGCCCGATCGCGGCTTCGAGCGACAGCGGCTGCGTCGCCGGCGCGTTCGAGCCGGTGGTCAGCGGCGCCTCCTCGGCCGGCACTGTCGCCTCGGAAACGGCGGCGGGCTTCCCGTCCGCCCTGGTCCGCGTCGCTGTCTTCGCCATGCTCGCTCTCTCTGCGCGGGACCGCGGCCCGCCATGGCGTTACAGCATCGCAAGCAGGCCGCGCCGCGTCCAGAGCGGCGGGCAGACCTTAGCCGGCCCCGACCGCGCAGCCGAACTCCGCCGCGGAGGCGTCGAGCCAGCGCCAGAGGCTGCCGGCGAAGCTGCGGTAGACCGCGATCTCGTATGTCGGCCGGTCGTCGAGCTGCCAGAGCTGGGCACCGATATGGGCGATCACGGTCACCGCCGCGTCGCTCGGGGCGAAGGCGCGGGGATGCAGGTCGAGGCCGACCCCCTTGATCAGCGTGTCGCGGACACGCGGGCCGGAGACGTGCAATACGGCGAGGCCGTTGCTCTGGTCGCTCACGGCCGCGAAGCTGCCGATGGCTTCCGAAAGCTCGCGGGCGAGGTCGCGGCCGTCCTCGGCGGCGGTCAGCCATTGGCCGGGGCCGGACCAGATAAAAGCGAGCCCGCCCTGCGCCACCCGCTTCGGCGCGGTCGGCAGATCCAGGCCATACCGGGAGCGGATCGTGGAGGCGAGATCGCCGGCCCGGCCCTTGCGGGCGATCACTCTCGCCAAGGAGAGATCGTCGCGCGGCCGGACGGTGACGCCGGGATCGCCCTCGGCGCGGCCATGCCGACCCGGCGTCAGGAGGCCGGCGAAGGCGGATCGGGGGGCGAGGTCAGGCACGGAGACGCTTCCCTTCCGGGTCGTGGAACACGGGCGACACCACCTCGACCGCCACCTCCTCGCCGCGCACCGGGTCGCAGGCGCGGATGGTCTCGCCGATCCGCGCCGGGCCGCCGGAGAGCAGGCCGAGGCCGATCCAGTGGCCCAGCCCCGGCGAGAATGCGACCGAGGTCATGTGGCCCTGGTCGTTGGCCGCGGTGGCGGCGGCGCCCTGCGGGATGAAATGCGCCCCGGCCCGGAGGCGGCGCGACCGGTCGACCGGCCTGAGGCCGACCAGGGCCGGCCGCGCCGGGTCGGCCAGCCCCGGCCGCCCGGCCAGGACCCGGCCGATATAATCCTTCTTCGTCGACATCATGCGGCCGAGGCCGAGATCGGCGGCGGTGGTCTGACCGTTCAGCTCGTTGCCGGCGGCATGGCCCTTTTCGATCCGCATCACGCCCAGCGCCTCGGTGCCGTAGGGGACGACGCCGAGGTCGGATCCAGCCTGCATCAGCCGGCGCACCAGCGCGTCGCCATAGCGGGCCGGCACCGCGACCTCATAGGCGAGCTCGCCGGAGAAGGAGATGCGGAACAGCCGCGCGGCCGCGCCGCCGCAGACCGTCAGCTCCGCCGCGGCGAGATAGGGGAAGGCCTCGTTGCCGATGTCGAAGGGGGCGTCGACGATCCGGGCCATCAGCGCGCGCGCCTTCGGCCCGGCCACGGAGAACTGCGCCCACTGGTCGCTGACCGAGGTGAACTGCACGTCGAGCTCCGGCCACAGGCACTGGTGGCAGAACTCCATGTGCTGCATCACCTTGGCGGCGTTGGCCGTGGTGGTGGTGACCAGGAACCGGTCCTCGCCCAGCCGCGAGGTGGTGCCGTCATCCATGACGACGCCGTCCTCGCGCAGCATCAGCCCGTAGCGCGCGCGGCCGACCGGCAGCGTGTCCCAGGTGTTGATGTACAGCCGGTTCAGGAACTCCGCCGCGTCGGCGCCCTGCAGGTCGATCTTGCCGAGGGTCGAGACGTCGCAGATCCCGACCGCGGAGCGGACCTGCCTTACCTCGCGGCTGACCGTCTCCAGCCAGTCTTTTTCGCCGGGGCGCGGGAAGTACTGGGCGCGCAGCCAGGCCCCCGCTTCGACGAACACCGCCCCCTGCTCCACCGCCCAGTCATGCGACGGGGTCAGGCGGGTCGGGCGGAAGTCGCGGCCGCGAGCATGGCCGGCGAAGGCGCCCAGCGTCACCGGCGTATAGGGCGGGCGGAAGCGGGTGGTGCCGACCGCCTCGACGTCGCGTGCCGTGATCTCGGCCATGATGCCGATGGCGTTGACGTTCGAGGTCTTGCCCTGGTCGGTCGCCATGCCGAGGGTGGTGTAGCGCTTCAGATGCTCGACCGCGCGGAAGCCTTCGCGTTCGGCCAGCTCGATGTCCTTGTCGGTGACGTCGTTCTGGAAATCGACGAAGCGCTTGCCGCCGCCTCCCTTCACCCGCCAGAGCGGGCTGACGCCGGTGGGCTCCGGCGCCGTCTCCGGCGGCTCGAAATGCCCGCCGTCGAAGCCGCACTCCCGTGCGGCCTCGGCCCCGGCCCGACCGCCGCCGGCGAGGCAGCCGGCCAGGTCGAACTCTCCGGCGGCACTGCCGGCCACGGTCATGCCCACCGGCAGGTCGCCCGGCACGAAGGCGGCCAGCGTTGCGTTCCAGGCGGGGCGGCCGCCGAGATGCGAGGTCAGGTGGACGTTCGGGCTGAAGCCCCCGGACATGGCCAGCAGGTCGCAGGGCAGCGTCGCCGTCCGGTCCGACGCGTCGCGGATCTCGACCGCGTGCAGCCCGCGCGCGCCGCCGATGGCGCGGGTCACCACGGCGCCGGCCAGGAGCCGCGTGCCGGCCTGCCGCAGCGTCGATCCCGGCCGGGCGTCGACGATCGCTTCCACCGCCACCCCGGCGGCGGCGAGGTCGGCGGCCACGGCGCCGGCCGCATCGTTGTTGGTGAACACCATGGCGCGCCGCCCCGGCGCCACGGCATAGCGGTTGAGATAGGTCCGGACGGCGCCGGCCAGCATCACGCCCGGCCGATCGTTGTCGCCGAACACCAGCGGCCGCTCCAGGCTGCCGGCCGCCAGCACGCAGCGCTTCGCCACGATGCGCCACAGCCGCTGGCGCGGCGCGTGCGGCTCGGGCACCGGAAGATGGTCGCCGACCCGTTCGATCGCGCCATAAGTGCCGTGGTCGAACACGCCGAACACGGTGGTGCGGCGCAGGATCCGGACCTCCGGCAGGCTCTCCAGCTTCGCCTCCGCCGCTTCCGCCCAATCTGGTGCCGGCTGGTCATCCACCGTGCGGCGTTCGGACAGCAGGCTGCCGCCGAGCCGGGCGCCTTCGTCGCACAGGATCACCCGCGCCCCGGAGCGGCCGGCGGCCAGCGCCGCCGCCAGCCCGGCCGGGCCGCCGCCGATTACCAGCACGTCGCAGTGGATCGTCGCCTTCTCGTAATGATCCGGGTCCGGCGCTGTCGCGGCCCGGCCGAGGCCTGCGGCGCGGCGGATCAGCGGCTCGTAGACCCGCTCCCAGAACCGGGCCGGCCACATGAAGGTCTTGTAGTAGAAGCCGGCGGCGAAGATGGGGGACAGCCACCCGTTCACCGCCATCAGGTCGAAGCCAAGGGAAGGCCAGCGGTTCTGGCTTTGCGCCTCCAGCCCGTCGAACAGCTCGACCATGGTGGCGCGGCTGTTCGGTTCCCGCCGGGCGCCGCGGCGCAGCTCGACCAGCGCGTTCGGCTCCTCCGCCCCGGCCGAGAGGATGCCGCGCGGCCGGTGATACTTGAACGACCGTCCGGTCAATCCGACGCCGTTGGCCAGGAGGGCCGAGGCCAGGGTGTCGCCGGGATGGCCCGTGAGCTCGCGGCCGTCGAAGCGGAAGCGCAGCGTCGCCGAGCGGTCGATCAGCCCGCCGGTCGGAAGGCGGAAGGGCTGGCTCATCCCTGCCCTCCCCGGCCGCGGGCGTCGACGGCGCCGAGGATGCGGTGGTCGCGGGTATCGCGCGTCACCACCAGCCAGGAGCGGCAGCCGCCGCCGTGATACCAGTATTCCTGCAGCGCCCCGGCCGGGTTGTCGCGGCGATAGGCGTAGTCGACGAAGGCGTCGATGCCGGCATCCGGCGCCGGACGCCGGACGGTGGCGTCGCCGAGATAGCTGAACTCCTCCGCCGCGCGCTCGCCGCAATGGGGACAGGGGATCCGCATGGTCGCGTCCTCAGTGCAGGTTCGGCTGGGCGCCGACGCCCTTTTCGTCGATCAGGTGGCCGGTGGCGAAGCGGTCCAGGCGATAGGCCGCGTTCAGCGCATGCGGCGCGTCATGGGCGATGGTGTGGGCGAAGCACCAGCCCGAGGCCGGCGTCGCCTTGAACCCGCCATAGCACCAGCCGGCGTTGAGGTAGAGGCCGCGGACCGGCGTGCGGTCGATGATCGGGCTGCCGTCCATCGACATGTCCATCAGCCCGCCCCATTGCCGCAGCAGGCGCAGCCGGCCGAGCGCCGGCAGGATCGCGAGGCCGCCCTCGACCACATCCTCGACCACCGGCAGGTTGCCGCGCTGGGCGTAGGAGTTGTAGCCGTCGATGTCGCCGCCGAAGACCAGCCCGCCCTTGTCGGACTGGCTGACGTAGAAATGGCCGGCGCCGAAGGTGATGACGCCGTCGATCAGCGGCTTCAGCCCCTCCGACACGAAGGCCTGCAGCACATGGCTCTCGATCGGCAGCGTCAGCCCCGCCAGCGCCGCGACGCGGGAGGAGTTGCCGGCGCAGGCCAGGCCGACCTTGCCGGCGCGGATGGGGCCGCGCGTGGTCTCGACCCCGACCACGGCGCCGTCCTCGATCGCGATGCCGGTGACCTCGCAGTTCTGCACGATGTCGACGCCCCGGCTGTCGGCGGCGCGGGCATAGCCCCAGGCCACGGCGTCGTGCCGCACCGTGCCGCCGCGGCGCTGCAGCAGGCCGCCCTGGATCGGGAAGCGGGCGTTGTCGAAATCGAGCAGCGGCGCCAGCGCCCGCACCTGCTCGCGGTCCAGCAGCTCGGCATCGACGCCGTGCAGCCGCATGGCGTTGCCGCGCCGGGCATAGGCGTCGCGCTGGGCGTCGGAGTGATAGAGGTTCAGCACGCCGCGCTGGCTGACCATGGCGTTGTAGTTCAGGTCCTGCTCCAGCCCCTCCCACAGCTTCATCGACCATTCGTAGAAGGGGATGTTGCCGGGCAGCAGGTAGTTGGAGCGGATGATGGTGGTGTTGCGGCCGACATTGCCGCCGCCGATCCATCCCTTCTCCAGCACCGCGACGCGGGTGATGCCGTGCTCCTTGGCCAGATAATGCGCGGTGGCCAGGCCGTGCCCGCCGCCCCCGACGATGACCACGTCATAGTCCGGCTTCGGCGTCGCGTCGCGCCAGGCCGGCGTCCAGCCCGTCTGGCCCCTGAGGGCCTGGCCCAGCACCGAGAAGATCGAATAGCGCACGCCGCCTCCGCCCCTGCATCGCCTGCAGTATCGGAGAGACAGAGGTCGCGATTTGCCTCAGAACGTCATCCGCATGTCCTCTCGGGACAAGCCGTTCAGCCCTCGCGCTCCCGCGCCGGGGGATGGCCGAAACGGGTGCGGTAGCTGCGCGAGAAATGGCTGGCGCTGACGAAGCCGCAGGCCAGCGCCACCTCGGTCACCGACAGCGTGGTCTGGCGCAGATGCCGCCGGGCCGCGCGCAGCCGCAGATCGAGATAGTGCTCGGCCAGGCTGCGGCCGAGCCGGGCGCGGAACAGCCGTTCCAGCTGGCGCAGCGACAGGCCGGCGACCTCGGCCAGCTCCTGGCGCGACAGCGGCTCCTCGATCCGCTGCTCCATCGTCGCCAGCGCGGCCAGCAGGCCGGGATGGCTGACGCCGAAGCGCCGGCGCGGATCGAGGCGCTGCGGGTCGTCGCCATGCCGCAGCTGGGTG
Organism: Inquilinus sp. Marseille-Q2685; assembly: GCF_916619195.1. Lineage (NCBI taxonomy): Bacteria > Pseudomonadati > Pseudomonadota > Alphaproteobacteria > Rhodospirillales > Rhodospirillaceae > Inquilinus > Inquilinus sp. Marseille-Q2685. Next base: position 42,229 of record NZ_CAKAKL010000004.1, read on the forward strand.
TGCATGAACCAGTCGGCGACCTGCGCCGCCAGCGCCGCGCCGTCGCGCTGGCCGATCAGGGCATGCATCAGGTCGAGCGCCGCGATGCCGCCGGAGCAGGTGAGCCGGCCGCGGTCGATCTCGAACAGATGGCCGCTGGGCTCCAGATCCGGGAAGCTCTCGGCGAACGCGGCGTGATGGTCCCAGTGCAGGGTGAAGCGGTGCCCGTCCAGAACCCCGGCCCGGGCCAGCAGATAAGGGCCGCCGGAGACGGCGCCCAGCGCAGTGCCGTGCCGCGCCAGGTCGCGCAGCCGGGCCAAGGTCGGCGGATGGTCGAATCCCTCGACCCCGGTGCCGGCACAGACCACCAGCAGGTCCGCCTCGCCCATCGCCTCCGGCGGCCGGTCAGGCGCGATGGCGATGCCGTTGGAGGCGCGCACCGGCCGGCCGTCCGGGCTGAAATGCAGCCAGCGGTAGCGGTCCCGCCCGCCCAGCAGGTTGGCAGCGCGCAGCGGCTCGATCGCCGCGGCATAGGGCATCAGCGGGAAGTTCGGGATCAGCAGGAAGCCGACCGTGTATGCCCCCTCCATCCGCATCTCCCCTCTCATGCCGATCAGCCGGGCGAAAGGGACGCGATCGGGCAGGCCGGGTCAAGCCTCGGGCAGCGGCGACGCTTGCACACTTCTTGCTAGGTGGACCGCGCCGTCTCACTCTCCGACAGCGGGACGTCCCGTGGTCCAGCCGAGGCAGGAGCGCCCGTGTCCATCGTTGCCGCCCTTCACCACGTCACCCGCTACCGCTACGACCGCCCGGTGGCGCTCGGGCCGCAGGTCGTCCGGCTGCGGCCGGCGCCGCATTCCCGCACCCGGATCCCGAGCTATGCGCTGAAGGTCACGCCGGCCAAGCATTTCGTGAACTGGCAGCAGGATCCGCACGGCAACTGGCTGGCGCGGCTGGTGTTTCCGGAGAAGGCGACGGAGTTCGCGATCGAAGTCGACCTGACGGCCGAGATGACCGTCATCAACCCGTTCGACTTCTTCATCGAGCCCTATGCCGAGACCGTCCCCTTCGCCTATCCAGCGGCGCTGCGGGCCGAGCTGGCGCCGTATCTGGAGGCGGAGCCGGCGGGCCCGCGCCTTGCCGCTTTCGTGGCGGGGCTGCCTCAGGAAGAGGCACGCACCGTCGACTTCCTGGTGGACCTCAACGCCCGGCTGCAGCGCGACATCCGCTACCTGGTCCGGATGGAGCCCGGCGTGCAGGAGCCGGAGGAGACGCTGGCGCTCGCCTCCGGCTCCTGCCGCGATTCGGGCTGGCTGCTGGTGCAGATCCTGCGCCGGCTCGGCCTGGCCGCGCGTTTCGTCTCCGGCTACCTGATCCAGCTGAAGGCCGACATCGACCCGCTGGACGGGCCGAAAGGCACCGACAAGGACTTCACCGACCTGCACGCCTGGGCCGAGGTCTACATCCCCGGCGCGGGCTGGATCGGCCTCGACCCGACCTCCGGCCTCCTGTGCGGCGAGGGCCACATCCCGCTGGCGGCGACGCCGCACTACCGCTCCGCCGCGCCGATCAGCGGCATGGTCGAGCCGGCGGAGGTCGAGTTCGACTTCGCCATGGATGTCTCGCGCATCATCGAGCCGATCCGCATCACCAAGCCGTTCTCGGACGAGGCCTGGCAGGCGCTGGACCGGCTGGGCGAGCAGGTCGATGCCGACCTCGCGGCGCAGGATGTCCGTCTGACCATGGGCGGCGAGCCGACCTTCGTCTCGACCGACGACTTCCAGTCGGCGGAGTGGAACACCGCCGCGGTCGGCCCGGCCAAGCGCGGCTTCGCCGACGCGCTGATCCGGCGGCTGCGGACCCGCTTCGCCCCGGGCGGCATGCTGCATTACGGCCAGGGCAAATGGTATCCGGGCGAGAGCCTGCCGCGCTGGGCCTTCGCCCTCTATTGGCGGCGCGACGGCAAGCCGGTCTGGCGCGACCCGGGCCTGATCGCGACCGAAGCCGCGCGCGCCGAGGCCGCCGGCGCCGCCGAGGCGGAGCGGCTGGCCGAGGGCGTCGCCGCGCGGCTCGGCCTCGCCGGCTATGTCGTGCCGGCCTATGAGGACCCGGCGCATTGGCTGCTGAAGGAAGGCGAGCTGCCGGCCAATGTCGACGCGCTGGACCCGAAGATCGCGGATCCGGAGGAGCGCGCCCGCATGGTCCGCACCTTCGAGCGCGGCCTCGCCGCCCCCTCCGGCTATGTCCTGCCGGTGCAGCGCTGGAACGCGCGCGACGGCGGGCGCTGGATCAGCGAGCGCTGGGCCCTGCGCCGCGGCCGGCTGTTCCTGGTGCCGGGCGATTCCCCTGTCGGGTTCCGCCTGCCGCTGAACTCCCTGCCCTGGGTGCCGCAATCGGTCTACCCCTTCATCGTGCCGCAGGACCCGTTCGAGGAGCGCGCGCCGCTGCCCGATTTCCACCAGCGCCGCATCCCGGCGGCCGCGGACAGCGATGCGCCGCCGCCGAACACCGTCCCCCAGCACGAGACGGCGGTCGAAGGCGTGGTCCGCACCGCGCTGAGCGTCGAGCCGCGGGACGGGGTGCTGTGCGTGTTCATGCCGCCGGTCGAGCGGCTCGAGGACTATCTCGAGCTGCTGGCCGAGGTCGAGGCCGCAGCCGAGGCGGCGGGCCTGCCGGTCCATATCGAGGGCTATCCGCCGCCGCACGACCCGCGGCTGCAGGTGATCAAGGTGACGCCCGACCCGGGCGTGATCGAGGTCAACGTCCACCCCGCCGGGTCCTGGCGCGACGCGGTGGCGATCACCACCGGCCTGTACGAGGAGGCGCGGCAGGTCCGCCTCGGCGCCGACCGGTTCATGACCGACGGCCGCCATATCGGCACCGGCGGCGGCAACCACGTCGTCCTCGGCGGCCCGACGCCCGCGGATTCGCCCTTCCTGCGGCGCCCGGACCTGCTGAAGAGCCTGGTGCTGTACTGGCAGCGTCACCCGGCCCTGTCCTACCTGTTCTCCGGCCTGTTCATCGGCCCGACCAGCCAGGCGCCGCGGCTGGACGAGGCGCGGCACGATTCCCTGTACGAGCTGGAGATCGCGTTGGCCCAGGTGCCGCAACCCGGTGCCGGCCCCCTGCCCCTGTGGCTGGTCGACCGGCTGTTCCGCAACCTGCTGGTCGACGTCACGGGCAACACCCACCGCGCCGAGATCTGCATCGACAAGCTGTACTCGCCGGACGGGCCGACCGGCCGCCTGGGCCTGGTCGAGTTCCGCTCCTTCGAGATGCCGCCCGACGCCCGGATGAGCCTGGCGCAGCAGCTGCTGCTGCGGGCCCTGATCGCCTGGTTCTGGCGCGAGCCGCAGCAGGGCGGGCTGGTGCGCTGGGGCACCGCGCTGCACGACCGCTTCATGCTGCCGCACTTCGTCTGGCAGGACATGCTCGACGTGCTGGCCGATCTGGGCCGGGCGGGGTACGCCATGGATCCCGCCTGGTTCGAGGCCCAGCGCCAGTTCCGCTTCCCGCTGCTGGGCCGGGTCGAGCATGGCGGCGTGGCGCTGGAGCTGCGCCAGGCACTGGAGCCCTGGCACGTGCTGGGCGAGGAGGGTACGATCGGCGGCACCGTGCGCTATGTCGACAGCTCTGTCGAACGGCTGCAGGTGCGGGCCGAGGGGCTGGTCCCCGGCCGCCATATCATCGCCTGCAACGGCCGCCGCCTGCCGCTGACCGGGACCGGCACCTCGGGCGAGGCGGTGGCGGGCGTCCGCTTCAAGGCCTGGCAGCCGGCCAGCGGCCTGCACCCGACGATCCCGGTCCACACCCCGCTGACCTTCGACGTGATCGATGCCTGGAACGGCCGGTCGCTGGGCGGCTGCGTCTATCACGCCGCCCATCCCGGAGGGCGCAACTACGACACCTTCCCGATCAATTCGTACGAAGCGGAATCGCGACGCCTCGCGCGGTTCCAGGATCACGGGCATACTCCGGGGCCGACGGGCCTGCCGCCCGAAGAGCGAACGAGCGAGTTTCCGTTGACCCTTGATCTCAGGACGCCGATTGGCCGGTGAAGCTTCGCTGCGCGCCGGGGAGGATGCGATGACGGCCCGGACCGCCGCCCGGCGCCTGCAGGACTGGATCGCCGGCTACACGCCCCTGCCCGGCGTGCCGGACGAGCTGGTCGGCCCGGACGGCAAACCGCGCGCCTATTGGCGGGACTTCCTCGACGTCATGTCCAGGCTGGCGCCGGCGGAGGCCGAACGCCGCTTCGCCGCGGCCGACCGGCACATCCGCGACACCGGCGTGTCCTATCGCGTGCATGGCGAGAGCGGCGAGCGATCCTGGCCGCTGAGCCGCGTGCCGCTCCTGGTCTCGGCGGCGGAGTGGCGCGAGATCGAGGCCGGCGTCATCCAGCGGGCCGAGCTGCTGGAGACCGTGCTGCGCGACCTCTACGGCGACGGAAGGCTGGTGGCGGACGGGGCGCTGCCCGCCGCGGCGGTCGCCGGCAGCCCGGACTTCCTGCGCCCGCTGCACGACGTGACACCGCCCGGCGGCCGGTTCCTGCACCTCTACGCCGCCGATCTCGGCCGCGGCCCGGACGGGCGCTGGTGGGTGCTGAGCGACCGCACCCAGGCGCCGTCCGGCGCCGGCTATGCGCTGGAGAACCGGCTGATCCTGTCCCGCGCCCTGCCGGCGCTGTACCATGAGATGAATGTCGAGCGGCTGGCCCCGTTCTTCGGCGCGCTGCGCGCCGGGCTGGCGGCGGTGGCCGACCGGTCCGATCCCCGCATCTGCCTGCTCAGCTCCGGCCGCTACAGCGAGACCTATTTCGAGCAGGCGCATCTGGCCCGCTATCTCGGCCTGATGCTGGTCGAGGGCGACGACCTGGTGCTGCATGACGGCCGGATCCATGTCCGCACCATCGCCGGGCTGAAGCGGGCCGACGTGCTGTGGCGCCGGGTGGACGCCGATTTCTGCGACCCGCTGGAGCTGAACACATCCTCGCGGCTGGGCGTGCCGGGCCTCCTGGAGGCGATCCGCGGCGGCCAGGTGGTGGTGGCCAACATGCCCGGCGCCGGGCTGGCCGAGGCCCGGGTGCTGCTGAGCTTCCTGCCGGCCTTGTGCCGCCGCCTGCGGGGCGAGGACCTGAAGCTGCCGAACGTCGCCACCTGGTGGTGCGGCCAGCCGCAGGAGCGCGAGACGGTGCTGGCCGCGCTGCCCGATCTGGCGATCGCGGCCGCATTCCGCGCCACCGTCCCCGGCTTCCCCGGGCAGCCCTCGGTGCTCGGCGCCGAGACGCCGCAGCGGGCGCGGCTGGAGGCGGCGATCCGGACCCGCCCGGTCGATTATGTCGGGCAGGAGGTGGCGCGGCTGTCGACCACCCCGGCCTGGCAGGACGGCAAGCTGGTGCCGCGGCCCTTCGTGCTGCGCGTCTTCGCCGCCGCGACGCCGGAGGGCTGGAAGGTGATGCCGGGCGGCTTCTGCCGCATCTCCGACCAACCGGATGCACGCGCCGTGTCGATGGGCCAGGGCGTGCAGACGGCCGATGTCTGGATCCTGGCCGACCGCCCGGTCGAGCCGACCTCGCTGCTGCCGCGGCAGGACCGTGTGCCCATACGCCGGATCGCCGGCAACCTGCCGAGCCATGCCGCCGACAACCTGTTCTGGTTCGGCCGCTACCTCGAACGCGCCGAGGCGACGCTGCGGCTGGTGCGGCGGCTGTGCTCCAGTCTGATCGAGGCCGACCCCGCCGCCCAGGGCGGCGGCCGTACCCTGGACCGTCTGCAGAGGCTGCTGGTCGCCTGGGGCGCCGTGCCGCGGCCGCAGCCGGGTGACAGCGCCACCGCCGTCGCCGCCTCGGCCCTGAACCAGGCCGAGAATTACGGCGCCGCGATCTCGCTGGTGCGCTCCGCCCGCCGCGCCTCCTCCGGCATCCGCGAGCGGCTGTCCGCCGATTCCTGGCCGCTCCTGGCCGAGCTGGAGGAGCGGCTGGGCGAACCCGGCGAGGCACCGCTGTCGGAGGGCGAGACCTTCCACCGCGCCGACCGTGCGCTGCATGTGATCGCCGCCCTGTCCGGCCTGGCGCAGGAGAACATGAACCAGGTCGCCGGCTGGCGCTTCCTCGACATGGGTCGGCGGATCGAGCGCGGCATCAACACCTGCCGCTTCGCCCGATGCCTGGCCGAGACCGACACCACCATCGACGACCTCGACGCGTTGCTGGATCTGGTGGATTCCCAGATCAGCTACCGGTCGCGCTACGTCATCGGGCCGGCCCCGGCGCCGGTGCGCGACATGGTGGTGCTGGACCCGTACAATCCGCGGGCCGTGGCCTTCCAGGCGGAACGGCTGCTGGAGCATCTGCGCGCCCTGCCGTCGCTGCGCGAGGACGGCATGCCGGAGGCGCCGCTGCGGCTGGCAGCCATCATCGCCAGCACCCTGTCGGCGGCCCAGGCCGAATCCCTGGACAACGGCCAGATCCTCGGTTTCGAGCAGAAGCTGATGCAGCTGTCGGAGGCGGTCGCCGACCGCTACTTCCTGCAGGGCCGCCACGCCGCGCGGCCTGAGAAGCTGACGGGGCTGTATTGATGCTGGCGGGCGAAGAGGACGAACGGTTCCGTTCCTATCGTTTCCTGTCATTGCCGGGCTTGACCCGGCAATCCAGGGGCCATCCAGAGTGGCATCGGCAGCCCCTGGATGCCCGGGTCAAGCCCGGGCATGACAATGGGAGGGGACGAGCGGATCGGTCTCGGAACTCTCCGCCATGATCTACGACATCCGCCACCTCTCGACCTATGCCTATGAGACGCCGGTCAGCTTCGCCCGCTGCGTGCTGCGCCTGCTGCCCAGCGACCGGGCGGAGCAGCGCGTGCTGTCGCGGTCGATCGAGGTCAGGCCGGTGCCGGCCGCCTCCGCCGCGCGCCGCAGCTTCTTCGGCAACGACGTCGTCACCGTCACCATCGAGGCCACCCATCGCGAGCTCAAGGTCGACGCCCGGTCGCGGGTCGAGGTGACGCGCGACACCGGCGACCTGCTGCGCCGGGCCAGCCGGCCCTGGGAGGAGGTGCGGGAGCGCGCCTTCGCCGCCGCGACACTCGCCCCTGCCTCCCCCGCCCATCACCTGTATCCGAGCCGGCTGGTGCCGATCCTGGGGCCGCTGTCGGCCTATGCCCATGTCAGCTTCCCGCCGGGGCGCCCGATCCTGGAGGCTGCGACCGAGCTGATGCAGCGGATCAAGGCCGACTTCACCTACGACCCGAAGGCGACGGCGGTCTCGACCCCGCTGATCGAGGCCTTCGAGAGCCGCCGCGGCGTGTGCCAGGATTTCGCCCACATTATGATCGGCTGCCTGCGCGGCGTCGGCCTGCCCGCCGCCTATGTCAGCGGCTATCTGCGCACCCTGCCGCCGCCCGGCAAGCCGCGCCTCGAAGGGGCGGACGCCACCCATGCCTGGGTCTCTGCCTGGTGCGGGGAGGAGTTCGGCTGGCTGGGCTTCGACCCGACCAACGCCGTGCTGGTCGAGAACGACCATATCATCCTGGCCAACGGCCGGGACTATGCCGACGTCTCGCCGATCGACGGCGTCATCCTCGGCGCCGGGTCGCAGGCGTTGAGCGTGGAGGTGGACGTCGTCCCGGTGCGCTGAGGTCCCGCGTTCTTACGGGCGCTCGGAGGTCTTGGTGAGATAGGGCGCGAGGTTGGCTGGCTCGGGGATCACCGCGAGAGTCTTCAGCCGGGCGACGGCGCGGCGTTCCGCCGCCTGCAGATGCGTCTCCAGCACCGCCGCCGCGGCCGGCCAGGCCTCCTGCGCCAGCAGCTCCAGCACCAGCCGGTGTTCGGTCAGGATCGGCTGGTCGTCGGCGATGCCGAGCGAGCGGGTGAAGGCGTGGGTGGCCAGGAGAGGCAGCTGGTTGTGACGCAGCGCGTCGGCCAGCCGGGCGTTCGGCGTCGCCAGCACGCAGCGGACATGCAGATCCTCCTCGATCGCGTCCATGGTCTCGGGCAGCGGCCCCGCCGCCTCTGCCCGGCGCAGCCGGTCCAGCATCGCCTCGATGTCGCCGCTCGGCAGCGACGGCGCGGCGCTGACCAGGGCCGGCGGCTCCAGCAGCCGCCGCATCTCGTAGAGGTCGCGGATCGCCCGGGCGGTCAGCGGTCCCGCGATCCAGTGCGAGCTGGCGTTCTTCTCGATCAGCCCGCGCTCCTGTAGCCGGCCCAGCACGTCGCGCACCACGGTGCGGCTGACGCCGAAATGGTCCGCCATCTCGGCCTCGACGATACGGTAGCGGCCAAACACCAGGCAGGAGGCGATCTGGCGCTCGGCAGTGGCATAGATCCGCTCCCACGAGGCGCGGGACTGCTGCGCCTCGTCGATCTCCTCCGCCGCCTCCAGGCCGAAGCCGCGGATGTCGGCGCGCAGCGGCGCCGCGCCGGCCGCTTCCGGCCCCACCAGATAGCCGCGGCCCTCGAAGCGGTGGATCAGCCCGTCCGCCTCCAGCCGCGCCAGCGCCCGCTGCACCGGGGCGCGGCTGGTCTGGAAAATCTCGGCGATCGGCCCCTCCAGCAGCACCAGCCCGGCCGGCAGCCGCCCGGCGCCGATCGACGCCCGCAGCGCGCGCTCGACGATCTCGTAGAGCCGCGGCGGGGGCGCGTTCGTCGCCGTGTCCGTCATGTCCTGCAGTAGCGCCGTCCCGGTGATCCTGGTCCTCTGATGGCCCCCGCGGCGCCCTGGCGCAAGACCCCGCTGCCCGTCGCGTGGGCGACGGCGCCACAAAAATGACTACCGCATACCCAGAACGACGCTCTCTCTCGCCACGCCTGCCCAGAAGTTGGAAAGAAGGGCTTATCAGGGCAGATAGGAACCAGATCGCACGGCATGGCGAAGCTTTCGACCACAACAAAAAGACTATTGCATACTAAAGTCATTTTTGACAGGCTTCCCGTGCTCCTCATCGACATCCGCGCAGCGGCGGCGCCGAACGACGCGGACGGGATGGCGGGCTCAGGGCACGGCTTGGGAGATTCGGGGACGCATGACTCTGCTCCTGGAACTGAGCGGCATCGCCAAGGCCTATAGCGGCGCGCCGGCGCTGAGCGACCTGTCGCTGGCGGTCGGCGCGGGCGAGTACCTGTCCATCCTCGGCCCCAGCGGCTCGGGCAAGTCGACCATGCTGCGGGTCGTCGCCGGCTTCGAGGCGCCGGATCAGGGCGACGTGCGGCTGGAGGGCCGGTCGATCCTGTCGATCCCGGCGCATGAGCGCGGCATCGGCTTCGTGTTCCAGGGCTTCGCCCTGTTCCCGCACATGACCGTCTTCGACAACATCGCCTACGGCCTGCGCCACCGCAGCCGCGATCCGGTCACCGACGAAGCACAGGTCCGGCGCCGGGTCGGCGAGGCACTGGAGCTGCTGGGCCTGACCGGCCTGGGCGCCCGCGCCGTCGGCCAGATCTCCGGCGGCCAGAAGCAGCGCGTCGCCCTGGCCCGCACCCTGGTCACGGACCCGAAGATCGTGCTGCTGGACGAGCCCCTGGGTGCGCTCGACGCCAATCTGCGCGAGCGGACGATGATCGAGCTGAAGCGCATCCAGGCGCAGCTCGGCGGCACCTTCCTGCATGTCACCGGCAACGAGCAGGAGGCGCTGGCCATGGGCCACCGCACCGCCGTGCTGGACCGCGGCCGGATCGCCGAGATCAGCCCGCCGCAGACGCTGTACAACCGGCCGGGGTCGGTCCGCGTCGCCCGCTTTCTCAACTGCTACAACATCTTCGAGGGCATGGTCGGCGACGGCGCCTTCCGCTTCGCCGACGCCACCCTGCCGCTGCCAAGCGACGCCGCCGCGGGGGCGGCCGCCTATTGCATCCGCGCCGACAAGGTGACGGTGGCCGAGGAGGCGGATCCGGCGGCGCCGGGCGAGGCAGCCCTGCCGGGCCGCTTCATCGCCAGCGAGTATTCCGGCGCCCGGGTGACCTACCTGTTCGACGTCGTCGGCAGCCGGCCGGTCGAGGTCGAATACCATCTAAGCCACCGCCGACCGAAGAGCTTCGACGCCGGGCGCCGCTACGCGCTGCGCTGGCCGGCGGCCGACGCCCTCGTGTTCCGCGGCTGAGGCGGGGGCATCGATGAGTGTCGGAGCGGAGATCATGACCGAGACGGCGCCGGCCCCGGCCGCGCGGCGGCGCACCGGACGGCGGGTTACGGCGCTGCTGGTTGCGCCGGGGGCCCTGTGGATGACCGCCTTCCTGGTCGTCCCGATCGCGATGATGGTCTATGTCAGCTTCTGGACCCAGAAGACCTTCACCATCGAGCCGACGCTGACCCTCAAGAACTGGGTCACCTTCTTCGGCACCTCGACCTATCTGTCGGCGCTATGGACCACGGTCCGGATCTGGCTGATCGTGCTGGCGACGACGCTGGCGCTGGGCTATCCGGTCGCGCTCTATATCGGCCTGTTCGTCCGCAACAAAACGGTCCAGACCATCTTGCTGGTGGTCTGCGTCGTGCCGTTCTGGACCTCGTTCCTGATCCGGGTGCTGGCCTGGCGCCCGATGCTGGGCACCGAGGGCGCGGTCAACATCCTCTTGATGAAGCTGGGCGTGGTGTCGGAGCCGGTGGCCGGCCTCCTGTTCACCGAGCTCAGCGTCGTCATCGGCATGACCCAGATCTACGTCGTGTTCATGGTCGGGCCGATCGCCTTCATGCTGTCGCGGATCGAGCCGAGCCTGATCGAGGCCGCGCGGGATCTCGGCGCCGGCACCGGCCGCATCTTCCGCACCGTGATCCTGCCGCTGAGCCTCCCCGGCGTGATCGTCGGTGCGATCTTCGTCTCGGTCATGGTGCTGGGCGAGTTCGCCACCGCCGCCGCCCTGTCCGGCCGCAAGGTCAACATGCTGGGCAACATCATCGTCACCCAGGTCGGGTCGCTGAAATGGGCCTTCGCCGCCGTGGTCGGCGTGATCCTGACCGTGGTGATGGGCATCGTCGTCGCCGGGCTGCTGCGCCTGGTCGACCTGCGGAAGGAGCTGTAGGCCATGCAGGGGCAGCCGCTTCTCCGCACCGCGCTGATGGCCTTCACGGCGCTGTTCATCGTCTTCCTGTACGGTCCGCTGGCGGTGCTGGCGACGCTGAGCTTCCAGGCCGGGCCCGAGGGCGGGCCGCAATTCCCGATCATCGAATGGTCGACCTACTGGTACCAGCACCTGTTCGGCTGGGCCCCGCCGTCCCGCGTGGCGCCGCTGCCGATCGGCGACGCGCTGGTGCGGTCCCTGACCCTCGCCTTCATGACCATGGTGGTGGCGACGGTGCTGGGCACCCTGTCGGCCCAGGCCTTCCGGTCGCGCTTCCGCGGCTCCGGCATCGTCTTCTACCTGATCGTGCTGGGCATGATGGTGCCGGGGGTGCTGGTCGGGCTGGGCGTCGCGTTGGTGGCAAACGAGCTGGGCATCCCGCGGGCCTGGTGGGGGACATCCTTCGTCACCCATGTGGTCTACACCTTCCCCTTCGCCTTCCTGGTCATGCTGGCAATCTTCAACCGCTTCGACCGGTCGATCGAGGAGGCGTCCTGGAGCCTGGGCGTCAGCCCCGCCCGCACCTTCCGCAAGGTCACCTTCCCGCTGATCTTCCCGGGCGTGCTGAGCGCGATGCTGTTCGCCTTCACCCTGAGCTACGACGAGTTCCCGCGCACGCTGTTCACCGCCGGCGGCGGCCAGACCCTGCCGCTGACGATCTACGGCACCTTCTCGGTCGAGATCCATCCGAACATCTTCGCCTTCGGGGTGCTGACCACGCTGTTCTCCTTCGCCCTCCTCGCCGTCTACGGCGTCTTGATGGCCCTGTCGGTCCGTCGGGCCAAGCGCATGGCGATCCAGGAGGAGGTGCGATGAGGGCGCTGGCCGACCACGTCGCCATCGTCACCGGCGCCGCCAGCGGCATCGGCAGGGCGATCGCGGAGCGGCTGGCGAATGCGGGCGCCGCGGTGCTGATCGCCGACCTGCACGCCGACCGGGCCGAGGCGGTGGCCGCCACGCTGCGCGCCGCCGGCGGCCGGGCCGAGGCGGTCGGCGCCGATGTCTCGGACGCCCATGCGGTGGAACGGATCTTCGCGGCCGGACGAGAGGCGTTCGGCGACTGCACCCTCCTGGTCAACAATGCCGGCCATGTCCACCAGTCGCCCTTCGAGGCGCTGGCGGTGGCCGACTGGGACCGGATGATCGCGGTGCATCTGCGCGGCACCTTCCTGTGCTGCCGCGCCGCCCTGCCGGCGATGCTGGCGGCCGGCGACGGGGTGATCGTCAACATCGCCTCGCAGTTGGGCCAGATCGGCGGCGTCGACCTGGTCCACTACAGCGCCGCCAAGGCCGGGATCATCGGCCTGACCAAGGCGCTGGCGCGCGAGGTCAGCGCCCGCGGCGTGCGGGTCAATGCGGTGGCGCCCGGGCCGATCGAGACCGAGCTGGTGCGTGCCCTGTCCGAGGAGTGGCGGGCGGCGAAGAGGGCGCAGCTGCCGCTCGGCCGCTTCGGCGCGCCGGAGGACGTGGCCGAGACGGTGGCCTTCCTCGCCTCCCCCGCCGCCGGGATCTATGTCGGCCAGACGCTGGGGCCTAATTCCGGCGACGTGATGCTGTAGGAGGAATGATGACCCGGAAGGTTGCCCTGATCACGGGAGCGGGCATCGGCATCGGCCGGGCCACGGCGCTGGCCTTCGCCGGCGCCGGCCATCACGTAGTCGTGACCGACGTGCTGGAGGCCGAGGGCCGCGCCACCGCCAAGGCGATCGGCGACGCCGGCGGCAGCGGCGAGTTCCAGCCCCTCGACGTCACCGACACCGAGCGGGTCAACGCCGTGGTCGCCGATGTCGAGGCGCGGCACGGCGCCCTGGACGCGCTGGTGGCCAATGCCGGCATCGCCCATCGCGTGCCGCTGTCGCAGATGACCGACGCCAAATGGGACCACACCTTCGACGTCGACCTGAAGGGCATCTTCCGCGTCGTCCGCGCCGCCCTGCCCGGCATGCGCACCCGCGGCCAGGGCGCCATCGTCGCCCTGTCCTCGATCATGGGCGTCGCCTATGGCTGGGACGAGCACGTCCACTACTCCGCCGCCAAGTCCGGCGTGGTCGGGCTGGTGCGCGGCCTGGCGGTGGAGCTGGCGCGCAGCGGCATCCGCGTCAACGGCATCGCACCCGGCTACATCCGCACCGCCCAGGCCCTGTCGCGCGAGCATTCGCTGGGCCCCGAGGGGCTGGAGAAGGCGGCCGCCTTCATCCCCATGGGCCGGGTCGGCGAGCCGGACGACATCGCCGACGTGGCGCTGTTCCTGGCCTCGCCGGCGGCCCGCTACATCACCGGCCAGACCATCGTGGTCGATGGCGGGCTACTGGTCGGACGCTACTGACAAACGAATCTTGGCGGCCCCGCTGAGAAGGGCCGGTTTCCGGGTGGTTTTCACGAAACGGGAGACTTCGCATGGCACAGTTTCCGAGCCTGAGCCGCAGGCAGATCCTGCAGGGCACGATCGGCGCCACCGCCCTGGCGATGGGCGGCGGCACGCCCTTCCTCGATTCCCGCCGCGCCTACGCCCAGGCCGGCGCCCTGGCCAAGGAGCAGTTGCGCACCATCGGCCTGTCGGTCACCGTGCAGGATCGCATCCTGGCCGATTTCCAGAAGGCCTCCGGCGTCGGCGGCACCCAGGGCACGGCGGCGACCTTCCCCGACGCCCAGACCAAGATCCTGTCCGGCGCCACCGACTACGACTGCTGGGAGGTGATCGGCGAGCGGCTGCCCTCGGTGGTGCAGACCAACAACGTCACCGCCATCCCGGCCTCGGCGCTGAAGAACTGGGCCAATATCCGCGACACCTTCACCAAGCCGGACCCGAAATGGCCGCGCGGCGCCCAGATCGTCGGCCAGATCTGGAAGGACGAGGCCCAGACCGAGCTGTGGATGGTGCCGGCGGTCTACAACTACGATTCCATCGGCTTCAACCCGTCGGTGCTGTCCGACGAGGAGGCCAACACCTGGACCGCGATCTTCGACCCGAAGTTCAAGGGCAGGTCCGGGCTGAACACCGACCCGCTGATCGCGCTGGGCCAGGCGATCATGGCGATGAACTCGCTCGGCCTCTCCTCCGTTCAGAATCCAGGCAACCCGAGCCAGGCCGAGATCGACGAGGCGATGAAGTTCCTGGTGTCCAAGAAGAAGGAAGGCCAGTTCCGCGCCCTGTGGGGCGATTTCGGCGAGCTGGTGAACCTGATGGCGTCGGGCGAGATGGTGGTGTGCGACGCCTGGCAGCCGGCGGTGATGGCGGTGAAGGCCCAGGGCAAGCCCTGCCGCTACGCCGTGCCGAAGGAAGGCTACCGCGCCTGGGCCATCGGCGTGTCGCTGATCGCCAGCTCGCCGAACCAGGCGGCGGTGACGGCCTATGCCGATTACTGGCTGTCCGGCCCGCCGGCGATCACGGTGTCGGAGCAGGGCTACTACTCCCCCACCACCAACATCAAATCGGTGATGGCGCCGGAGAAATACGGCTTCTGGTACGAGGGCAAGCCCTGGGTCGGCGCGCCCGACCGCGGCATCAAGGAAGGCGACCTGCGCGACGGCGGCTCGCTGGAGACCCGGGCCTCGCATGTCGCCTACTGGCACCAGTGGCCGGACGAGTACGACCACGTGATCCAGAAATGGGACGAGTTCCTGAACGCCTGAGGGCGCGCGGATCGGAGGAACGCAGGATGACCTACGATCTCGAGCTCGTCGGCGTCGGCAAGACCTACCCGGACGGCACGCCGGCGGTGGTCGATTTCGACCTGCAGGCGGCGAAGGGGGAGTTCATCTCCTTCGTCGGTCCCTCCGGCTGCGGCAAGACCACGACCTTGCGGATGATCGCCGGCTTCGAGGACATCAGCGCCGGGGAGGTGCTGGTGCGCGGGCGGCGGATCAACGACCTGCCGCCCGAGCGCCGCCCGACCTCGACCATCTTCCAGAACTTCGCGCTGTTCCCGCACATGACCGTGCGCCAGAACATCGAATACGGCCTCAGGATGAAGGGCCTGCCGGCGGCGGAGCGGAGGGCCAAGGCCGACCATATGATGCAGGCGTTGGACTTGGCCGACATCGCCGATCGTCGCAGCGCCGGCCTGTCCGGCGGCCAGCGCCAACGCACCGCGCTCGCCCGCGGCCTGGTGGTGGAGCCCGACATCCTGCTGCTGGACGAGCCGCTGGGCGCGCTGGACGCCAATCTGCGCAAGTCGATCCAGGCCGAACTGAAGCTGCTGCAGCGGACCATCGGCATCACCTTCGTCTTCGTCACCCATGCCCAGTCCGAGGCGCTGGCGCTGTCGGACCGCATCGTGGTGATGAACCGCGGTCGGGTGGAGCAGATCAGCCCGCCCGAGGAGATCTACCGCCGGCCGAAGACCGAGTTCGTGGCCCGCTTCATCGGCCGCAACACAGTTCTGCCGGGCCGGCTGGAGGCCAAGGACGGCGCCGTGGCCCGGGTCGGCACCGGCTTCGGCCCGCTGCACGGCACCTTGAACGACCCGACGCTCAAGGTCGGCGACGCCGCCGCGGTGGTGGTGCCGTCCGAGGCGATCGACGTGGTCGGCGCCGCCGGGGCCGCTTCGCTGGCCGGGCGCGGCGACACCCTGCCCGGCCGGCTGATCGGCCAGGCCGTCACCGGCCATGCGCTGCACCTGACCATCGGTCTCTCGGACGGCCGCGAGATCGGCGTGGAGAGCCATGTCGACAAATACGCCGCCGGCTGGTCGGGCGAGGAGATCGTGCTCGGCTGGCAGCCGGGCGAGGCGACCGTGATCCGGGCGGCCGCGTGACCGGCGCCCCAGAGAGGAGGAAGTGCGATGGCGAAGGAAATCCTGTGCGGCTTCGGCGTCGATGTCGACGCGGTGGCCGGGTGGCTCGGCTCTTATGGCGGCGAGGATTCGCCGGACGACATCTCGCGCGGCCTGTTCTCCGGCGAGGTCGGCAGCCCGCGCCTCCTGAAGCTGTTCGACCGGCTGGGGATCAAGACCACCTGGTTCATCCCCGGCCATTCGATCGAGACCTTCCCGGAGCAGATGAAGGCGGTGGCTGAGGCCGGGCACGAGATCGGCATCCATGGCTACAGCCACGAGAACCCGATCGCCATGACCCCGGCGCAGGAGGAGGAGGTCCTCGACAAGTGCATCGAGCTGGTGACGCAGCTGTCCGGCCGCCGGCCGACCGGCTATGTCGCGCCGTGGTGGGAGTTCAGCGCGGTCAGCAACGAGCTGCTGCTGAAGAAGGGCATCAAGTACGACCACTCGCTGATGCACAAGGACTTCGAGCCCTATTACGTCCGCGTCGGCGACAGCTGGACGAAGATCGACTTCGCCAAGAAGCCGAGCGAGTGGATGGTGCCGCTGAAGCGCGGCGTCGAGACCGACCTGATCGAGATCCCGGCCAGCTGGTACCTCGACGACCTGCCGCCGATGATGTTCATCAAGAAGTCGCCGAACAGCCACGGCTTCGTGAACCCGCGGCATATCGAGGAGATGTGGCGCGACCAGTTCGACTGGGTCTACCGTGAATACGACTACGCCGTGTTCCCGATCACCATCCACCCGGACGTCGCCGGGCGGCCCCAGGTGCTGCTGATGCTGGAGCGGCTGTACAACCATATGATCCGCCACCCCGGCGTGCGCTTCGTCACCATGGACGAGATGGCCGACGACTTCGCCCGGCGGAACCCGCGGAGGAAGTAGAGGAGCTCTTGGATGGGCCGGAGCCGCCCCCTCACCCGAAATCGCTGACGCGATTTCGACCTCTCCCCGAGGAGAGGTGTAGGGGCCCCGGCTCCTATTCCCCTCTCCTCGAGGAGAGGGGGGGGGCCCGACGCCGAAGGCGGCGGGAGGGTGAGAGGGTGGCGCCGTCTCTCCGCCCGGCTTTGCCATAGACCAGAAGGAAGAGGACACCATGTGCGGCGTGTGCGGCGTGCTCGGCGGCGAGGAGCACTGGACGGCGGAATCCGCCCGGCCGGAGGTGTTCGGCGCCGGCCGCACCCGCCGGGCCGAGCGGCTGCACCGCGCCGCCGCGGCCAACCGGATCCTGGCGCTGTTCGGGCTGCGGCTCGACGACTGGCAGGGCACCGCCTTCGTGCTGAGCGGCCCGACCGGCAAGCGCGAGATCGTCGACGCGCTGCCGGCGGTGTGGGAGGCGGCGTCGCGGCTGCTGGGCCGCAGGATCGACCCGCTCGACCCCGCCCTGCTCGACCGCATCGCCGGGGGCGGACGATGAGCGAGGCGATCCCGGTCAACGTCCTGACCGGCTTCCTGGGCAGCGGCAAGACCACGCTGCTGCGCCACATCCTGGCCGACCCGGCCTTCGCCGGCTGCGCCGTGCTGATCAACGAGTTCGGCGAGGTCGGGCTGGACCACCACCTGCTGCAGGCGGTGGACGAGGACGTGGTGCTGATGCAGAGCGGCTGCATCTGCTGCACCATCCGCGGCGACCTGGGCCGCGCCATCCGCGGCCTGTACGACCGGCGCGAGGCCGGGACCATCCCCGCCTTCGGCCGGCTGATCGTCGAGACCACCGGCTTGGCCGACCCGATCCCGGTGCTGGCCACGGTGATGAGCGAGCCGGTGATCCGCCACCATTTCCGCCTGGGCAACGTGATCGCCACGGTCGATGCGGTGAACGGCTTGGCGCAGCTGGACCGCCAGCCCGAGGCGGCGAAGCAGGCGGCGGTGGCCGACCGCATCCTGGTCACCAAGACCGACCTGGCGACGCCCGAGGCCGTGGCGGCGCTGGAGGCGCGGCTCCGGGCGATCAACCCGGCGGTGCCGCTGTGGCGCTCCGCCAACGCCCCGCCGCCGGCGGAGGAACTGGTCGGAAGCGACGCCTTCGACCCCGCCACCAAGCCGGCCGAGATCCACCGCTGGTTCGACCTGGCGCGCGGGACGGGCGCCGGCCACCATCACGCCCATGACGCCAATGGGCACGACGTCAACCGCCACGGCCCGGAGATCGGCGCCTTCGTTCTGGAGGTCGAGGACCGTGTCGACTGGACCGTGTTCGGCCTGTGGCTGACCCTGCTGCTGCACAGCCGCGGCGACGACGTGCTGCGGGTCAAGGGGCTGCTGCGCGTCGCCGAGGTCGACACGCCGGTCGTGGTCCAGGGCGCGCAGCACATCGTGCATGCGCCGAGCCATCTGGAATCCTGGCCGGACGGCGACCGGCGCTCGCGGCTGGTGTTCATCACCCGCGGCATCGCCCGGGCCGAGATCGAGCGCTCCTTCGCCGCCTTCCAGGCCGCCTTCGCCGAGACCGCCCCCGTCGCCGCATGACCCGGGGAAACGGACCCTCCGCCGCACTGGCCAGCCACCGGCAAATCCGCTTCTAATACGACTTCGCCCGGGGGACGGACCATGGCCGCGGACGCAGCCGATACCGTGTTGAGCAAGCCGGCGCTGCACACCGAGGGCCGGCCGCATCTGCGCGTGCTCGGCACCGAGATCACGCTGCTGGACAGCATCCGCGAACGGGCCGAGGCCGACCTCGGCATCACCGTCAGCTACGAGACGCTGGATTTCCTGGGCGCACAGCAGAAGGCGGCGACCCAGCCCGGCGCCTTCGACATCTACGACCAGTGCTTCCACAACCTCGACATCGTCTGGTTCTGGAAGGCGATCCAGCCGATCGACACCACCCGCATCGCGCATTGGGGCGAGGTCAACGACCTGACCAAGACCGGGCGGCTGAGCGCCGACGCCATGATCGGCCGCGGCGACGCGCCGGTGAAGAAGCTGTACGTCCAGCCCGACCGGTCGCTGGGGCCACAGCCGTCGCGCCACATCAGCATGCTGCCGGCGGTGCACAATGTCGACGCCTTCGCCTACGACCCGACCGTGGTGCCGCCGGGGCAGCCCTATGAGACCGAGAGCTGGGGCTGGCTCCTGGACGAACGCTGGCGCGGCCGGGTCGCCCTGGTCGACGAGCCGGCGATCGGCGTGTTCGACGCGGCGCTGGCGCTGCAGGCCCGCGGCGAGGCCAGCTTCGCCGATATCGGCAACATGACGCTGGCGGAGATCGACCGGCTGATCGACCTGCTGGTCGCGCGCAAGCGCCAGGGCCATTTCTGCGGTTTCTGGCAGACCATGGCCGACGCCAAGCGGCTGATGGCCGACCACCGCGCGGCGATCCAGAGCAGCTGGGCCCCGGCCGCGGTCGCCCTGTCCGGCCTCGGCGTGCCGGTGCGCGAGGCGGCGCCGCGCGAGGGCTACCGCGCCTGGCATGGCGGCCTGTGCATCGCCGCGCCGCTGTCCGGCCGCGCGCTCGACGTCGCCTACGCCTATCTGAACTGGTGGCTGTCCGGCTGGCCCGGCGCGGTGATGGCCCGGCAGGGCTATTACATGTCGATCCCGAAGCGGGTGCGCCCGTTCCTGGACCCGGCGGAATGGGACTACTGGTACGAGGGCAAGCCGGCGGCCAAGGACCTGGAGGGCACCGACGGCCGGGTCGCGGTCAGGGCCGGCGCCGTGCGCTCCGGCGGCTCCTATTGGCGCCGCGCCAGCCGCATCGCCGTGTGGAACACGGTGATGGACGAGCACAACTATCTTGCCCGCCGGTGGTCGGAGCTGACGGCGGAGTGAAGCTGGCGACGTCGTCGGAGTCCTTCCCGGGGGCGACGGGTCAGCCGCCTTGCGGCCCAAGAGGAAATGTGATTGCGGTGGCGGACGCTCTCCATAGAGGCCGCCGGCGGCCTATTCCCGCGGCAGCGTCAGCCGCGCCGTCAGGCCGTGGGGCTGGCGATTGACCAGTTCCAGGCTCCCGGAATGCGCCTGCACGATCTCCTTCACGATCGACAGGCCGAGGCCGACGCTGCCTGCACGGCCGGACCGGGTCGGATCGAGCCGGACGAAGGGCTCGATCACATCCTGCAGATGCTGGCCGGGGATGCCGGGGCCGTCGTCCGTCACCTCGATCACGATCGTGCCGTCATGCCGGACGGCCGCGCCGACCGTCACCTCCTTGCCGAAATGGGAGCCGTTCTCGATCAGGTTGGTCACCGCCCGCGTGATGGCGTTCGGCCGGCAGAAGGCCTGGATCTGCGGGGGGCCGTCATAGCGTATGACGACGCCGCCCTCCTCGAACTCGTCGCAGAGGGTCGACAGCAGCGCCCCGAGATCGAGCCATTCCTTCTCTTCGCGCTCGAAATGGCCGCTCAGGAAGGCCAGTGCGGAGGTAACCATCGACTGCATCAGGTCGACGTCCCGGATCAGCTTGCCGCCGACCATCTCCGCCCGCCCGGTCTGGAGCTGCAGCCGCATCCGGGTCAGCGGCGTGCGCAGATCGTGGCTGATCGCCGCCAGCATGCGCGTGCGATCCCGGATCGAGCGGGCGATCCGCTCCTGCATCAGATTGAAGGCGCGCGTCGCCAGCCTGATCTCGTGAGGCCCTTCCTCACGGATCGGTGCAACGGCGATCTCGCCGCAGAAGCTGTCGGCCTTCTCCGCCAGGCGGCGGAGCGGACCGATCACCCGGGACAGGGCCCAGGCCGACATCGACGCGACGGCGACGCTGAGGAACAGCAGGGTGCCGATGAAGGGCAAGGTGACCGGCGAGAACCGCGGGGGAGGCCGCGGCGAGACGCTCTCGGTCCGGATCTCCAGGATCTGATCGTCGATCACGGCCAGGACCTGGATGTCCCCGGACCGGTCGGTGCCGGCGACATCGCAGGAGCGCACCGTCGCGTCGGTCATGAGGCTGCGAAGCTGGGCATCCAGCACCGCCCGCATGCCCTTCGCCTCGGGCCGCAGCCCCGTGCAGAGAACCGCCGCGGAGGCCAGCCGGACCGACAGGCCGCGCTCCGTCGCCGCGGCGGCGATCAACGCCCGGTCCGCCTGGGGGACGGCGTGGATGCTTTCGATCAAGGCGGCGATCCGGAACGCGTCCGGCCATGGCCATGGCGGCGGTGGCGGGACGGGCGGATCGTGCGTCAGCAGCAGGGCCAGGAACAGCAGGAAGGTCAGCGCCGACGCCCCCGCATTGATCGCGAGGATCTGGCCGAGCATCGTGCCGATCAGGCGCCGGATCATTCGGCCAGGACACGCGGCTGGAAGACGTACCCGTCCGATCGCACGGTCCGGATGATCTCCGCGGCGAGATCGTCATTGGCGAGCTTGCGTCGCAGCCGGCTCACCAGGATATCGACGGACCTGACGGCGATGGCGAATCCTTCGCCGCGGGTCAGGCTGATCAGCGTGTCGCGCGACAGCACCTCGCGCGGGTGCTGGCAGAAGGCGAGCAGCAGATCCGCCTCGGCCCCCGTCAGCGGGACGCGCAGCCCGGCCGGGGACCGCAGGAAGCGTCGCTGCGGGAAGAAGGCGAAGCCGGAGAATCGGTACGCCGCTTCCGTCTGGCGCGGCCGCCCCTGCGCCGGAAGTGG
The DNA here is from genome assembly GCF_916619195.1 of Inquilinus sp. Marseille-Q2685. Lineage (NCBI taxonomy): Bacteria > Pseudomonadati > Pseudomonadota > Alphaproteobacteria > Rhodospirillales > Rhodospirillaceae > Inquilinus > Inquilinus sp. Marseille-Q2685. The sequence goes on from NZ_CAKAKL010000004.1 coordinate 63,608, forward strand.
CCGGCGCAGCACCGCCCGGATGCGGGCGAGAAGCTCGCGCAGATCGAACGGCTTGCAGATGTAGTCGTCAGCGCCGAGTTCCAGCCCGACGACGCGATCGGTCGGCTCGGATAGGGCTGTCAACATGATGATGCGGGGTCCGTTCGCGGCGGACAACCGACGGCACAGCGCGAGTCCATCCTCGCCCGGCAGCATCAGATCAAGCAGGACAAGGTCGATTTCATCACTCGCCAGCACTGAGGCAGCATCTTCGGCGCTTGCGATCGCGGTCGTCGCAAGACCATTGATCCGCAGGAAGCGCTCAAGCGGACCGCTGATCTCGGCATCATCCTCGACAATCAATATATGAGCCAAAGCCATTTCGCTTTCCCCTGAATCTTCCTCCCCCGTTATGATTAAATACTAGTATTTAATTTTCGAGAAACAGAGAGCCCCAGTTCTCCTCTGCTCGCTTCGAATTGACTTCTTGTATAGCACGAAATATCTCCTTCAAAATCAGATTTTTATAGGAATTTATACACCATAGAACTCCAAATCTCCGGAGCCAATTGAATCACATCTTCCTCATATCAGGTTATGACTAAAATCTAGAAACTCTATATCAACATTTAAATAAATTTATGTTCGACGCCATCGCGGCTCCATCATAAAATCCGACATATGGGTCAACGAATAGATCGTCAGAGAAATACCCCGCTATTCTCAATTCATGCCAAAAACTACTTCGGACGAGGAGGAGGAGAACGGCCGTTCTTTTTCGTACCCATTGCATCTTTATGCTGCGGCCCAGATCAGGTGCGGACCAATACATCTGCCTAACTCTACTTTTGATTGCTGAACAGACTAATCCACAACAGCTGCGTTGGGCAGAGCCCGGCTGCATGCCCGCGAATCGTCGGGCCAAGCGGCGCCTGCACTGGAGGGGTGATGACAACCTTTCTGATCATCTGGGCCATCATCGGCCCTTCCCTTGGCCTCCTGGCCGGCACCCTCCTTCGGCCGCCCTGAAACGGCCGCCGTCGCCCGTGTCGCGCAGCCGGACCTGCGAGATCGGCTCGCGGAACGCTCGTCTCGATGAAACCTTCGCGCCGTCCAGGCGAGATCCGCCGGAATCCCGAGCCATGCCGGAATTCGTCCCTCCATTTCCGCCACGCCCGAAGACATCGCCATCGATCCTTGAGCTTTTGCGGCTGAGGACGCTCGATTTCTTGAGCATCTGGGAAGAGAAGGCATTCGAATACCAGACGATGTCCATGCAGCTGCTGGCGCGGCAGATCTTCATCTGCAACAGTCCGGATTCGGTCCACCACGCCTTCGTGGGCCGGGCAGAGAACTTCCAGCGCAAGAGCCCGCAGATGCGCAATGCCCTGTCCCCGCTCCTGGGCGACGGGCTGTTCGTCAGCGACGGCGAGACCTGGCGGCGCCGGCGCCGCATGGTCGCACCGGTCCTGCACAGCGGACGCCTCGGGCAGTTCGCCTCGATCATGGTCGGGGCGGCCTCCGAGCTCGGCGGCCAGTGGGCCGCACTGCCTCCGGGTTCGACCGTCGACGCACTCAAGGCGATGGCCCAGCTGACGGCGGAGATCATCGGCCGGACGATCTTCGGCCGCACGCTCGGCGCCGAGCGCACGCGGGAGGTGGTCGAGGCCTTCAGCGAGTACCAGAGACACGCCGACCAGCGCGACCTCCTCTCCCTGCTCGGCCTCCCACTGTCCGTCCCACGCTGGCGCAGCGCCAGGATCACCCGGTCCGCGGCCAGGATCCACGCCATCCTGGACGAGGTGATCGCCGACCTTCGGGACAAGGACGACGCCGGCTCGGTGGTCCGGATGCTGATGCGGGAGGATCGGGGCGGAGCCCTTGATGCCGCGGCGCTGCGCAACGAGGCGGCCGTGCTGTTCATGGCCGGGCACGAGACCACGGCCAACTGTCTGGCCTGGGCCTGGTATCTGCTGTCCCAGGCACCCGAGGCCGAGGACCGGCTGCACCGGGAGCTCGATGCCGTGCTCGGCGGGCGGCCGCCCGCCCTCGCCGACGTGCCGCGCCTGGTCTACACCCGCGCGATCATCGAGGAGACCCTGCGGCTCTATCCGCCGGTGCCGCTGCTGGCGCGGGAGGCGGCGCGCGAGGACACCATCCGCGGCCGCCGGGTGAAGGCCGGCGCCCTGGTCATCGTCGTGCCCTGGCTGCTGCACCGGCATCGCCTGTTCTGGCGCGAGCCCGATCATTTCCGGCCCGAGCGCTTCCTGCCCGGGCACCCGGACGCCCCCCTGAAATACAGCTACGTGCCGTTCAGCGTCGGGCCGCGGACCTGCGCCGGCCTGTCCTTCGGCCTGACCGAGGCGATCGTCTGCCTCGCCACCCTGGCCCGCATGGTGCAGCTGCGGCTGGCGCCCGGCGCCGCGGTCGAGCCGGTGTGCCACCTGACGCTGCGCCCGGGGGACCGCCTGCCGATGACCGTGTCGGCCCGGAACGCCCGCCCGGCGACGGAGACGGATATCGCAGCGGTGGCAATGCCGTGCTGCCCGGTCGCCCGTGGCTGAGGCGCCGCCCCCGCTCTCCGCCGTCTGGGGCGGGGCCGAGGCCCGCGCGGCGTGGCGGCGCTACTGGCTGCGCGACACGGTCTCCGGCCTGTCCGACACCGCCTTGCACTACGGCCTGAAGGCGCTGCCGGTCGGGTTGTGCTCGGTGCTCGGCTGGTGGCTGGGCCAGCGGTTCGGCGCCCGCCATCGGGCGTGGCAGGCGCGGGCCCTGCACAACCTCCGGCGGCTGCGGCCGGATCTGGACGACGCCGCGGCCGCCCGCGCGGTCCGCCGGATGTGGGGCCATATCGGCAGCACCATGGCGGAGTTCTCCGTCCTGCCGCGGATCTGGGGCTCCGACCGCGTCGCCGTCGAAGGACTCGGCCATCTGGAGGCGGCGCGGGCGACGGGACGGCCGCGGATCGCCGCCGCCCTGCATCTCGGCAATTGGGAGATCGTCGGCCCGACCCTCCTGGCACTCGGCGAGAACGGCCTCGACGTCTACCAGCCGCCGCGCAACCGGTTCGAGCGCCGCATCGCCGACCGCGTGCGCCGCCGCTTCGCCGACCATCTGCTGCCCCCCGGACGGGACACGGCGCGGCGCCTGTACCGGGCGCTGGTCGAAGAGAAACGCGGCGTCGTGCTGTATGTCGACGAGTTCCAGGACCGGCGCGTCCACGCGCCTTTCTTCGGACGGCCGCTGCGGCTCGACGGCAATCTCGCGCGCGTCGTGCGCCTGGCGCTGATGGCCGACGCCGTCGTCATCCCGGCCTATTGCCTGCGGGAGGGGCACGGCCGGTTCTGCGTGCACATCCTGCCGCCGGTCCGGCTCGGCCCGCGCGCCGACCGGTCGGCCATCGCCCGGGGCGTGGCGCAGCTGGATTCGATCATCGCCGCGGTCGTCCGCCGCCACATCGAGCAGTGGTTCATGCTGCACGACCTGGTGCTGGACGAGACATGACCGGTCCTGCGCAGCGGCCGGAAGGAGGAACGCCAGTGACTGCAGCCGAGACGCTGGACGGGAGCGCGCGCCGTTCGGATGCGGCGAACGACGACGCTCCTGCCCCCGAGGCCTGGGAAGGCCGCGTGGCCGGATTGAAGCAGAGGGTCATGGCGCGGATCACCCGCAGCATCGAGCAGGCCGCGGGCCGCCTGCCGCCGGTCCCGCACGGGCGGCGGCGCCCGTCGCCGCAGAGGATCGACCGGCCGACCAGCCGGCAGCGCGAGGCAATCGTCCAACCCACAGGTGAGGTCTTGATCGTGACATCGAGCTACAGGTTCCGGGCCTTCGACGGGCTCATCCCGGAGGAGCTGGACGGCCATCTGCCCTTCGCCCCGGCCCGCACCGACCCGGCGGGAAGATCCGGGAGCCTCGACGATCCCGGCGTCCGCGAGCCGGCCGGGCCGGCGCCCACGCCCCTGGGGGCCGGCGCCGCCGCGCTGTCGGCGGGCCGCCCGGCATCCCCCGAGCTCGCGGCCGCGACGGCGGGATCGGGCGAGGGCCTGGCGGCGTGGACGGTCGAGATCGTCCTGGCCTATCTGGCCAAGAACACCATCGATCCGATCGACCTGCCCAGGCTGATTTCCGACCTGAACAAGACCCTCTGGCAGATTTCCGAGAAGGATGTCCCGTCGAAGGACGGAAGCCGGCCGGCGGTTCCGATCGCCAAATCGGTGATGCCCGACTACATCATCTGCCTGGAAGACGGCCGGCGCTTCAAATCCATGAAGAGGCACCTGAAGGCGACCTACAATCTCACGCCGGAGGAATACCGGGACAAGTGGGGCTTGCCGGAAAGCTATCCGATGATCGCGCCCAACTATGCCCGGCAGTGCTCCGAGCGGGCCAAGGTCCAGAAGCTCGGGAAAAGGCGGTCGGGAGGCTGAGAGGAGGCGACGGCAAGCCCGGCGCCGGGCTCCCCGGGATCAGCCGCCCGCCGCCAGCGCATGGAACGCCAGGCCGAGATGGTCGCGGAAGGCGCGGACGGCCGGGGTCATCGCCAGGTCGCGCTTCCAGGCCAGGCCGGCGTCCATGGTCGGCACCGGCTCGGCCAGGGCCCGCTTCTCGATCCGCTGCCCGTCCAGCGACCAGGGCCGGTAGACCATGTCGGACAGGATCGTCACGCCCATCCCGGCCGCGACCATGGAACGGACCGCCTCGACCGAGGAGGTCTGGAACACGATGTCGGGCTGATAGGGCGTGCGGTCCCAGTAGCGCTTGGCGGTGAAGGCGGCCTCGTCCACCGTCAGCATGATGTAGGGCTCACGCGCCACGTCGGCCAGCGACACGCGCTCCGCCTTCTGCAGCGGGTGGTCGACCGGCAGCCAGAGATGGCGGGCGGAGCGGAACAGCGTCTCCGCCGCGATCTGGTCGGTGTTCTCCAGGTTCGAGGTCAGCATCACCGCGAGGTCGAGCTCGTCGCGCACCAGCCCGTCCTCGATCGCGGTGCGGTGGGCCTCGCGCAGCTCGACCGTCACCCCGGGATGGGCGCGGCGGAAGCGGGCCAGGTAGGGCGGCAGGAAATAGCCGGCGACGGTGTAGGTGACGCCGACCCGCACCCGGCCCTCGACCGGCGCGGCGTCGCCGGAGACGCGCATCGCCTCGGCCACCGCCGCCGCGATCGCCCGGGCCTGAGGCAGGAAGCGCGCCCCCTCATGGGTCAGCGATACGCCGCTGGCATGGCGGAACAGGAGACGCGTGCCGAGCAGGTCCTCGAGCTGCCGGATCGCCGCCGTGACTGCCGATTGCGAGACGTTCAGCTCCACCGCCGCCTGGCTGATCTGGCCCAGTTCCGCCGCGGCGATGAAGTAGCGGACCTGGCGGAAGGAGAAGCTCAATCAGCACCTACAACCCTTAGGCGAGCGATATCGGAAAATCAAATATCGATCTGAAGAAGATACTATTTCACAGGGGTGCTTTGCGGCGCAATGATGGGCCAACAACCGGCCCGGACCCGAACGGCCCCGCCCTTCGGCCAGGCGGCCGGATCCAGACAGAGGGGCCTCAATGCGCGCTCCGCGCCCCGGCACCGCCGTGCCCGCCCGGTTTGAAAGGCTCTGACGCATGACCGAGATCAACTGCGACATGGGCGAGGGCTTCGGCCTGTACCGGATGGGCGACGACGACGCGCTGATGCCGCTGATCTCCGTCGCCAACGTCGCCTGCGGCTTCCACGCCTCGGATTTCAACCACATGCGCCGCACGGTGCAGCTGGCCAGCAAGCATGGCGTGCGGGTCGGCGCTCATCCGTCGCTGCCCGACCTGCAGGGCTTCGGCCGGCGCGAGATGAAGATCGGCCGCGACGAGCTGGCCAACTGCATCATCTACCAGATCGGCGCGCTGAAGGGCTTCCTGGATGCCGAAGGCATGCGCCTGAACCACATCAAGCCGCATGGCGCCCTCTACGGCATGGCGGCGCAGCAGGAGCCGATCGCGCATGCGATTTGCGACGCCGCGGACGTGTTCCGGGTGCCGATCCTGGGCATGGCCGGGACGCTGCACGAGACCGTGTACCAGAGCCGCGGCCACCGCCTGGTGTCGGAGTTCTACGCCGATCTCGACTATGGCGACGACGGCCACCTAATCATCGTGCGGTCGCGCGGCAGCATCGACCCGAAGCGGGCGGCGGAGCGGTCGCTGCGCGCCCTGACCGAGGGCAAGGTCGCCTCCCAGGGCGGCAAGGACATCGCGGTGACGCCGGATTCGATCTGCATCCATTCCGACACGCCGAACGCGGTCGATGTGGTCCGCGCCGTGCGCGACGCCATCGGCCCCTGGCTGCGCGCGGCGTGAGGGCGGACCGGTGAAGACCCTGCTGATCGCCAATCGCGGCGAGATCGCCTGCCGCATCATCCGCAGCGCCAGGGCGCTGGGCCTGGCGACCGTGGCGGTGCATTCCGACGCCGACGCCAGGGCGCTGCATGTCGCGCTGGCCGACCGGGCGGTGCATATCGGCCCATCCAAGCCGGCCGAGAGCTATCTGAAGATCGACGCGATCATCGAGGCCGCCCGCGCCAGCGGGGCCGACGCCGTCCATCCCGGCTATGGCTTCCTGGCCGAGAACGAAAGCTTCGCCCGGGCAGTGGCGGAGGCGGGGCTGACCTGGGTCGGGCCGACGCCGGAATCGATCGAGGCGATGGGCGACAAGGCCCGGGCCCGCGCCTTGGCCGAGGCCGCCGGGGTGCCGGTGCTGCCCGGCAGCCGGCGCTTCGCCGAGGGCGACCTGGAGGGGATCGAGGCGGCCGGCGACGCGGTCGGCTACCCGCTGCTGGTCAAGGCCTCGGCCGGCGGCGGCGGCATCGGCATGCGCGTGGTCGAGGTGCCGGCTGATCTGCGCAAGATCGCGGAGTCGACCCAGGGCATGGCGGCGCGCAGCTTCGGCGACGGCGCCGTGTTCCTGGAGCGCTATGTCCGCAACGCCCGCCATGTCGAGGTCCAGGTCTTCGGCTTCGGCGACGGCCGGGCCGTGCATCTGTTCGAGCGCGAATGCTCGGTGCAGCGCCGCTTCCAGAAGATCGTGGAGGAGAGCCCCTCCCCCGGCATCTCGGCCGCCACCCGCGGCCGGATGACGGCGGCCGCCGTGGCCCTGGCCGAGGCGGTGCGCTATCGCGGCGCCGGCACCATGGAGTTCGTGGTCGACGCCGACAGCGAGGAGTTCTTCTTCCTGGAGATGAACACCCGGATCCAGGTCGAGCATCCGGTGACCGAGGCAGTGACCGGCCTCGACCTGGTGGCGCTGCAGCTGCGCCTGGCGGCCGGCGAGGAGCTTTCGCTGCGGCAGGAGGACATCCGGCAGCAGGGCCACGCCATCGAATGCCGGCTTTATGCCGAGAACCCGGCGAAGATGTTCCTGCCGCAGCCCGGCACGCTGGCGCGCCTGGCACTGCCGGAGGGCATGGAGGGCATCCGCGTCGACACCGGCGTGCGCCAGGGCGATGCGGTGACGCCGTTCTACGACCCGATGATCGCCAAGATCATCGCCCACGGCCCGGACCGCGCCGCCGCCATCGACCGGATGCTGGCGGCGCTGGGGCGGGTCGAGGTGGAGGGGCTGGTGGCCAACGCGCCGTTCCTGGCGCGCACGGGCGGCCACCCCGCCTTCCGCGCGGGCCGCACCACCACGAGCTTCGTCGACACCCACAAGGCCGCGCTGATCGGCTGACCAGGAAGACAGGGCAGGCAGGGAGACAGGGATGATCTACGAGACGCCGGCATTCCGGCCGGGCGGCGACCGGTACATGCTGATCGAGTTCGGCAACGAGATGAATCTCGAGCTGAACTTCATGGCCCAGGGCCTGGCCACTGCCATCGCCGAGCAGAAGACCAAGGGGGTGATCGAGACCGCGCCCTGCTTCGCCTCGATGCTGATCCATTACGAGCCGGACGAGATCTCCTACGCCGACCTGTCGCGCGAGCTGGAACGGCTGATCGCCGCCCTGGGCCCGTCCGACGACATCGAGCTGGAGAGCCGGATCTTCTATTTCCCGACGGTCTATCTCGACCCCTGGACGCGCGAATGCGTGCAGGACTACATCGCCAAGATCGCGCCGAAGCAGACCGACCCGGAATTCGTGGCCGAGCTGAACGGGCTGTCGGACGTCGACCAGTTCGTTCGCGTGCATTCCGGCACCGAATACTGGGTGGCGTCGCTGGGCTTCTGGCCCGGCCTGCCCTTCATGATGGCGCTGGACCCGCGCTGCAAGCTGACCGCGCCGAAATACAACCCGCCGCGCACCTGGACGCCGAAGGGCACGGTCGGGATGGGCGGCGCCTCGACCGCGATCTACCCGGAGCACCTGCCCGGCGGCTATCAGATCTTCGGCCGCATCCCGGTGCCGATCTGGGATCCGGAGAAGCGCTTCGACGTGTTCGCGGACTCGATCTGCCTGTTCCGCCCCGGCGACCGGGTGAAGTTCGTGCCCTGCACGGTCGAGGAGTTCGAGGAGGCCGAACGGCGCGTCGCCGACGGCAGCTACGTCTACAACCTGGTCGAGTACCAGAAGTTCTCCGTACGCCAGTACAAGCGCTGGGTCGGGTCGCTCGACCTGGCCCGCCGGTTCTGAGGAGGCCCGCATGCTCGAGGTGATCAAGCCGGGGCTCGAGACCTCGGTGCAGGACTGGCCGGGCCGGATCGGCTTCTGGAACCAGGGCTTCCCGCCCTCCGGCCCGATGGATTCCTGGTCCTTCCGCCTGGCCAATGTGCTGGTCGGCAACGCGCCCGGCGCCGCCGGCCTCGAATGCCAGTTCCTGGGCCCGACGCTGAGGTTCCAGCGCGACGGCGTGATCGCCGTGACCGGCGCCGACATGCAGGCGGCGCTGGACGGCGAGCCGCTGCCGCTGTGGCAGTCGGTGGCGGTCAGGGCCGGCCAGACCCTGGCCATGGCTTTCGCCCGCACCGGCGCCCGGACCTACATCGCCGTGGCCGGCGGCATCGAGACGGAGCCCTGGCTGGGCGCCCGCGCCACCTTCCACAAGGCCGGCGTCGGCGGCATGGGCGGCCGGGCGATCAAGGAAGGCCAGTCGGTGCCGGTGGCCGAGGCCGCGGGCAGGCCCGGGCGCCGGGTGAAGGCCGAGGCGCGGCCGGAGTTCGCCAAGGAGAAGCGCTGGACGGTCGAGGTGGTGGCCGGGCCGAACGACGACTGGATCGACGCCGCGGGACACGAGCGCTTCCTGTCCGCCGACTGGAAGCTGTCGGCCAAGTCCGACCGCACCGGCTTCCGCCTGGACGGGCCGCAATGGAGTTTCACCGACAAGGCGACGGACAAGGCGCCGGAGCACGGGTCGCTGCCGTCCAACATCATCGACCAGGGCTATCCGCTGGGCGCCATCAACCTGGCCGGGCAGACGCCGATCATCCTGGTCAATGACGGGCCGTCGATGGGCGGCTTCATCAACCCCTACACCGTGCCGCAGGCCGCGTTCTGGAAGCTGGGCCAGTCGCGGCCTGGCGAGATCTACAACTTCAAGGCGGTCTCGGTCGACGAGGCCCAGGCCATGGCCCGCCGGCTGCGCGAGCTGTGCAGCGAAGCCTCGATCGAAACCATCTGACGACAGGGAAGACCATGGCGACCGAAGTGAAGACCCAGACCGCGGGCAACATGTGGAAGGTGCTGGTCAAGCCCGGCGACGCGGTGGCGGCGGGCGACACGCTGTTCATCATGGAGGTGATGAAGATGGAGGTGCCGCACGAGGCGCCGGTGGCCGGCACCGTCACCGCCGTGCATGTCGCCGAGGGCGCCGAGGGGCTGGACGCCGACCAGACCGTGGTGGTGATCGGCTGACCGCCCTATACGCGGGTATAATCCCCTAGTCCCCGCGGTTACGGCCTTAAACGTCAAGATGATGGTGCCGTCGGCGTAAAGGGCGTTTGCTTCCGGGGCATCGACGGCCGGGCCGCGATGGCCGGAGCAGCGCCCTTTCGGGTTGCAACCGAAACCTCCGGCCCCGCCTTCCGGCCGTCGAGCCAGCGTGCCAATCGGCCTTGGCCGAAGGTGCGGGCGAGGCCCCGACGACCGTCCCGACCTCCACCTCGCAGCCTCCCGGGAAGACGATCGACGCGTGGATCCGATGACGCCGCCGCGTCGGCCCCGCCCCGCGGCGTGCGGTCCGGCTCCTGAAAAGCCGGGACCACGAAGGACTGGAGGAACACATGACCCTGTTCACCCGCCGCGCCGCCCTCGGCACCATGGCCGCAGGCGGCCTCGCCGTCGCCGCCACCGGCGCGAACGCGCAGACTGCAGCCGTGCCGCAGCCGATGACCCCGGGCCGCGGCGGCACCGATCCCGGCCCGCGCGATCTGCTGCGCGACCAGGAGAATCCGAGCTTCCTGACCCCGCCGCGGACGGACAGCGGCACGTTCCAGAACCTGCGCTATTCGTTCTCCGACGCGCATGTGCGCCAGGAGGAGGGCGGCTGGACCCGTCAGGTCACGATCCGCGAGCTCAGCGTCTCCAAGAACATCGCGGGCGTGAACATGCGCCTGAACGCCGGCGGCACGCGCGAGCTGCACTGGCACAAGCAGGCGGAATGGGCCTACATGCTGTATGGCTCGGCCCGGATCACCGCGGTCGATGCCGACGGCAACAACTTCGTCGACGATGTCGGCGTCGGCGACCTCTGGTTCTTCCCGGCCGGCATCCCGCATTCGATCCAGGGCCTCGGCAATGACGGCTGCGAGTTCCTGCTGGTGTTCGACGACGGCGAGTTCGACGAGGACGGCACCTTCCTGCTGAGCGACTGGTTCAAGCACGTGCCGGCCGACGTGCTGGGCAAGAACTTCGGCGTCGACCCGAAATACTTCGGCAACACGCCCGACCCGCGCCAGCGCTACATCTTCAACCTGCCGGTGCCCGGACCGCTGGCCGGCGACAGGATTGCCGGGGCCACGCCGGTGCCGCAGGTCTTCAGCCACCGGATGCTGAAGCAGGATCCGATCAGGACCAAGGGCGGCACCGTCCGCATCACCGATTCCTCGGTGTTCCCGGCCTCGAAGACCATCGCCGCGGCGCTGGTGGAGATCGAGCCCGGCGGCATGCGCGAGCTGCACTGGCACCCGAATGCCGATGAGTGGCAGTACTACATCGAGGGCGAGGCCCGGATGGGCGTGTTCGGCGCGGTCGGTTCCGCCCGCACCATCGACTTCAAGGCCGGCGATGTCGGCTTCGTGCCCTACGCCATGGGCCACTACGTCGAGAACACCGGCAGCACCACGCTGCGCTTCCTCGAGATGTTCAAGAGCGACCGCTACGCCGACATCTCGCTCGACCAGTGGCTGGCGCTGACCCCGCCGGAGCTGGTGCAGGGCCATCTGAACCTCGACAAGGCGGTGATGGACGCGCTGCGCAAGGACAAGACCCCGGTCGTCGCCGGCTGAGCCGGCGGCCCCGCCGCCGGGTCCCTGCGCCACAGGTGGGGGGCCCGGCGAGGGATGGTTTGGACGCAACATCGGCGCCGTGAAGGAGAAACCGGCGATGTATCGCGACACCATTGCCAAATACGCCGAGTCCGGCGCGCACAAGGCCGGGATGGTCAGGGCCCATCTGCTGAGCTTCCTGATCGGGTCGGCCCTGGCCGGCGCCTACATCGGCTTCGGCGACATCTTCATGTTCACCGTGGGCGCCCATGCCGACCCGTCCTGGTCGCATCTGGTGATGGGCGCGGTCTTCGCCTCGGCCCTGACCATCGTGGTCTTCGCCGGGTCGGAGCTGTTCACCGGCACCGCCATGTACATGCCCTTCGCCGTGCTGCGCGGCGACAGCGGCCTGGGCGACATGGTGCGGGTCTGGACCGCCTGCTGGGTCGGCAACCTGGCCGGCGCGGTGGTGCTGGCAGCGCTCTTGCACATGGCCGGCGGCGGCGTGCTGCTGACCGACGGCAGCAGCGAGTTCTTCGCCGTGGTCGCCGCCAAGATCGCGGCGCCCGGATACGAGCTGTTCGCCCGCGGCCTCCTGTGCAACTGGCTGGTCTGCCTGGCGATCTGGATGTGCGGCCGCACCGAGAACGACGCCGCCAAGATCGCGCTGATCTTCTGGCCGATCGCGATCTTCGTCGCCTGCGGCTTCGAGCATTCGGTCGCCAACATGTTCGTCTTCGCCCTGGCCCTGCTGGGCGAGCATCCCGACACCATCACCTTCGGCGGCGCCGTGCACAACCTGGCCTGGGTGACGCTGGGCAACCTGGCCGGCGGCGGGCTGATGGTCGGGCTGGGCTATTGGCTGCAGGAGCGCGGCGCCGAGCGGAAGGCCGCGATCCCGGCCGTCCAGCCGTCCGGCGCCCTGCCCCGCGCCTGACCCGATCCGAGGAGCACCCCGATGCCGAGAGACAACGATGTGCCGGGCGTGAAGCCCTATGACGGCCCTGCCGGCGGCTGGGGTGCCCTCGGCGCGGTGGCCCGGGCGATCAAGGACCAGATGGCGATCGCCGAGGACACCCGCGCGCTGATGCGGATGAACCAGCCCTCGGGCTTCGACTGCCCCGGCTGCGCCTGGCCCGACCCGAAGCACACCTCGTCCTTCGAATTCTGCGAGAACGGCGCCAAGGCGGTGTCGTGGGAGACCACGAGCAGGCGCGTCACGCCGGAGTTCTTCGCCGAGCACCCGGTCGCGGAGCTGTGGAGCTGGACCGACCATGCGCTGGAGGACCAGGGCCGGCTGACCCATCCGATGGCCTATGACCGGACGACCGACCGCTATGTCGCGATCGGCTGGGACGAGGCGTTCCGCCGGATCGGCGAGCGGCTGCGCGGCTATCCCGACCCGAACATGGTCGAGTTCTACACCTCGGGCCGGGCCTCGAACGAGGCCGCCTTCCTGTACCAGCTGTTCGTCCGGGAATACGGCACCAACAACTTCCCCGACTGCTCGAACATGTGCCACGAGGCCACCAGCGTCGGGCTGCCGCAATCGATCGGCGTCGGCAAGGGCACGGTGACGCTGGAGGATTTCGACCTCTGCGACGCCATCTTCTGCATCGGCCACAACCCCGGCACCAACCATCCGCGCATGCTGACGACGCTGCGCGAGGCGGCGAAGCGCGGCGTGCCGATCGTGGTGTTCAACCCGCTGCGCGAGCGCGGTCTGGAACGCTTCGCCGCGCCGCAGAACCCGATGGAGATGCTGACCCTCGGCTCGACCCCGATCGCCTCGGCCTATCACCAGGTCAAGGTCGGCGGCGACGTTGCCGTGCTGAAGGGCATGATGAAGGCGCTGCTGGCGGCCGACATCGCGGACCTCGCCGCCGGTGGGCCGGGGCTGCTGGACCGCGGCTTCATCGCCGAACACACCACCGGCTTCGAGGCGCTGGCCGCGGATCTGGAGACGGTGTCCTGGGACGCGATCGAGGCGCAGTCCGGCCTGCCGCGCGACATCATCGAATCCGCCGCCTCGGTCTATGCCCAGGCGCAGAACGTCATCGTCTGCTACGGCATGGGCCTGACCCAGCACCGGCACGGCACCTCGAACGTGCAGCAGCTGGCCAACCTGCTGCTGCTGCGCGGCAATATCGGCCGGCCCGGCGCCGGCATCTGCCCGCTGCGCGGCCATTCCAACGTGCAGGGCGACCGCACCGTCGGCATCACCGAGATCCCGACCAAGCCCTTCCTCCACGCGATCGAGCGGGTCTTCGGCTTCGCCCCGCCGCGCGAGAAGGGCCACAACGCGGTGGAATCGGTGCAGGCGATCATCGACGGCCGGTCCAGGGCGATCATCTGCCTCGGCGGCAACCTGGCCGTCGCCATGTCGGACCCGGAGGCGGTGTTCGCCGGCATGCGCCGGCTGGACCTGGCGGTGCACATCGCCACCAAGCTGAACCGGTCGCACCTGCTGCTGGCGCGGGAATCGATCATCCTGCCCTGCCTGGGCCGGACCGAGCGCGACGAGCAGGAGACCGGCGCCCAATCGGTCACGGTCGAGGATTCGATGTCGATGGTGCACGCCTCGCGCGGTGCCCTGCCCCCGGCCTCGGACCAGCTGCGGTCGGAGCCGGCGATCATCGCCGGCCTGGCGCTGGCGACCCTGCCGGAGACGAAGGTCGACTGGGCCTGGCTGGTCGCCGACTATGCCCGCATCCGCGACAAGATCGAGGCGGTGTTCCCGGACTTCTTCGACTTCAACGAACGGGTGTCCAAGCCGGGCGGGTTCCGGCTGAACGTGCCGGCGTCGCAGCGCGACTGGCGGACGCCCTCGGGCAAGGCCAACTTCCTGGTCTGCGCCGGGGTCGAGGAGGATCCGCGCGCGGCCCGGGCCGACGCGCTGCGCCTGACCACCATCCGCAGCCACGACCAGTACAACACCACGATCTACAGGCTGAACGACCGCTACCGCGGCATCACCGGCCGCCGCGACGTGGTGTTCCTGAACCGGGACGACCTCGCGGCGCTGGGCCTCGGCCATGGCGACGTGGTCGATGTCGAGGCGGTGGCCAACGACGCCGGCGGGCCGCCGCGGATGCTGCGCGGCGTCACCGCCGTGGCCTACGACATCGCCCGCGGCTCGGCCGCCGCCTATTACCCGGAGGCCAACGGCCTGGTCGCGCTCGATTCCTACGACGAGCGCAGTGGCACGCCGACCTACAAGTCGATCCCGGTCGTCATCCGCCGCGCCGGCTAGGGCGCGCCAATGTCGTGTAACCTCTACCGCAAGCGGGACCTTTCCAGAATTCGATCGCCCGAACCGACCTCTGCTTTCCGCTCTCCCCCTCCCCTTGCGGGAGGGGGCTGGGGGAGGGGTTCTCTCTGCGAGATCCGACGTGGATCGTCGCAAGCCGTCGCGGATGGCGAGTTGTGCCCACGGCCACTCGCGCGGACGCGCGCAGACCCCTCCCCCTGCCCCCTCCCGCAAGGGGAGGGGGAGAATGGAAGGCTGCGGCGGTGTCGATTTCGCGGGTTGGGTTCGCGGCACGCGAACCAGTTCCCGTTCCCCAGCTGATATGCCCGAGGTCGGGCATCCAGAGATGCGTCGACATTTTCTGGATTGCCGGGTCAAGTGTATGGCCCGGGGAGATGGCGGACACCTGTTCGGAGACATGGCGGACAGATCATGGGTCGGTCAAGTCGATGGTGGCGATGAGGTGGCTGGCGAAGAAGAGGCCGAAGCGGCCGTCGGTGGTCTGTGGCCGAATGGCGACGCGTTCGCCGCGGAAGGCCTGGGGGACCTTCCAGAGCCGGCCGCGGAAGCTGACATAGGCTTTGGTGGTGCCGACGGTGCGGACGAGATCGAGGCTGTCGTACTCGACCTCGGGCAGGCGGCTGGGCATGGCGCGGGGGCTGGAGCGGTAGCGGCTGCCGGGGACCTGCTGCTGGAGCGCCTGGTGCGGGCGCTGCCAGTTGTAGAGCTCGCGCCAGCGGTCGAAGGCGCGCTGGGCGGCGGCGAGGTCGGGGAAGGGCTCGAGGGCGAAGACCTCGGCCGCGAGGGTGCGGTGGAAGCGCTCGATCTTGCCGCGGCTCTGGGGATGATAGGGTCGGCTGTACAGGACCCGGATGCCGAGCTTGAGGAACCAGACCGAAAGCCGGGTCCAGCGCTCGCCCGAGGCGTCGCCCCAGGGGGCGCCGTTGTCGATGAAGATGGCCTCGGGCAGGCCGTGTCGCCGGAAGGTCGCCGTGAGCCGGTCCTGCACGGTCTGGCTCTTCTGATCGGCACAGGCCTGCAGACAAGGCGAGAAGCGGGAGTGGTCGTCGAGCACGGTCAAGGGATGGCACCGGCCGCCCCGGACGAGCGGCTCCCAGCCTTTGAAGTCCATCTGCCACAGCCGGTTCGGCGCCGCCGCCTCGAAACGCCGATAGGGCTGGGTCGCCTCGGCTGCCACCGGATCGATCCGGCCGTGCCGGACCAGGATCGCGTGCACGGTCGAGGCCGCCGGCGGTGCGATCCCGTCCCAGGCCAGGCGGCGGACGATCTTGCGGGCGCCCCACGCCGGATGCGCATCCCGCACCGCCAGCACTGCCGTCTCCAGCTCTGCCGTGCTGCGGCCGGGGCTCACATGTGGCCGGCGCGAGCGGTCCGCCAGCTCGGCATCGCCGGCCTGCCACCGCGCCAGCCATTTGTAGCCCACATCCGGGCTGATCCCGAACCGGCGGCACAGCTCCCGACGGTTCGCCCCCTCCTGCTCCGCCAGCCGGACAAATTCCCGACGCTGCTCCATGACCGACACCTCCCGCCACGCCATGGCCGCCTCCCAAGACGCCGATGCCATGGCTCAATGTGTCAGTCATCTCCCAGAACACCCGTCTGGGATCTCCCCGGGCCATACATCAAGCCCGGCAATGACAGCTGGAGGGATCGCGTCTACCCGGTGTCCGGAGGCTTGCGCCGGGCGGGGGCGGCCGAGCGGGGCTTGGGCGGATCCGCGGCGTCCTCGCCGTCCTGCGGCGGCAGGAAGCCGAGCTCCTCCATCGCCTCGTCGGCCATCTCCAGCCACTGCTCCACCCGCACCGGGTAGCCCCAGCGCCGGCACAACGCCGCCACCGCCACCTCCGGCCGGCTGGCCTCGATCAGCTCCACCACCTCCGGCCGCTCCAGCCGCTCATGCATCTCGGCTTCACGGCGGTCCGCCCCCTCGCCGCCCTCGGACACCTCATAGGCCGCCGCCATCATCGCCAGCTGCACCCGCAGCCCGTGCCAGTCCTCCTGCGCCGCCTCACGCTGCGCCGCCGCCTTGCGCTTCTCCTCCGCCTGCCGCGACAGCTTGTCCTTCAGCAGCAGGGTCAGACGCACGGCGCGGGCGGCGACGGCGAATCTCTGGCCATAGTCGACGCCGGGTTGCGGCGCCTCCACCGCTTCCGTGCGGGTGGCCTCGATGATCTCCATATGGACCTCCGCCGCCCGGGCGAGCATGCGCAGATGCCGGGCCGCCCGCTCCTCCTGAAGAGCGGGCGCGGCCTCCGATGCCTGATCGGTCTGCGTCGCGTCCATGGAACATAGCATGAACACAGATAACCGATAATACTACTGCGACTGCTCGTCCAGCACGCCGGCGATGCGGACGAGGTCGGCGACCGACCGCGCCGCCATCTTCCGCATCACCTGGCCGCGGTGGATCTTGATCGTGATCTCGGCGACCCCGAGCTGCGCCGCGATCTCCTTGTTCATCAGCCCGTCCACGACCAGGGTCATGATCTGCCGCTCGCGCGGGGTCAGGGTCTCGTACCGTCCCACGACCTCCGCCATGCGCTGCGCCGCCGCCCGCCGGTCGCGGTCGCGCTCGATCGCCGCGGCGACGGCGTCGAGCATGTCCTGGTCCCGGAACGGCTTGGCCAGGAAGTCGACCGCCCCGGCCTTCATCGCCCGCACGCTCATCGGGATGTCGCCGTGGCCGGTCATGAACACCACCGGAATCCGGCAGCCGGCCCGGACCAGCTGCGCCTGGACGTCGAGGCCGCTGGCCATCTGCAGCCGGACGTCCAGCACCAGGCACCCGGCCGACGGCGCCAGGCCGCTGTCCAGGAATTCCTCCGGCGACGCGAAGCAGGCGACGCGGAAGCCGACCGAACGCAGCAGGCTGTCCAGCGCGGTGCGGACCGCGGCCTCGTCGTCCACCACCAGCACCAGCGGCGCTTCGGCCGCCATGCCGGTCATGCCGTCCTCCCGGCCGCCGGCAGGGCGACATGGAAGGTCAGCCCGGCATCGGCGTTGCGCGAGGCCCAGATCCGCCCGCCATGGGCTTCGACGATCGAGCGGCAGATCGACAGGCCGAGGCCCATGCCGCCGGGCTTGGTGGTGTGGAACGGGGTGAACAGGCGCGCCATCTCCTCCGGCCCCAGCCCGATGCCGCTGTCCGCGACCAGGATCAGCACCTCCCCCGCCGGGCCGACGCCGGTCTCGATCGCGAGCTCGCGGCGGGGGGCCGCCTCCATCGCCTGGACGGCGTTGACCACGAGGTTGATCAGCACCTGCTGCAGCTGGATGCGGTCGGCCGACACCGGCGGCAGGCCGGGAGCCAGCCGCGTGTGCAGAGTCACGCGGTGATCGGCGATCTCGCGGCGCGTCAGTTCGACGACCTCGCCGATCGCGGCGCCGAGATCGACCGCCGCGGGCTCCGGCGGCGCCTTCCGGGTCAGGTCGCGCAGCCGCTGCACCACATGATCAGCGCGGACCGCCTGGCCGGCGATCCGGCCGGCGCAGGCCCGCGCCTCGTCCAGTGCCGGCACCGGCCGATCGAGCCAGCGCAGGCAGGCCTGGGCATCGGTGACGATCGCGGCCAGCGGCTGCTTCACCTCATGCGCGATCGACGCCGTCAGCTCGCCCAGCGTGACCACGCGGGAGACATGCGCCAGCTCGGCCCGAGCCTCGGCCAGGGCCCGTTCGGCGAGGGCACGCTCGATGATGATGCCGCTCCACCGCCGCTCGTTGTCACGCAGCACCGCCATCGCCGTCTGGCTGCGATGGGCCAGCGCCGTGGCGATGCCGATCGCCGACAGGCTGACGACGCCGCGCAGCAGATGCGCCTCGAAGCCGGTGTGCCGCAGCCCGACGAGAAAGCCGATCACCGTCAGCCCGCCGCAGCCGAACGCGGTGAGCAGCACGCCGCGCCGGTCGAGAAAGCCGACCGACATCAGGATCACGATGGCGTACAGCACAGCCACCGCGATCTTCATCGGGCTGAAGGTGTCGAACAGGAAGATGGCAAGCGCCAGCGCCGCGGTCAGCAGCGGCAGCACCCAGCCCGGGCCGGGCCAGGTGGTTAAGCCGGGCCGGAAACCGGCTTCGGCGGCCGGAGCAGCGGTCACCTTCGTCACTCTCCCGCCGAAGGCGCGCCCTCGGCGGCCAGGTGCGGCGGCATCGCAGTGTCCTGCCGGCGGCGGCCGGCCAGCCAGACCCGCAGCCTGTCGAGATACAGATAGACCACCGGGGTCGTGTACAGGGTCAGCGCCTGGCTGAGGATCAGGCCGCCGACCATGGCGTAGCCCAGCGGCTGCCGCAGCTCCGACCCCGTGCCGGAGCCGAGCATCAGCGGCAGGCCGCCCAGGAGCGCCGCCATCGTCGTCATCATGATCGGCCGGAAGCGCAGCAGGCAGGCCTGGCGGATCGCCTCGAACGGCGTCAGGCCCTGGTCGCGCTCGGCCTGGATGGCGAAGTCGACCATCATGATGCCGTTCTTCTTGACGATGCCGATCAGGAGGATGACGCCGATCAGCGCGATGACGCTGAAGTCGAAGCCGAACAGCATCAGCATGACCAGGGCGCCGGCGCCGGCCGAGGGCAGGGTCGACAGGATCGTCAGCGGGTGGATGTAGCTCTCATACAGCACGCCGAGGATGATGTAGATGACGATCAGGGCGGCGGCGACCAGATAGGGCTCGCTGGCCAGCGAGGACTGGAAGGCCTGGGCGTTGCCCTGGAAGGCGCCGGTCAGCGAGGCCGGCACGCCCAGCTCCTGCTCGGCCTGCTGGATCGCATTCACCGCGTCGCCCAGCGCCACGCCCGGCGCCAGGTTGAAGCTGAGCGTCACCGCCGGGAACTGGCCCTGGTGGTTGATCGACAGGAAGGCCGTCGGCCGCGTGGTCCAGTGCGCCAGGGCGCTGATCGGCACCTGCTCGCCGGTCAGCGGCGACTTGATGTAGATCCGGTCGATCGCCGAGGGCTTGTCCTGCAGCTGCGGCAGCACCTCCATCACCACATGGTAGCTGTTCACCTGGGTGAAGTACTGCGCCACCTGACGCTGGCCGAAGGCGTCGTAGAGCGTGTCGTCGATCAGCTGCGGCTGGATGCCGTAGCGGGCGGCGGCGTCGCGGTCGATGTCGAGCGTCAGGGTGGTGCCGCCGGTCTGCTGGTCGGTGGCGACGTCGCGCAGCTGCGGCAGCGTCCTCAGCTTGTCGTAGATCCTGGGCGCCCACTGGTTCAGCTCGTCGATATTCGCGTCCTGCAGCGTGTACTGGTACAGGGTGCGGGACGTCCGGCCGCCGATGTTGATGTCCTGCGCCGGCTGCAGGAACAGGGCCGCGCCTTCGACCTTGGCCAGCTGCGGCCGCAGCCGGTCGATGATCTGGCTGGCCGAGGCCTCGCGCTGGTCGCGCGGCTTCAGGGTGATGAACAGGCGGCCGTTGTTCAGCGTCTGGCCGCCGCTGGAGCCGAGCGCCATGCCGACGGTGTCGACATCCGGGTCGGCGGCGACGATCTGCCCGAGCTCGACCTGCTTGCGGCTCATCTCGGCGAAGGAGATGTCCTGCGCCGCCTCCGAGGTGCCGAGGATCAGGCCGGTGTCTTGCTGCGGGAAGAAGCCCTTGGGGATGATGACGAAGAGGTAGCCGGTGGCGGCGATGGTCGCGAGGAAGACCAGCAGCGTGATGCGGCTGTGCCTCAGCGCGGCATCGAGCGACCGGCGGTAGCCCGCCAGCATCAGGTCGAAGCCGCGCTCAGACAGCCGGTAGAGGCGCCCGTGCCTGCCGGTGTCGTGCTTCATGAACTTCGAGCACATCACCGGGGTCAGGGTCAGCGACACGACGGCCGAGACCAGGATGGTCATGGTCACGGTGACGGCGAATTCGCGGAACACCCGGCCGACGATGCCGCCCATCAGCAGCAGCGGGATGAAGACGGCGACCAGCGACAGGCTGATCGAGAAGATGGTGAAGCCGATCTCGCCCGCGCCCTTCAGCGCCGCCTGCACCGGCGACAGCCCCTCCTCGATATGGCGGTGGATGTTCTCCAGCATGACGATGGCGTCGTCGACGACGAAGCCGACGGCGATGCTGAGGCCCATCAGCGAGAGGTTATCGAGGCTGTAGCCGAAGGCGTACATCAGCGCCAGGGTGCCGACCAGCGCCAGCGGCACGGTCACGCTGGGGATCGCCGTGGCCCAGAAGTTGCGCAGGAACACGAAGATCACCATCACCACCAGGCAGATGGTCAGGAGCAGCGTGAACTGCACGTCGGCGACCGAGGCGCGGATGGTGGTGGTGCGGTCGCTGAGGATGTCGACCTTGACCGCCGGCGGGATGGCCGCCTGCAGCTGCGGCAGCAGCGACTTGACGTGGTCGACCACGTCGATGACGTTGGCGCCCGGCTGCTTGAACACGATCAGCAGCACCGCGCGCTGGCCGCCGGACCAGGCCGCGAGCTTGGTGTTCTCCGGCCCCTCCACCGCCTGGCCGATGTCGCGGATGCGCACCGGCGCGCCGTTCCTGTAGGCGATGATGACGTCGTTCCAGGGGTCGGCCTTCAGCTCCTGGTCGTTGTCGTAGATGGTGAAGGTGCGCGTCGCCCCGTCGATGCTGCCCTTCGGGCTGTCGGCGGTGGCGTCGGCGATGACGCCGCGCACGTCCTCGAGGCCGATGCCCAGCGCCGCCAGCTTCTGCGGGTCGACCTGCACCCGCACCGCCGGCTTCTGCTGGCCGCCGATGCTGACCTGGGCCACGCCCGGCACCTGGCTGATGTTCTGGCTCAGCACGTTCTCGGCATAATCGTCGACCGTGGTCAGCAGCAGCGTGTCGGAATGGACGGCGAAGACCAGGATCGGCGAGTCGGCGGGGTTGACCTTGCGGTAGGTCGGCGGCGAGGGCAGGGTCTTCGGCAGCTGCCCGCCGGCGGCGTTGATCGCGGTCTGCACGTCGCCGGCCGCGGCGTCGATGTTGCGGTCGAGGTCGAACTGCAGGGTGATCGAGCTGTTGCCCAGCGTGCTGCTGGAGGTCATCTGCGACACGCCGGGGATCTCGGCGAATTGCCGCTCCAGCGGTGCCGTCACCGACGAGGCCATGGTGGTGGGGTCGGCGCCGGGCAGCTGGGCCGAGACCTGGATGGTCGGGAAGTCGACCTGCGGCAGCGGCGCGACCGGCAGCAGCGGATAGGCGACGAGGCCGACCAGCAGCACCCCCGCCATGATCAGCGAGGTGGCGATCGGCTTGCGGATGAAGGGTGCCGAGATGCTCATGATCAGGCGCTCGGCTGGCTGGCGGCGGCATCGCGGGTCTGCACCCTTGTGCCCGGCTGCAGCCGGTACTGGCCGGCGGTGACGACGCTGGTGCCGGCGTCGAGGCCGGTCTCGACCACGGCCGCGCCGCCGGTGATCTGGCCGATGCCGACTGGCCGCAGCTCGACCGTGGCGTCCGGCTTCACGGCATAGACGTAGAGACCGTCGGGCCCGCGCTGGATCGCGGTGGAGGGCACGGTGACCACGTTCTGCTCGGTGCGCAGCAGCAGCCGGACATCGACGAACTGGCCGGGCCACAGCTGGTTGGACTTGTTCGGAAAGGTCGCCTTCAGCCGGATCGTGCCGCTGGCCTGGTCGATCTGGTTGTCGACCAGCTGCAGCGTGCCCTGGTCCAGCGGCTTGTCGTCGCCGCGGGTGTCGGCGAAGACCGTGAGCGGCCCCTTGGCCATCGCCGCCGAGATCTCCGGCAGGTCCTCCTCCGGCAAGGTGAAGATCACCGTGATCGGGTGCAGCTGGGTGATCACCACGAGGCCGCCGGTGTCGGTGGCGTGGACGATGTTGCCCTGGTCGACCAGCCGGATGCCGGTGCGGCCGTTCAGAGGCGAGGTGATCGTGGTGTAGCTGAGCTGCGTCGCGGCGTTGTCGATCGCCGCCTGGTCGCCCTCGATCTGCGCCTGCAGCTGCGCGATCAGCGCCTTCTGGGTGTCGACGCTCTGCGCCGTCGCATACTGGTGCAGGTTCTCGAAGCGCGTCAGGTCGAGCTGGGCGTTGGCCAGCTGCGCCTCGTCCTTGGCCTTGGTCGCCTTGGCCTGGTCCAGCGCCGCCTGGAACGGCCGCGGGTCGATCTGCGCCAGGGTCTGGCCGGCGGTGACGTGCTGGCCTTCCTGGAAGGACACCGTCTGCAGCTGGCCGTCGACCCGGGACTTCACCGTCACCGTGTTCAGCGCCTGCACGGTGCCGAGCCCGGTGAGATAGACCGGCACGTCGCGGCGCTGCGCCGCCGCCGCCTCGACCGGCACCGCCGGAGGCGCGGCGGACGCTTCGGGCGCGGCCGAGGCGGCGCTGCCGCGCAGCTCGCGCCCGACCAGAACGGCGGCGCAGACCAACACGAGGGCGATCGGGGTGCCGATCCGCAGCACCGTCCGGCGGGCGACAAGGGGCATCTGCGTCTCTCCAGCGGGCAGGCAATCGAGAGAGGCGCGGGCGCCGCAGCCATGACGGCCGCGGCGCCCGCGATCGACGTCTCCTCCCGGTCTTCGGCTGGCCCGATGCGCTCCGCCCCGGCGGGCTGCCGGGACCGGGCGCGGACCGGCGCCGACGCCAGCGCGGCGCCGACACCTGCCTCCTTGGTGCTAAGCGAATGACGAAAGGTGACTTCGCCAAAGCTGGGAAGTCAATGGAGGAAGTTCAGCAGGAGACAGGATGACGCAGCGCTCTTTCTTCATGAATTCTTTGCAATATTAGCTCCGGATGATCGCTTTATTAAATTCCCGTAAGAAGAGCTGCACCCGCGCCGCCCCCACCCATATGCTGCAGTGCGGAATCGCTCGACGCCACGGCGATCGCGGCAAGCCCCGCGGCCCGGACGGCCCGCGTTCCGCTGCACTCTCGAAGACCACGCAACGCCGGGAGCCGCCCCGAGGGCCGCTGCCGGACCAGGTTGAAGAGGAACCATCATGTCTCTGCTCAGGCATCCCCGCCCCGCGGGGGTCGCGGCCCTGCTCATGCTCGGACTCGCCGCCGGGCCCGCCTTCGCCCGCACCGGGCTGCAATCCGAGCCCTATCAGATCCCGCTGCAGACGGCGCAGGCGGATCCGGCCGACACCCAGAACGGCTCCGGCTCGACTTTCGACCATGGCGAGAACGGCGACGACCGGTCCGATCATCTGGGCCACGTCGGCCATGACCGTGGAGAGCACGACCATGGCGGGCACGACCATGGCGGAGGGCGAGGCCGATAACCGGACCATCGGCGGAGCCGGCGGGACATCCCTGCCGGCTCCGACGGCCCCGCCCGGCGAAGAGCCCCTCATGGCAGCGCTTGCCCGTCGGCATTATTATCGATATCGTTATCGATAACGATAATGGAGATCGGATGCTCACCCTCGTCCAGGACGGCATGCGGCCCGGCAAGAGCGCGGAGGTCTTCGACGGCCTCAAGCGCATGATCATGCTGGGCGAGGTCGCGCCCGGCATCGCTCTGCTGGAGCTGGAGCTGGCGCAGCGCTTCCAGTGCAGCCAGGGCACGGTGCGCGAGGCGCTGCTGGCGCTGCAGGAGGAAGGGCTGGTGCACCGCCTGCCGCACAAGGGCACGCGCGTCGCCGACTGCACCGAGGACGAGGCGGTCGAGATGTTCCGGCTGCGCCACGGCATCGAGACCCGCGGCATCGTCCGCGCCCTGCGGCGCCCCGACCCTGCCCTGCTGCCGGACCTGACCGCTCTGATCGAGGGCATGGAGGCGAAGGCGCTGGCCGGTGACGAATACGGCCAGACCGAGCTGGACCGCGCCTTCCACCGCCGGCTGTTCCGGGCCGCCGGCCTGCCGGCGGTGGAGCCGCTGCTGCACCGCTGCATCCTGCACAACCACCGCTTCAAGATCACCCGCAGCGGCGAGCGGCGCGACCTGACGGCCACGGCCAGGCGGCACTGGAGCATCGTCGAGGCGCTGGCGGCGCGCGACGAGGCCGCGGCGGTCGCCGCCATCGGCCATCACATCGAGACCATCGTCGATGTCGGCCCGTCGATCTTCGGCGCCGCCCCCGAAGGACCCAAGGCATGACCGGCTTCGACCCGAACGACGCGCCGAACCCCGAGATGGCGGCGATCATGGCACGGCTGGCCGCCGAGGACGGCCACCTGCCGGACCCGACCACCCTGCCGCCGGCCGAGGGCCGCGCCCAGGCGGAGGCGGGCAATGTCCGCTGGAACCGGGACCTGCCGCCGATGGAGACGGCGGAGCTGACGCTGCCCGGCGGCGCTGGCCCCCGCGCGGCCCGGCTGTTCCGGCCGGCATCGGCGCATGGCGCGATCCTGTACATCCATGGCGGCGGCTGGGCCTTCTGCAGCCTCGACACCCATGACCGGGCGATGCGCTGCCTGGCCGAAGCGACGGGCATGGCCGTGATCGGCATCGACTACCGCCTGGCGCCGGAGCATCCCTACCCCGCCGGCCTAGATGACGCCGCGGCAGCCTGGCGGGCCTTGCCGGAGGTGCTGGCGCGGCATGGCATCGCGGGTCCGGCCGGCGTCTCGGGCGATTCCGCCGGCGCCAACCTGGCGCTGGCGCTGATGCTGCGCGAGCAGGAATCCGGCCGGATGCTGCCGGGCTTCGGCCTGCTGTTCTACGGTGTCTATGCCGTCGACCACGACACCGAGTCCCACCGGCGCTTCGGCCCCGGCGGCTACGGCCTGACCACCGCCAAGATGATCCGCTACCGGGACTGGTACGCGCCCGACCCCGCCAGCTGGGGAGAGCCGCCGGTCTCGCCCCTCACGGCATCGAACGCGGCGCTGCGGACGCTGCCGCCGCTCTACCTCAACGCCGCCGGGCTGGACCCGCTGCTGAGCGACACGCTGATGCTCGGCGAGCGGCTGCGGGCGCTGGGACGGGCCGACCCGGTGCGGGTCCATCGCGGCGTCATCCACGGCTTCATGCAGATGACGACCGCGCTGGCGGAGGCCCGGACCGCCTTCGCCGAAGCCGGGGCCTGGGCCCGGCGCTTCAACGAAAACGCATAGAGGGAGGAGGAAACGTCATGAGGACGATGCAGAGCGCGGCGCTGGCCGCGCTGCTGGCGCTGGCCGCCGGGACGGCGCAGGCCGAGAGCACGGTCCGCTTCTGGTACCATTTCGACAATCCGAACAACCCGGTGGCCGACCTGGTCGCCAAATTCGAGGCGGCCAATCCGGGGATCAAGGTCGAGGCCGAGAACATCCCCTGGAACAGCTACTACGACAACCTCTACACCGCGATCGCCGGCGGCAACGCGCCGGATGCGGCGATGGTGAAGCTGTTCGCCCAGCCGCGGCTGGTGGAGATGGAGGCGCTGGAGCCGCTGGACGACTGGATCGCCGGCTGGGACGGCAAGGCCGACCTGCAGGACGACCTGTTGAAGATCAATGGCGGGCCGGACGGGAAGCAGTACTACCTGCCGGTGCAGTACGTCGTCTCCTACCTCTACTATCGCGCCGATCTGTTCGCCGAGGCCGGGCTGCAGCCGCCCAGGACCTGCGACGACTTCCTAAAGGCGGCCAAGGCGCTGACCCGCGACACCAACGGCGACGGCCAGCCCGACCTCTGGGGCTTCGGCTTCCGCGGCGGCAAGGGCGGCTACGACCATTGGGGACCGTTCGTCCTGTCCGCCGGCGCCAGATTCGAGAAGGGCGGACTGACCAGCCAGCCGGTGGTCGCCGCCAACACCTGGCTGGTCGACCTCTACCGCAACCAGAAGCTGTTCCCGCCCTCGGCCCCGAATGACGGGTTCCAGGAGATCATCGCCGCCTTCCAGCAGGGCCGCACGGCGATGACGATCCACCACATCGGCTCCTCCGCCGGCATGGTGAAGGCGCTGGGCGACAAGGTCTCGGCCGTGCCGGTGCCGGAGTGCAACGGCGGCCGCTGGACCTCCTATGGCGACGAATCCCTGGCCGTTCTGTCCTCGGCCGAGGACAAGGACGCGGCCTGGAAGTGGATCGCCTTCCTGGCCAGCGGCGACGCCAATGTCGAGTTCAACAAGGCCACCGGCCAGCTGCCGGTGACCAAGAGCGGCGCGGCGAAATGGACGCTGCACGAGAAGCGCTTCGTCGACGCCACGGTGCAGTCCCTGCCCTTCGCCCACAGCCTGCCGGCCGTCTCGCAGACCGCGGATTTCGTCAACACGGTGTGGCCGGCGGCGATGCAGCGGGCCCTGACCGGCGAGATCACGCCGGAGCAGATGATGCAGGAGATCGAACAGCTCTACGCCCCATGAAGTCCGCCTCGATGACCCTGGCGACGGCCCGGCTGGCCCCGATCCGCGGCAAGCAGCGGACCCGGATCCTGCCCTATGTACTGCTGAGCCCGGCGGTGCTGGTCACGCTGCTGATCGTGTTCCTGCCGATGCTGCAGGCGCTGGTTCTGAGCCTGCACGAATTCGTGCTGTTCCGGCCGACCCGGATGCCCTTCGTCGGGCTCGACAACTTCGCCAAGGCGCTGGCCGACCCGGTGTTCTGGACCTCGCTGCAGCACACCGCGCTGTGGGTCGGAATCACCGTCCCGGCACAGCTGCTGCTCGGCCTCGCCACGGCGCTGCTGCTGAACCAGCGCTTCTGGTGGCGGCCGCTGGCGCGGGCCGTGGTCATCATTCCCTGGGCGCTGCCCAGCGTCGTCATCGCCCTGATGTGGCGCTGGATCTACGACCCCAACGCCGGGGTGCTGAACGACGTGCTGGTGCGCCTGGGCATGCTGCAGGGCGCCTTCCCCTGGCTGGCCGATCCCGGCACCTCGCTCACTGCCATCATCCTGACCCTGACCTGGCAGGGCTTCCCGTTCTTCGCGGTGATGATCCTGGCCGGGCTGCAGGCGGTGCCGCGCGACCTGTACGAGGCGGCGGCGATCGACGGCGCCACGCCCTGGCAGCAGTTCCGGCGGATCACCCTGCCCTCGATCGCCGGGGTGATCGCGACCGCGGTGCTGCTGCGGCTGATCTGGGTCGCCAACTCGATCGACGTGATCTTCGTCATGACCGGCGGCGGTCCCGGCTACGCCACCCACACCCTGCCGCTCTACGCCTTCATCAAGGCCAGGACCAATCTCGACTTCGGCTACGGCTCGGCGCTGGCGGTGATCTTCACCCTGCTGCTCGCCGGCTTCGTCCTGGTCTATCTGCGGCGCACCACGAGGACCATGGACTGATGGTCACCCGCAGTTCCCCCTGGCAGCGCGCCGCCCTGATCCACCTGCCGATGCTGCTGATCGCCGGCTTTGCGCTCGGCCCCTATCTGTGGATGGCGCTGACCTCGCTGACGCCGCCGGACGACATCGTCGGCCGCGGCGTCGCCGCCGACCCGTCGGCCTGGACCGCCGCCAGCTACGAGCGGCTGTTCGGCCGCACCAGCTTCCTCGTCAACATGGGCCACAGCCTGATCGTGGCGCTGGGCACGGTCGCGGTCGGGCTGACCCTCAGCGTCACCGCGGCCTACGCCTTCTCGCGCTTCCGCTTCGCCGGGCGGCGGCTGCTGATGGTCCAGTTCCTGGTCATCAACATGTTCCCGATCGTGCTGCTGATCCTGCCGCTGTTCGTGCTGATGCGGCAGCTGGGCCTGCTGGACACCCACATCGCGCTGATCATCGCCAACGCCACCGTCGCCATCCCCTTCGCCATCTGGATGATGACGAGCTACATCGACGCCATCCCGAAGAGCCTGGACGAGGCGGCGATGACCGACGGCTGCTCCCGGCTCGGCGCGCTGTGGCGGGTGATCCTGCCGCTGTGCGTCCCCGGGCTGGTGGCGACCGGCATCTACATCTTCATCACCGCCTGGAACGAATACCTGTACGCCCTGACGCTGGGCGGCCGCACCGTCCGCACCATGACCGTCGCGATCCAGACCCTGATCGGCGAGTACCAGATCGAATGGGGCCTCTTGACCGCCGGCGGCGTGGTCGGCGCCCTGCCCGCCACCATCCTGTTCCTTCTCGTCCAGAAACGCCTGATCGGCGGCCTGACCCAGGGCGCCGTGAAGGGATGACCGACCCTCGACCGAAAGAACCATCCATGCCGAACCCGATCGGCCTGATCTCCATGCAGGTCGCGCGCCCCTTCACCGCCGAGCATTTCGGCTGGTTCGAGCGGATCCGCGCCATGGGCTACGACTTCATCGAGCTGCTGGTGCCGGAGCCGGGCGAGCTGGACCTCGCCGAGACCCGCCGGGCGCTGGAGGGGGCAGGCCTGTCGGTCGTGCTGGCCGCCCGGGTCAACCTGCAGCGCAACCTGACCGGCGACGATGCCGCCGCGCGCGAGGCCGGGGTCGAGTATCTGCGCACTGCCGCCGGCTGCGCCGAGAAGCTCGGCGCCCGCATCGTCGGTGGCCCGCTTTACGGCAACCCGCTGGTCTTCGCCGGCCGGCCGCCAGCCCCCGTCTCCGAGGATCTGCGCCTGCGCCGGCAGGACTGGTGCGTCGACGGGCTGCGCCGGGCGGCCGACGCGGCTCGGGACCATGGCGTGACGCTGGCGGTCGAGCCGCTGAACCGGTTCGAGACCGACATCCTGTGCACCACCCGCCAGGGGCTGGAGCTAATCGAGCTGGTCGGCCGGCCGGAGGTGCGGCTGATGCTGGACACCTTCCACATGCATATGGAGGAGGCGGACATCGCCGAGGCGATCCGCCTGGCCGGCGACCGCTTCGTCCATTTCCAGGCGAACGAGAACCATCGCGGTTTCGTCGGCACCGGCGCGACCGACTGGGTGGCGGTGGCACGGGCGCTGGCCGAGGTCGGCTATGCCGGGCCGATCTCGGTCGAGCCGTTCCGCCGCGACGACGACCGCTTCGGCGTGCCGATCGCGCAATGGCGGCCGCCGCATGAGGACGAGACCGAAAAGCTGACGCACAGCCTGGCCCTGCTGCGCGGCGCCCTGGCGATGGGAGGGCACCGGCGATGACGCTGAAGATCGGCTGGATCGGCTGCGGCACCCACGCGACCCAGATGCTGCTGCCGCAGCTGACGCGGCACGACGTCGAACTCGTGGCGCTGTGCGATGTCGACGGCGCCAACCTGGCCCGCGCCGCCCGCCAGTTCGGCGTCCGCGCCGCCTATGCCGACCATCGCGACCTGCTGGCCCATCCTGGGCTGGACGCGGTCGGCATGGCGGTCGGCCCCGCGGCGCATCACGCCATCGGCCTGGCCGCCCTGGCCAAGGGGCTGCCGGTGTTCATGGAGAAGCCGCCCGGCGGCACCGCCGCCCAGGCGGAGGAGCTGCTGGCGGCGTCGGAACGTGCCGGCAAGCCGCTGGTGCTGGGGTTCATGAAGCGCTGGTCGATCGGCAACCGCATCGCCGGCAACATCGTCCGCGGCGGCGAATTCGGCCCGGTGCTGGGCTTCTATGGCTCCTACATGACGGCGCCGACCTATTTCCGCGGCGCGGTCGACTACAGCGGCTTCTTCCTGCACCACTGCGTCCACTACATGGACCTGCCAGCCTTCCTGGCAGCGTCGCCGATCCGGGAGATCTCGGCGCGCAAGGTCGAGAACGGGCCGGGGCGCCTGCTGATGCATATCGCGCTGGGCTTCGACAGCGGCGCCATCGGCACCGTGGTCATGGGCACGGTGCAGTCGCGCGGCACGCCGATGGAGTTCGTGCAGATCATGGGCGACCACCGCCGGCTGGAGGTGCGCAACGTGATCGACGTGACCTATTACCGCGATCCGGCGTTCAAGACACAGGACCTCGGCGCCACGCTGTCCGCCGATCACGACGCCCTGACCTGGTCGCCCAACTTCACCGCCGCCGCCAATGAGGACGTCAAGGGCTATCACGCCCTGCTGGAGGTGACGCTGAAGGCCTTCCGCGGCGAGGCGGCCGACGCGCCCACCATCCGCGACGGCGTCACCGCCATGCGGCATCTGGAGACGCTGCGGCGGCAGGTGGGCGGATAGCCCCGCCCCGCCGCCGCGAACCGGGCACTGCGTCAGTCCGCGACGGTGCCGATCACCGCCAGGCAGTCGCCGGCCTTGACCAGCCCGGGGAAATGCCGCGCCGCCAGGATGCCGTCCAGCGCCGCGCGGTATTCCGCCGGCGCCTGGCCGGTGCGGTCGACCGGGTGGATGCGGGCGATGATGTCGCCCTTCTTCACCGGGTCGCCCAGGTCGACGCAGGTCTCGGCCATGCCGTCCTGCTCGGCGAAGCGGAAGCAGTCGGCGGACGGCATGTCGAGCCAGCGGCTGGGCGCGCGCTCGACCTCGCCCTCGAGGATGCCGGCATGGCGCAGCAGGTTGCGCACGCCGCGCTTCGCGATCCGCGCCGTGCGCGCGGTGGCGGTGCCGCCGCCGCCGAGCTCGGTGGTGACGAAGACCTTGCCCGCCGCCTCGGCCGCGGTGTCGTACATGCCGACCGCGTCGATCTCCAGCATCCGCATCGAATACGGGGCGGAGAAGGCCTCCACCGCCGCGAAGCAGCGTGCCTCCTGATCCTTGTCGGGCAGGATATGGGCGGCGGCGAAGGGCACGAAGTCGAGCGTCCGGCCGCCGGAGTGGAAGTCCAGCACGATGTCGGCCAGCGGCAGCAGGTGGCGCTGGAAGTAGTCGGCGATCTTCTGCGTCACCGTGCCGTCCGGCCGGCCCGGGAAGCTGCGGTTCAGGTTGCCCTTGTCGATCGGCGAGGTGCGGGTGCCGGCGCGGAAGGCCGGGTAGTTCATCGCCGGGACGATGATCACCCGGCCGCGGACCGACGCCGGGTCCAGCGTCCGCGCCAGCTCGAACAGGGCGATCGGCCCCTCGTACTCGTCGCCGTGATTGGCGCCGGTGAGGAGCGCGGTCGGCCCCTCCCCGTTCCTGATCACCGCGACCGGGATCATCACCGAGCCCCAGGCGGAATCGTCCCGGCTGTAGGGCAGGCGCAGCGTGCCGTGCTGCACCCCGTCGCGGCCGAAATCGACCGAGGGGACGATCGGCGAGGACGGAAGCTCGGCGACGGTCATGGCTTCACGAAGAGCTGGCGGGGCACGTCGGCCAGGATCTCGACGCCGCTGTCGGTGATGGCGATGCTCTCGGTGATCTCCAGCCCCATCTCCTCTAGCCACAGCCCGGTCATGAAGTGGAAGGTCATGCCGGGCTCCAGCACCGTGCGGTCGCCGGGGCGCAGGCTCATGGTGCGCTCGCCCCAGTCGGGCGGGTAGCTGAGGCCGATCGGATAGCCGGTGCGGTTGTCCTTGACGATGCCGTACTTCTTCAGCACGGCGAAGAAGGCGTTGGCGATGTCCTCGCAGGTGTTGCCCGGCCTCGCCGCGCCCAGGCCCGCCTCCATCCCCTCCAGCACCGCCTTCTCGGCGTCGAGGAAGGCCTGGGTCGGCTTGCCCAGGAACACGGTGCGCGACAGCGGGCAATGGTAGCGCTTGTAGCAGCCGGCGATCTCGAAGAAGGTGCCCTCCCCCGACCGCATCGGCTTGTCGTCCCAGGTCAGGTGCGGGGCCGAGGCGTCGGCGCCCGAGGGCAGCAGCGGCACGATCGCCGGATAGTCGCCGCCGAAGCCGTCGACCCCGCGGGTGCCGGCGTCGTAGATCTCGGCGACGAGGTCGTTCTTGCGCAGGCCGGGCTCGACCTTCTCCAGGATCCGCCTGTGCATCGCCTCGACGATGCGGGCGGCCTTGCGCATGTAGTCCAGCTCCTGCGGGCTCTTCACCGCGCGCTGCCAGTTCACCAGCGCGGTGGCGTCGGCAAAGCGGGCATTGGGCAGGTGGCGCTGCAGCGAGGCGAAGGCGGCGGCCGAGAACCAGTAATTGTCCATCTCGACGCCGATCGACAGCCGGCCCCAGCCGCGCGAGTCGATGATCTCGGCCAGCCGGTCCATCGGGTGCCGCTCGGTCGACTGCACGTAGTGGTCCGGGTAGCCGATGATGTTGTCATGGGCGAGATAGGCGGTGCGCTTGGCGCCGTTGGCGTCCTGGCCGCGGCCGTACCAGATCGGCTCGCCCTCCGGCGGCACCAGCACGCCCTGGTGGACGTAGAAGGACCAGCCGTCATAGCCGGTCAGCCAGGCCATGTTCGACGGGTCGCTGACCCACAGCAGGTCGATGCCGCGGCGGGCCATGGCGGCGCGGGTCTTGGCCAGCCGCGCGGCATATTCCTCGCGGCTGAAGTTCAGTTCGACAGACATGAATTCCTCGGGAACTTGTTGTCAGTTGCGTTTCTGTCGTCTCAGGCTCGACACAGCCCGGTCTCGTGAGAGAACCGTCACCTCGAAAGGGTGAGGCCGCTCCCCCTCACCCTCCCGCCGCCTTCGGCGTCGGGCCCCTCCCTCTCCCCGAGGAGAGGGAGGGGCGGCTCCCTTCACCTCTCCTTGGGGAGAGGTCGAAATCGTGCAGCGATTTCGGGTGAGGGGGCGGCGCCGGCCGATCCATCGGCTCAGCTTTCGAACGGGGTGCCCACCCCGGCGGCGGCGACGCGGCCGCGGGCCAGGGTGGCGATGGCGGTGTCCTGGACGCCGGTGCCGGTCAGATCCGCGACGGTGACGGCAGTGGCGGAGGGCCGGCCGGGTGCCGTGCCGGCGATGACCGCGCCGAGCTCCGGGAAGACGGCGTCGGCGGCCACGGCGCCGGCGGCGATGGCGTGGTGCAGCTCGCCCAACCGGCGCGTCTGGGCCAGGCTGTCGGCGACATAGAGATCCGCCTTTGTGAGAATCGCCGGGTCCAGCTCGTTCTTGTGCTCGGCGTCCGACCCCATGGCGGTGACGTGCTGGCCGGGCGACAGCCAGTCGGCACGCAGGATCGGCTCGGAAGCCGGGGTGGTGGTGACGACGATGTCGGCGCCGTCGACAGCGGCCTGCGGCGCCGCCTCGGCATGGACGGCGAGGCCCAGCTCGTCGGACAGCCTGGTCGCCACGGCCTGCGCCCGGTCGGGATCGCGGGCCCAGATCCGGGCTTCGGCGATCGGCCGCACCAGGGTCAGGGCCTTCAGCTGCAGCCGCGCCTGAACCCCGGCGCCGAAGATCGCCGCCACCCGGGAGTCCGGGCGGGACAGGTGCTTCGCCGCCACGGCGCCGGCGGCGGCGGTGCGGACATCGGTCAGATAACCGTTGTCCAGGAACACGGCGTCGACCAGACCGGTGCGGGCGCTGAACAGCACCATCAGCCCGTTGGTGCTGGGCAGGCCCAGCTTCGGATTGTCGAAGAAGCCGGGGCTGATCTTGATGGCGAAGCCGTCGAGGCCGGGGACATAGGCGGTCTTGACGTCCACCTCGCCGCGATGCTCGGGGATGTCGAGGCGCAGGATCGGCGGCATCGCCACATCCTTCGTGGCCAGCGCCAGGAATGCGTCCTCGACGCAGGCGACGGCGTCGTGGTCGAGCGGGACGGCGCGGCGCAGTTCCGCCTCCGTCACGATGGTCATGCGGGGCACAGTGTGTCCTCCCAGGCGCCGCTGACGATCCGCCGATGCAGCGCCATGTCGATGTTGCGGCCCGAGACCACCAGGACGGTCGGGCCGGATACGGTGAGCTTGCCGGCCAGGAGCGCGCCGATGCCGACCGCGCCGCCGCCCTCGACGATCTCCTGCTCCGCCGCATAGGCGTGGTCGATCGCGGCGGCGATCTCCGCCTCGGTCAGCAGCACCGCCTCGTCCAGCAGGTCGCAGGCCAGGGCGAAGGTGTGGCGGTTGTCGAGGCCAATGCCGCCGCCCAGCGAATCCGCCAGGGTCGGCAGCTCCTCGACCGCGACCGGCCGGCCGGCGGCGAGGCTGTCGCGCATCGCCGGGCCGCGTTCCATCGACACGCCGACCATCCGGGCCTGCGGCCGCAGCGCCTTGACCGCGGCGGCGATGCCGCCGAACAGGCCGCCGCCGGACAATGGCACCACCACCTGCGCCACCTCCGGCAGGTCGGCGACGATCTCGAGCCCGATCGTGCCCTGGCCGGAGATCACGTCCGGATGGTCGAAGGGGGGGATGGCGGTGAAGCCCTCCTCCGCCACCAGCCGGTCGACCTCCTCCTGCGCGTCGTCCTGGGACCGGCCGACGATGCGGATCTCGGCCCCCAGCGCGCGGATCGCGGCGACCTTGTTCTCCGGCACCAGGACGGACATGCAGACGACGCAGCGCAACCCCTGGCGGGCGGCGGCATGGGCCAAGCCGCGGCCGTGATTGCCGGTCGACGCCGCGGCGATGCCGACCTTCCGCGCCTCCGGCGGCAGCGACAGCACCGCGTTGGTGGCACCGCGAAGCTTGAAGCTGCCGGTGGTCTGCCGGGTCTCCAGCTTCAGGAACACCGGCGCCCCGGCGCGCTCCGACAGCGCGGCCGAGCGGACCAGCGGCGTCCGCACCACCTCCCCGGCGATGCGGCCGGCGGCGGCGCGGACGGTGTCGAGGGTAACGGCGTGGGTCATCGGCGCCCAGCCCCCTCACCCTCCCACGCGCTTCGCGCGCGGGCCCCTCCCTCTCCCCGAGGAGAGGGGAATGGAGCGCTGGCCGCCGAATACCTCTCCTTGGGGAGAGGTCGAAATCGCGCAGCGATTTCGGGTGAGGGGGCGACACCGCCCCAACGGGTTCCAAGCCGCCCATTCAGCATGTTCACATGCCGGATCATCTCCCCGCCCTCACAGCGCCATCAGCCGGCCGAGCTCCGGCCGGGGACGGTCGTCGCCGCACAGCCGCAAGGCCATCCAGGCGGTGGCGAGATTGCTGGACACGACCGGCCTGCCGATCCGGCGCTCGATCTCCGCCGCCACCCCGGCGGCGCGGAGCGCGGTGCAGGAGATGAACAGCGCCTCGGCCTCCGGCGCCATCGCCGCCTCGGCCGCCGCCACGATCGAGACCGGGCTGATCCGCGCCATCTCGCGGTCGTCGTCGAGGCCGAGGCAGGTGAAGCGGGCGATGTCGTAACCGTGATCGGCGAAGTACCCGGCCATCGGCCGGCTGGTCTCGATCGTATAGGGGGTCAGCACCGCGATCCGGCGGGCGCCGAGCGCATCGAGGGCGCGGCGCGCGGCCAGCGGCGGGGTCACCACGGTGACGCCCGGCTTGGCCTCGCGGATCGCCTCCTCGATCGCGTCGTCGCCCATCACCACCGAGGCCGAGGTGCAGGAGTAGCAGACGAGGTCGAGATCCTCTTCCGGCAGGATCAGACCGGCGCCCTCGCTGAGGCGCGGCTGCATCCGGCGCAGGTTCTCCGGCGTCGTCGGGTTGGCATAGGCGATACGGGCGACGTAGACGCCGACCCGGTCGCTCGCGACCATGCGGCGGAAATCCGGTTCGGTGGTGTGGTCGGTCGCCAGGATGACGAGGCCGACCCGCTTCGCCAGCGGACGGTCGTCGAAGCCGAGCGGCAGGGCGGACCGTTCGATCTCAACCATGAGGAGCTCCGGGGTCAGCGCAGCGGCCGGAAGCGGCGCTCCAGGAAGCGGAGGCCGATCACGGCGATCAGGCTGATGACGAGGAAGAAGGCGCCGACGAGGGTCATCGGCTCCAGGTAGCGATAGTTGAAGTTGGCGACGCTGCGGGCCTGGTTCATCAGCTCCAAGACCGTGATGGCGGAGAGCAGCGGCGTCTCCTTGAACATGGCGATGAAGTAGTTGGCCAGGGCCGGCAGCATCGGCGGGACCGCCTGCGGCAGGATCACGTGGCGCCAGCTCTGCCCCGCGGTCAGGTTGCAGGCCTTCGCCGCCTCCCACTGGCCGCGCGGGGTGTTGTCGATGCCGGCGCGGTACACCTCCGCCGTGTAGGTCGCATAGTGCAGGCCGAGGCCGATTACCCCCGCGGTCAGCGGCGACAGCGTCAGCCCGAGATCCGGCATGATGTAGAACAGGAAGTACAGCTGCACGAGCAGCGGCGTGCCGCGGATGAACTCGATCAGGAAGCCCACGGTGCGCGCCAGCCAGCGCTGGCGCGTCCGGCGCAGCAGGGCGAGGCCGAGCCCCAGCACCACCGCCAGGGCATAGCCCAGGATGGTGGCCAGGATGGTGATCTTCACGCCCTCGATCAGGGTCGGAAGGATCTCGGCGACGAAAGCCCAGTCCCAATCCATGGCTCAGCTCCGCACGCCGTCGAGGCCGCGGGTCAGGCGCCGCTCCAGCGCCCGCACCCCGGCCGAGATCAGCATCGCCAGCGCGAAATAGATCACCAGGATGGTGAGGAACGGGAAGGCGGTGCTGCCGGTCTGGGCCCGCACGATCTGGGCCTGGAAGGTCAGGTCCGCCAGCGAGATCAGCGACACCACGGCGGTGGCCTTCAAGAGCTCGATGGCGTTGTTGCCGAAGGTCGGCAGCATCAGCACGAAGGCCTGGGGCAGGATGACGTGCCACAGGCTCTGCCGCCGGGTCAGGTTCAGCGCCACGCAGGCCTCGCGCTGCTCGCGCCCGATCGACTGCACGGCGCCGCGCACCACCTCGGCCCCATAGGCCCCGACATTGAGGCCGAGGGCCAGCACGCCGGCCAGCAGCGGGCTCAACTCGAAACCGGCCAGCGGCAGCACGAAATAGATCCAGAACAGCTGCACGAAGATCGAGGTGCCGCGGAAGAACTCGACATAGCAGGTGGCGATGGTGCGCAGCACGAAACTGGACGACAGCCGCCCCAGCCCGGCCAGGAAGGCGACCACCAGCGCCAGCGCGCAGCCCAGCACGGTCAACTCGATCGTCACCCAGGCGCCCTGCAGGATCAGCCCGAGATAGCCTTCCCACTGGCTCATGCGGCGGCTCGTCGTGGCATCGTGTCCCTATGGTGAGGCCGGTGCCGCCCCCTCACCCTCCCGCCGCAAGCGGCGGGTCCCTCCCTCTCCCCAAGGAGAGGGAAGGCAGCGCTCTCGCGGCGAGAGCACGGATCACCTCTCCCCCGGGGAGAGGTCGAAATCGCGACAGCGATTTCGGGTGAGGGGGTTGGCACCGGCCTCTCCTTCCGCCGCGGTTAGTTCGTGCTGCCGCAGAGCTGGTCGCGGTTGGCTTCGATCGCGGCCTTGGCCGAGAAGCCGTAGGGCTCGACGATCTTGGCGAACTCGCCGGACTGCTTCAGCGCCGCCAGCTCCTTGTCGAAGGCGTCGCGCAGCGCCGTGTCCTGCTTGCGGAAGGCGGCGCCGTCGCAATAGAGCGGCGCGTTCTTCACCGGGCCGACCATCTCGATGTTCGGGTCGTTCGCCTTCTTCAGCAGGTCCTGGATCGACAGGATCGGCAGCGAGTAGACGTCGATGCGGCCGTCCTGCAGCATCTTGATGCCGCTCTGCCCGTCCGGCACCACGATCACCCGGTCGCGCGGCACCCCGGCCTCCAGCGCCAGCCGCTCCTCGGTGCCGCCGCCCGGCGCGCCGATCTTGGCGTCGGCATTGGCGGCGATGTCGGCATAGCTCTGGAAGTTCGACGGGTTGCCCTTCTTCACCGCGAAGGCCTCGCCGTCGCACAGGATCGGCTGGGAATAGGCCACGGCGCGGCAGCGCTCCGGCTTCATGAACAGGCCGGCGGTGACCGCGTCGAAGCGGCGCGCCTGCAGCCCGGGGATCATGGCGCCGTATTCCGAGATCGAGGCGACGACGTCGGGGATCCCCATGCGCTTGAACACCTCGCGCGCCACGTCCGGCCCGGCGCCGGAGACCTTGCCGTCCGCCGCCACGGCGGTGAAGGGCGGCTCGTTGGCGATGGCGATGCGGGCGAAGCCCTGCTCCTTCAGGTTGTCCAGCGTGTCGGCCGCGGCCGGCTGCGCCAGGGCCACGGCCGATACGGCGGCCAGGATCAGACTCGCGCAAAATCGGTTGTTCATCTCTGCCTCTCTGTTCCCGTGTTTGTGGTGCGGCCGCGCGGCCCGGGTCAGACCCGGTGGCCGGCGGCGATGATCTTCTTGAGGAAGGTCTGGGTCCGCTCCTCGCGCGGGTGCCGGAAGATCTCGTCCGGCGGTCCCTCCTCGACGATCCGGCCGCGGTCGAAGAACAGGACCCGGTCGGCGAAGTCGTGGGCGAAGCTCATCTCGTGGGTGACCAGCAGCATGGTCATATCGGTCTCGGCGGCCAGGCGGCGCATGACGTTCAGCACCTCCTCGACCAGCTCGGGGTCGAGCGCCGAGGTGACCTCGTCGAACAGCATGATCTTCGGCTTCAGCGCCAAAGCGCGGGCGATCGCCACGCGCTGCTTCTGGCCGCCGGACAGCTGCGCCGGCATCGCCTTGGCCTTCTCCGCCATGCCGACCAGCTCCAGCAGCTCCATCGCCCGGGCCTCGGCGGTCTTGCGGTCGACGCCGTTGGTCAGGATCGGGGCCAGCGTGACGTTGTCCAGCACGCATTTGTGCGGGAACAGGTTGAACAGCTGGAACACCATGCCGATCTTGGCGCGCATCCTGTGCAGGTGGCGCTCGTCCGCCGGCACCAGCCCGCCGTTGCGCGGCATGTGGAACAGCGGCTCGCCCTCGATGCGGATGATGCCGCCGTTGATCTCCTCCAGCGTCATCAGGATGCGCAGGATCGTGGTCTTGCCGGAGCCGGACGGCCCGATCAGGGCCAGCTTCTCGCCCGGCTTCACGGTGAAGGTCAGGTCGTTGAGGACGGTCAGCGGCCCGAAGCGCTTGGTCACGCCCTCGACGCTGATGCACGGATCGGATGCGGAATTTGCCAAGTCGCTCTCCCTGCTGGCGACGGGCCTCTGTTGGCGCCAACGATGGAAGGGAGACAAAATCATGTCAAACGGAAAAACAAATCAGTACAATTTGGCTGGACGTGATGATCCGTTAGGCGCCGGCTTGCCTGTTTTTACATCGCCAGCAGCACCGGCTCCGGCTCGCCCTGCAGCAGGTTGACGACGATCTTGAGTCCGTCGCGCAGCTGCTCGGGCGTGGTCGAGCCGACCGAGATGCGCACCGCCGGCGGCCGGTCCATGCCGCCCTCGGCGGCGCCCCCGATGGCAAAGGAGGCGCCGGGCGCAATCGCCACGCCCTGCAGCCGCGCATGCGACACGAACTCCTCCTCCGACCGTCCTTCGCCCAGCGGCAGCCAGACATGCAGCCCCTCCGGATGCGCCTTGTGCGGGATGCCGGCCAGGAGATCCGCCGCGATCGCCTGGCGGCCGCGGATCGCCGCGTTCTGCCAGTGCACCAGCTCCGCCGCCGTGCCGTTCTCGACCCAGCGCGCGGCCAGCTCCGCCACCAACCCGGTCGCCATCCAGCTGGTGACCAGGCTGCGGTTGGCCACCGACGGGCACAGCCGGTCCGGCACCACCAGATAGCCCGCGCGCAGCCCCGGCATCACGCATTTGGTGAAGGTGGTGACGTAGAGCGTGCGCTCCGGCGCCAGGGCGGCCAACGGCGGCAGCCGGTCGGTCAGCAGCGGCGCCAGCACGTCGTTCTCGATGATCTGCAGCCCGTGGCGGCGCGCCACCTCCACGATCTCCGCCCGCCGCGCCGCGCCCATCAGGCTAGCAGTGGCGTTGATCGGGTTCGGCATGACGAAGAGCGCGCGCACGTCGCCCTCGCGGCAGGCCTCGTCCAGCGCCTCGGGGATCACGCCCTCGGCGTCGATCGCCACGCCGCGCAGCCTGAGGCCGAGATAGGCCGCCAGCGGCACCAGCGTGTGGTGGCCGACCGCCTCGGTCACCACGGTCGATCCCGGCGGGGCCGCGGCCATCAGGGCGATGGTCATGCCGGAGGTGGCGCCGTTGGTCAGGTGGATGGTGCCGGGCGTGGCCTCGACCCCGCAATGCTCGCGCAGCCAGGCCTGCGCCACCCGGCGGTGCCGGGCGAACAGCATGTTCGGGCGGAAGGACAGCACGGCGGAATGCGGCAGGTCGTCGGCCAGGGCGTGCAGCGCCGCCTTCATCGCGTCGATGTGCCGGGTCTCGCACACCACCGGCTTCAGGATCGAGAGGTCGATGACCTCGCTCAGGCGCTCGGGGATATAGGGCGGCGCGGGCTCGCGCTGCGGCGGGCGGATGAAGGTGCCGCGCCCGGTCTCGCCGGAGATCAGGCCGCGGCGGATCAGCTCCTCATATGCGCGGCTGACGGTCTGCACCGACAGGTCCAGCGTCTCGGCCATCGCCCGGTGCGTCGGCAGCCGTTCCCCGGATTGCAGGCGCCCGTCCGAGATCGCCCGTGCGATCTGGTCGGCCAGGGAGAGATAGGCGGGCCGCCGCAGGGCGGCGGGGTCGGGCTGCCAGATTGTCATGATTGGACTGTGATCCACAATCAGTTCAATTGACAACCCGAATTGCGCACCGGCATGGTCGGAAGCATGTCCTCCGTCAAGCTCGACCCGATCGACCTGCGCATCCTGGCCGAGATCCAGCGCGACGGGCGCATCACCAAGCTGGCCCTGGCCGAGAAGGTCGGGCTGTCGCCGACGCCGTGCTGGACCCGGCTGCACCGGCTGGAGCGCGAAGGCGTGGTCGCCGGCTACCACGCCCGGCTGGCGCTTCGCCGCATCGCGCCCTTCGCCATGGTGTTCGTCGAGATCACCTTGGGCGCCCACCGCCAGGCCGATTTCGACCGGTTCGAGCGGGCGGTGAAGGCAGTGCCGGAGGTGGTGGCCTGCTGGTCGCTGGGCGGCGGCATCGACTATCTGCTGAAGGTGGTGGCGCGCGACATCGACGGCTATCAGCGGCTGATCGACCGGCTGCTGGAGGACGAGATCGGCATCGACCGCTACTTCACCTACATCGTCACCCGCACCGTGAAGGACGACGCGACGGTGCCGGTCGAGGTGCTGGCGGACGGGACGTAGACGCCGGCTCTCCCCCTCACCCTCCCGCCGCCAACGCGGCGGGCCCCTCCCTCTCCCCAAGGAGAGGGTTTTCAGAGCCATGCCCACTTCACCTCTCCCCCGGGGAGAGGTCGAAATCGCTCAGCGATTTCGGGTGAGGGGGCGGCTCGGTCTCGCTGAGGAGAAACTCTCTCCCCCATCCCGCCTGCGCGAGAGACTTGGTCTCCCGACCCCGGCCCGAACAGTCTCCTTCTCTCCCGCTCTCCCCCTACCCTGGCGGCCTCGCCCTTGACGGAGGCTCAGCCCATGACCGCCCTCGCCACCCGGCCCAGCCAGCACGACGCGCTCGGCCGCCTGACCGACCGCCGGCTGCTGCGCGAGCTGGCCTATATCGACGGCCGCTGGACCGCCGCCGCCAACGGCGCGGTGTTCGAGGTCGACGACCCTGCCACCGGCGTCACCGTCGCCCGGGTGGCGCGGCTGGGCGCGGCCGAGGCGGATCGCGCCATCGCCGCCGCCGAGGCCGCCTTCCCGGCCTGGCGGGCGCTGCTGCCGCAGGAGCGGGCGGCGAAGCTGCGCAACTGGTTCGACCGGATCCGGGCCGCCAAGGAGGACCTGGCCCTGCTGATGACGCTGGAGCAGGGCAAGCCGCTGGCGGAATCGCGTGGCGAGATCGACTACGGCGCCGGCTTCGTCGAGTGGTTCGCCGAGGAGGCCAAGCGCCTGAACGTCGAATCCGTCACCAGCCACCTGCCGGGCGCCGAGATGATGGTGCGGCGCGAGCCGCTGGGCGTCGTCGGCGTCGCCACGCCCTGGAACTTCCCCTGCGCCATGCTGACCCGCAAGGCCGCGGCCGCCCTGGCCGCCGGCTGCACCGTGGTGGCGCATCCCTCGTCGCAGACCCCGCTGTCGGCCCTGGCCCTGGCCGAGCTGGCGGAACGCGCCGGCATCCCGGCCGGGGTGCTGAACATCGTCACCGGCGACCCGGAGCCGATCGTCGGCCGGATCTGCGCCGACAAGCGGGTGCGGGCGGTCAGCTTCACCGGG
Source organism: Inquilinus sp. Marseille-Q2685 (assembly GCF_916619195.1). Classification (NCBI taxonomy): domain Bacteria; kingdom Pseudomonadati; phylum Pseudomonadota; class Alphaproteobacteria; order Rhodospirillales; family Rhodospirillaceae; genus Inquilinus; species Inquilinus sp. Marseille-Q2685. Next base: position 105,886 of record NZ_CAKAKL010000004.1, read on the forward strand.
TCGACCGAGATCGGCCGGCTGATCGCCGAGCGCTGCGCCCCGACGATCAAGCGGCTGCAGCTCGAGCTCGGCGGCCACGCCCCGCTGATCGTCTTCGCCGACGCCGATCTGGACCGCGCCGTGTCGATCGCGATCGACGCCAAGTTCGCCACCTCCGGCCAGGACTGCCTGGCCGCCAACCGGATCTATGTCGAGCGGCCGGTCTACGCCGCCTTCTGCGAGGCCTTCGCGCGGCGGGTGGCGGCGCTCAGGGTCGGCAACGGCCTGGAGCCGGAGACCGAGATCGGGCCGCTGATGCACGACCGCGCCGTGGCCAAGGCGGCGGAACACGTCCGCGATGCCGTCTCGCGCGGCGCCCGCTGCCTGGCCGGCGGCGAGGCCCATCCGGCCGGACCGCTGTTCTTCGCCCCGACCGTTCTGGCCGACGTGCCGGACGACGCCGCGATCATGCGCGAGGAGACCTTCGCCCCGGTCGCCGCCGTCACCCCCTTCGACGGCGAGGACGAGGTGGTCGCCCGCGCCAACGACACCGAATACGGCTTGGTCGCCTATGTCGTCACCCGCGATGCCGGCCGCGTGCTGCGCCTCGGCCGCGCCCTCGACTACGGCATGGTCGCGGTCAACCGGGTGAAGATCACCGGCGCCCCGATCCCGTTCGGCGGCACGAAGCAGTCCGGCCTCGGCCGCGAAGGCTCGCGCCACGGCATCGAGGCCTTCACCGAGCTGAAGTACCTCTGCCTCGACGCGGCCTGAGCCCCGCCCCCATTTTTCAAGGAGACTTCCGATGGCCCTTCGCGGCAACGAACTCGACGCCTGGGATCGCGACCACTTCTTCCACCCGTCGACCCACATGGCGGCCCATGCCCGGGGCGAGACGCCGAACCGGATCATCACCAGCGGCGAGGGCGTCTACATCACCGACCGCGACGGCAAGCGCAGCCTGGACGCCTTCGCCGGCCTGTACTGCGTCAATGTCGGCTACGGCCGGCGCGAGATCGCCGACGCGATCGCCGCCCAGGCGCATGAGCTGGCCTATTACCACGCCTATGTCGGGCACGGCAGCGAGCCGTCGATCCGCCTGGCCAAGATGATCATCGACCGGGCGCCGGCCGGCATGTCGCGGGTGTTCTTCGGCCTCGGCGGCTCCGACGCCAACGAGACCAACATCAAGCTGGTCTGGTACATCAACAACATCCTCGGCCGGCCGGAGAAGAAGAAGATCATCTCGCGCTGGCGCGGCTATCACGGCTCCGGCCTGATGACCGGCAGCCTCACCGGGCTCGAGCTGTTCCACAAGGCCTTCGACCTGCCGCTGGCCCAGGTGCTGCACACCGAGGCGCCGTACTACTACCGCCGCGAGGACCGGTCGCTGAGCGAGGAGCAGTTCTCCCAAGCCTGCGCCGACAAGCTGGAGGAGCTGATCCTGGCCGAGGGGCCGGAGACGGTGGCCGCCTTCATCGGCGAGCCGATCCTGGGCACCGGCGGGCTGGTGCCGCCGCCGGCCGGCTACTGGGAGAAGATCCAGGCCGTCCTGGCCAGGTACGACGTGCTGCTGGTCGCCGACGAGGTGATCACCGGTTTCGGCCGGCTGGGGTCGATGTTCGGATCGGACCACTACGGCATCAAGCCGGACCTGATCACCATCGCCAAGGGCCTGACCTCGGCCTATGCCCCCCTGTCCGGCGTGATCGTGTCGGAGAAGGTGTGGAAGATCCTGGAGAAGGGGTCCGACGCGCTCGGCGCCATCGGCCATGGCTGGACCTATTCCTCGCACCCGCTGTGCACCGCCGCGGCGATCGCCAATCTCGAGCTGATCGACAGCCTGGGGCTGGTCGAGAACGCGCGCGAGACCGGCGCCTATTTCAAGCAGGCGCTGACCGACGCGCTGGCCGGCCACCGCATCGTCGGCGAGGTGCGCGGCGAGGGGCTGGCGGCGGCGGTGGAGTTCGTGGCCGACAAGGACGACCGGGTGTTCTTCGACCCGGCGCTGAAGGTCGGGCCGCGGATCTACGCGGCGACGCTGGCCCGCGGCGTGATCTCCCGCGCCCTGCCGCAGGGCGACATCCTGGGCTTCGCCCCGCCGCTGTGCCTGACCCGCGACGAGGCCGACATCGTGGTCAAGGCCGTGGCCGGCGCGGTCGAGTCCGTGGCGGCCGAGCTGTGAAAGGGGCCGACGCGATGATCGCCGAAACCATCCCCGCCACCATGCGCGCCGTGGTCCTGACCGGCCATGGCGGGCCCGACAAGCTGGTCTATCGCGACGACGTGCCGGTGCCGAAGCCGGCCGCCGGCGAGGTGCTGATCGAGGTCACCGCCTGCGGCATGAATAACACCGATGTCTGGGTCCGCGAGGGCGCCTACGGCACCGAGGCGGACCCGGAGGCGGTGTCGAGCTGGCGCGGCCGCGGCGACCGGTCGACCCTGACCTTCCCGCGCATCCAGGGCACCGACACGGTCGGCCGCATCGTCGCCGTCGGCGCTGGCGTGCCTGCGGCGCGGATCGGCGAGCGGGTGATGGTCGACTTCAGCATCTACAACCGCGACGACGACAGCCTGGCCGACATCGACTACATGGGCCATGGCCGCGACGGCGGCTATGCCGAGTACATGGCGCTGCCGGCGGACCATGCCCATCGCGTCGACACGCCGATGAGCGATGTCGAGCTGGCCACCTTCTGCTGCGCCTACCTGACCGGCGAGCACATGCTGGACCGCGCCCGGGTGGCGGCGGGCGAGCGCGTGCTGGTCACCGGCGCCTCGGGCGGTGTCGGCTCCGGCATCGTCCAGCTGTGCCGCGCCCGCGGCGCCATCCCCTATGCCGTGGTCGGCCGCGGCAAGGAGGAGGCGGTGCTGGCCGCCGGCGCCGAGGCGGTGGTCACCCGCGACGCCGGCGACCTGGTCTCGGCGGTGGAACGGGCGACGAAGGGGCGGCCGATCGACGTCGTCGCCGACCTGGTCGGCGGGGCGATGTTCAACGACCTGCTGCGCATCCTGCGGCCGGAGGGTCGCTACACCACCGCCGGCGCCATCGCCGGGCCGGTGGTGCAGCTGGACCTGCGGACGATGTATCTGAAGCACCTGGAGCTGCACGGCTCGTCCCAGGGCACGCGCGGCGCCTTCCGGCGGCTGGTGCGGTACATCGAGGAGGGCAAGCTGAAGCCGCTGGTCGGCGGCGTCTACCGCCTGTCCGACTTCCACCGCGCCCAGGCCGACTTCATGGCCAAGGGCTTCGTCGGCAAGCTGGTGGTGGTGCCGGATTCGAAGTGGGGCGGCGCGGCCTGACGCTTGCCACGGACAGGGGCCGGCGCCGGAACCGCGGCCCCTTCCATCCCGTTGACCGGAGGACATTGGACACAGCCGTTCGAGGTGGAGACCACGATGGCAGATCCGAACGCCTCCCATCCGACCCCGCCTTTGCCGAAGCAGCAGCAGGAACCGCCCGGGCTGACCGGGCAGATGAGGCCGGAGCCCGACCACGGCGAGCACAGCTACCGGGGCAGCGGCCGGCTGGAGGGCAAGGTCGCGCTGATCACGGGCGGCGATTCCGGCATCGGCCGCGCCGTCGCCATCGCCTTCGCCCGCGAGGGCGCCGATGTCCTGGTCTCCTATCTCGACGAGCATGAGGACGCCCGCGAGACCGTGCGCTGGGTGGAGCAGGCCGGGCGCCGCGCGATCGCGATGGCCGGGGACGTGGCCGACGAGGCACATTGCCGGGCGCTGGTGGAACGGGCGGTCCGGGACCTCGGCGGCATCGACATCCTGGTCAACAACGCCGCCTATCAGATGACCTTCGAGGGCCTCGATCAGATCAGCGCCGAGGAATGGGACAAGACGTTCCGGACCAACATCCACAGCCAGTTCTACCTGTCCAAGGCCGCGGTGCCGCACCTGAAGCCGGGCAGCGCCATCGTCAACACGTCCTCGATCAACGCCAAGGACCCGTCGCCCTCGCTGCTGCCCTATGCCACCACCAAGGGCGCCATCGCCAACTTCACCGCCGGGCTGGCGCAGCTGCTGGCTGACAAGGGCATTCGCGTGAACTGCGTCGCCCCGGGGCCGGTCTGGACGCCGCTGATCCCGTCGACCATGCCGGAGCAGAAGGTGGAGAATTTCGGCGCGAACACGCCGCTGGGGCGGCCAGCGCAGCCGGCCGAGCTGGCGCCGGCCTATGTGCTGCTGGCCTCGCCGGAGGCGAGCTACATCACCGGCGCGGTGCTGGCGGTCACGGGCGGCCGGCCGATGCTCTGAGGCGGAGACAGGCATGACGCACCTCCTCCGCACGGCCGGCATGGCCTGCTCCGTTGTCATCTGCCTCGCCTCGGCGGCGTCGGCCCAGCCGCAGCCGGTCGCGCCCGGCTTTCCGTCCTCGACCCCGCAGGGACAGGTCTCCCATCCTCCGCCCGGGATGCTGGGCACCAGCCTGATCGGCGCCAAGGTGACCGACACCGCGGGGCGCGGCATCGGCACGATCACGGATTTCGCCTTCGACCGGCAGGGCGGCGCCATCCGCTACGTCGTGGTCGGCGTCGACCAGATCCTCGGCCTGTCGCTCAAGCAGGTGAAGATCCCGAGCGACAAGCTGCGGCTGGCGGACGCCGCCGGCCGCGAGGTCGCGACCGACCTGTCCGAGCAGGACCTGAAGGCGCTGCCGGCGGCGGATGCGGAACCCTAGCGGCCAGCAGAAAGGAGCGATCGATGCAGACCTGGCTCGTCACCAACCCGTCCGGCCCGCCCGTGGCGATCCAGGGCGAGGATCTGGTCAGCGCGATGTCCCGGCACCGGGAGGCGCTGCTGGCGCTCGCCTTCCCCGCCGGGGTCGAGGCGGTCGAGACCGCCTGGATGCATTGGGACCAGGACCTGCTGGACGGCAGGGGCGCGGTCGAGGTCATCCTGACCGGCCTGCGCGCCGGCACCGAGCAGCAGGGACGCCTGCTGATCGACGCCGCGCCGGGCGAGATCGCCCCGGACACCGGCAGGGCCGTGTTCTTCTGAGCCCGTCCGGAACCGGCGTCCGGCCGGCCCCATTGCCGCTGGTAGGACGCGACACGCATGGAGGTTTTCCCCATGGCCACACAGCATCACAGCGGCCAGAGCGAGGCCCACGAGACCCGGGATCACGACACGATCCGGCGCTGGGCCGAGGAGCGCAAGGCCGTTCCCGCCACCGTGCGCGGCACGGCGCGCGGCGGCGACGAGGCCGGCATCCTCCGCTTCGACTTCGTCGGCGACGGCCAGAAGCGCGAAGAGGCGCTCGAAGAGATCTCCTGGGACGAGTTCTTCGAGAAGTTCGACGAGGCCAAGCTGACCTTCCTGTACCAGGACCGCACCGCCGACGGCCATGTGAGCCGCTTCAACAAGTTCGTGCGCCACTGAACCGCAGCCGGCGACGCGGGAGGCAGGGATGACGGACCCATTGCTGGCGGTCCTGCTGTACTTCATCCTGCCGCTGTGGTTCGTCGCCGGCCTCGCCGACTGGTTGTGCCATCGCGCCACGAGCATCGAGGCGACGACAGGGGCGAAGGAATCCCTGATCCACCTGCTGATGTTCGCCGAGGTGGCCGTGTCCCTGCTGGCCGCGCTGTTCCTCGAGATCAATGCCCTGGTCATCGCCCTGATGATCGTGGCCTTCCTGGCGCATGAGGCGACCGCGCTGTGGGATGTCGGCTACGCCGTCACACGGCGCGAGGTGACGCCCTTCGAGCAGCATGTCCACAGCTTCCTCGAGATGCTGCCGCTGATGGCGACCGCCTTCGTCGCCGTCCTGCACTGGCCGCAGGTCCTGGCGCTGTTCGGGCTGGGGCCGGAGCCGGCGCGCTTCGACCTGACCTGGAAACAGGAGCCGCTGCCGGTGGCCTATATCGCTGTCGTGCTGACCGCGGCGCTGCTGTTCGAGCTGCTGCCCTATCTCGAGGAGCTGTGGCGCGGCCTGCGGACTGCCCATGGCCGTCTGGTACCGCTTCGCAAGGCCCAGCACCCCCGACGCGGATAGGACGGTTCGATCTTCCCTCCGGAATGGATTTCGGCTGCCGCCTGTTGTCACCACGGCCGGCGCCCGCGATGCGCCGGGTCTCGCCACAGCCATGCGGCCCAGCCGATGCCAGATGCCGACCGCCGCGTGTCCAAGGGACCCGGCGCCGACCCCGCCTCCTCCCCGCCCCGCCAGGGTGCATTCCGGGTGCTCGGCCTGGGGCTGATCACCGGGGCGGCGGACGACGATCCGTCGGCGATCGGCACCTATGCCAGCGCCGGCGCCGCGCTCGGCCCCTCCTTCCTGTGGACCGCCCCGGCGACGCTGCCGATGATGTTCGCGGTGGTCTACCTGTCCGCCAAGCTCGGCCAGGTGTCCGGCCGCGGCCTGTTCCATGTCATCCGCGACCACTTCCCGCGCTGGGTGCTGGTTCCGGCGCTGATCGGCGTGCTGATCGGCAACACTATCGAGGCCGCGGCCGATATCGGCGGCATGGCGGCGGCGATCGGCCTGCTGCTGCCGGTTCCGTTCGCCGGGATCGTGGTCACGGTCACCGCTGCGATCCTGGCGCTGCAGGTCTGGGGGTCCTACGCGCTGATCCGCAACGTGTTCCGCTGGCTGGCCCTCGCCCTCCTCGCCTATGTCGGCGCCGCGGTGCTGGCGAAGCCGGACCTGGCGGCGACCCTGGCCGGCACGCTGGTGCCGCGGATCCGCTTCGACGCCGAGTTCCTGTCGATGCTGGTCGCGGTGATCGGCACCACGCTGTCCGCCTATCTCTACACCTGGCAGTCGAACGAGGAGGTCGAGGAGGAGATCCAGATGGGCCGCCGCACCCTGGCGCAGCGCCGCGGCGCCACCGACGCCGAGCTGCGCCGCACCCGCAGCGACGTCCTGGTCGGCATGGTCTTCTCGAACCTGATCATGTACTTCATCATCCTGTCGACCGGATCGACGCTGCACGCCGCCGGCCAGACCGAGATCAGCACCGCGGCCCAGGCGGCGGAGGCGCTGCGCCCCCTGGCGGGCGACGCCGCCGGCATCCTGTTCGCCGCCGGCGTCATCGGCGTCGGCTTCCTGGCGGTGCCGGTGATGACCACCGGCGCGGCCTACGACCTGGCCCAGACCTTCGGCTGGAAGCACAGCCTGCACGCCCGCCCGTCGGAGGCGAAGGCGTTCTACCTGGCGATCACCGGCTTCACCCTGGTGGCGATGGGGCTGAACTTCCTCGGCTTCAACCCGATGAAGGCGCTGGTCTGGTCCGGCATCGTCCAGGGCTTCTCGACCCCGCCCCTGATGCTGCTGATCATGCTGATGACCGGCAGCCGCCGGATCATGGGCGACCAGGTGAACAGCCCCGGCATCGCCATCCTCGGCTGGGCCACGACCGCGATCATCTTCGCCGCCAGCGCGGGGCTGGTGGCGACCTGGTTCCTCTGAGGCCTCGCCATGCTCGTCTATGGCGACGCGGTGCGGGTGGAGGAGCCGGGGCAACAGCTCGGCCGCGTCGCCGCAGCGCTCGACCGCGCCCGCGACGCCGCCACCGGCCTGGATCGCCACGACCGGCTGGTCGAGGCGCTGATCGAGGCCGGGGCGTTCGCGCAGGGTGCGATCGATGCCGAGTTCGAGGCCGCCGGCCGGGACGCGCCCTCCCCGCTCCGCGACGCGGCGACGGCGCTGCTGATGGAGCTCGCCGCGGCGCTGCGCCGGTCCTGGGCCGCGGGCTTCGCCGAGGAGCCGGAGAATCCGGCGCTGCGCCGGACGATCGACGGCCTGGCCCGGCAGGCCTTGCCCGGCGCGATCCGCTGCCGCTTGGCCGAAGGCTTCGCCTTCTATGCCCTGTATCCGGAGGCCTATCTGGAGGCTGCCGTGCGGGCGGGGCTGCGGCCGCCGCGGGTGATCGGCATCCGCAGCATCGGCCTGACGCTGGGCGCCGTGGTGGCGGAGGCCTGCGGCGCGCACGGCCCGGCCTCGGTGCGGCCGGTCGGCCACCCGTTCCGGCGGGAACTCGCCGTCGATCCCGGCCTCGCCGCCGACATCCTGCGCGATCCCGCGGCGACCTATGCCGTGGTCGACGAGGGGCCGGGCCTGTCCGGCAGCTCCTTCGGCGCGGTCGCCGACTGGCTCGAGGCCCATGGCGTCGATCGCACCCGCATCCGGTTCTTCCCCGGCCATGGCGGCGAACCGGGACCGCAGGCTTCGCCCGCGCATCGCGAGCGCTGGCGCAGCGCCGCCCGGCACGTGGTCGATTTCGACACGCTGGCGCTGCGCCCGCGCCAGCCCTGGCACGGGCTGGGCGGCTGGATCGAGGATCTCGTCGGCGGCCCGGGCCGCCTGGAGGATCTGTCCGGCGGCGCCTGGCGGGAAGGCCTCGCCCTGCCGCCCGGCCGCTGGCCGCCGGCACATCGGCAGCAGGAGCGCCGCAAGTTCCGCCTGGACACGGGCGGCCGCCGCTTCCTGATGAAGTTCGCCGGGCTGGGCCGGCACGGCCGCGACAAGCTGCGCCGCGCCCAGGCGCTGCACGATGCCGGCTTCGGCGCCGAGCCGGTCGGCTGTCGCCGCGGCTTCCTGGTCGAGCGCTGGATCGAGGACGCCCGGCCGCTCGACCCCCGCGCCGGCGACCGCCATGCCCTGCTGCGACGGCTCGCGGCATATCTCGGCTTCCGCGCCCGCCGCTTCCCGGCTGCGCCGGAGAGCGGCGCCACGCTCTCCACCCTGGCCGAGATGCTCTGCCACAACGCGACCGAGGCGCTGGGAGAGGAGGCCGGCCGGGCCTTCGGCCGCCTCGCCCGCGCGGCCGGGCGCCTCGAAGGACGGGTCCGCCGGGTCGAGACCGACAACCGGCTGCACCGCTGGGAGTGGCTGCTGGACCGCCACGGCACCCTGCTGAAGACCGACGCGGTCGACCATTGCGCGGCGCACGACCTGGTCGGCTGCCAGGACATCGCCTGGGACGTCGCCGGCGCGGCGGTCGAGTTCGACCTGAACCCGGAGGAGGCGGGCGAGCTGGAACGCCTGGTCGGGCACGAAGCCCGGCAACCGGTCGATCCGGAGCTGTCGAGGGTCCTGGCCCCCTGCTACGCCGCCTTCCAGCTCGGGGCGTTCACCATGGCCCGGGATGCCGCGGCGGACGACCCGGACGAGGCGGCGCGGCTGGATCGGGAGGTGTCGCGCTACACCCGGCATCTGCGCCGTTTCCTGTCCTGTCCGTAAAGCGGCGCGGGCCCGAACGCGGAAGTGGAACCGGGTAAGTACCCATCCCGTTGCCCCCCTAGGTGAGCGCCCGTCACGCGCTCGAAACGCCACAGCGACAGCACCATCAACGGGTCCGGATGCGCCGTCGCGCACCAGCCTCGGCAGACCATCCGCGCCCGTCATCCGAAGGGGAAGCCGATCCATGGCAGAGACCATCCTGATCACCGGCGGAAAGGGCTTCATCGGCAGCCATGTGGCCGGTGCCCTGCTGCGGCGCGGCCATCGGGTGCGCGTTCTCGACAGCCTGCTCGAGCAGGTGCACGGCAGCGCCGGCGGGACCAAGGCGCCGCCGGGCGATGTCGAGCTGCAGGTCGGCGACGTGCGCGACGAGGTCGCCGTGGCCCGGGCGCTGAAGGGCGTCGATTCCGTCATCCACCTCGCCGCCGAGGTCGGTGTCGGCCAAAGCATGTATGCGGTGGACCGCTACGTCTCGGTCAACGACCTGGGCACCGCCACCCTGATGCAGCGGCTGATCGCCAACCCGGTGCGCCGCGTCGTCGTCGCCTCGTCGATGAGCATCTATGGCGAGGGCCTGTACCGCACCGCCGACGGTGATCCGGTCGAGGACGTGATGCGGCCGGAGCGCCGGCCCGGCGACCCCTGGGACCCGCTGGACCGTCAGGGCCGGCCGCTGGTCCCGGTGCCGACGCCGGAATGGAAGCGGCCGATGCTGGCCTCGGTCTACGCCCTGACCAAATACTGCCAGGAGCGGCTGGTCCTGACCGTCGCCGGCGCCTACGGCATGGAGGCCGCGGCGCTGCGCATGTTCAACGTCTACGGCCCCGGCCAGGCGCTGTCGAACCCCTATACCGGCGTGCTGGCGATCTTTGCATCACGCATCCTGAACCGCCAGCGGCCGCTGGTGTTCGAGGACGGGCAGCAGCGCCGCGACCTGGTGCATGTCTCCGACGTCGCCGAGGCCTTCGCCCTGGCGCTGGAGCATCCGAAGGCGGCGGGCGGCGTGTTCAATGTCGGCAGCGGCCGCGAGCGGACGGTGCTGGAGACGGCCCAGGCCTTGGCCGACGCCATGGGCCGGCCGGAGCTGGAGCCGGAGCTGGTCGGCAAGGCCCGGATCGGCGACGTGCGCCACTGCTTCGCCGATATCGGCAAGGCGAAGGCCGAGCTGGGCTTTGCCGCGACCAAGGATTTCGGCGAAGGGCTGGCCGAGCTGGCCGAATGGGTCGCCGCCCAGCAGGCGGTGGACCGGGTGGCGGAGGCGCGGCGCGAGCTCGAATCCCGCGGGCTGGTGGCATGAGCAGGCCCTCTCCCGCCGTGACCGGCCTGCGGCCCGTCCTGGTGACCGGCGGGGCCGGCTTCATCGGCTGCAACCTGGCCGACCGGCTGGCCCGCGACGGCCACCACGTGCTGGTTCTGGACGCGCTGGCCCGGCCGGGGGTGGAGCGCAACCTCGACTGGCTGCGCCGGACCCATCCCGGCCGGATCTCCGCCGTCATCGACGACCTGCGCGACGGCGATGCCGTGGCCGCCGCGGCGCGGAAGGCGCAGGCGGTGTTCCACCTGGCCGGCCAGGTCGCAGTGACCACCAGCCTGGACGACCCGTGGTCCGATTTCGAGGTCAATGTCGCCGGCACGCTGCGCCTGCTGGAGGCGCTGCGCCGGCACAATCCTGGCGCGCCGCTGGTCTTCGCCAGCACCAACAAGGTCTATGGCGACCTGGCCGATATCGGGCTGGAACAGGCGGGCGACGCCTACCGGCCGGCCGATGCGGCCCTGCGCGGCCGCGGCATCGGCGAGGACCGCCGGCTGGACTTCCACACGCCCTATGGCTGCTCCAAGGGCGCCGCCGACCAGTATGTGCTGGACCACGCCCGCAGCTTCGGCATGCCGACGGCGGTGCTGCGCATGAGCTGCATCTACGGCCCGCACCAGATGGGCACCGAGGACCAGGGCTGGGTCGCGCATTTCCTGATCCGCGCCCTGGACGGCCGGCCGATCACCATCTTCGGCGACGGCCGGCAGGTGCGCGACATCCTGTTCGTCGACGACGCGGTCGAGGCCTATGTCGCGGCCTGGCGGCGCATCGCGGCGGTGCGCGGCCAGGCCTTCAACCTGGGCGGCGGCCCGGCCAACGCCGTCAGCCTGCGGGAGCTGATCCGCCACATCGAAACGCTGACCGGGCGTTCGGTGAATATCGAGTTCCGCGACTGGCGGGCCGGCGACCAGCGCTACTACGTCTCGGATATCGGCCGCGTCCGGCAAGCCCTGGCCCTGCCGGAGCCTCTGCCCTGGCGCGACGGGCTGGGCCGGCTGGCCGACTGGCTGCGCCGCAATCCCGTCGGCGACATCCCCGCCATCCCCGATCCCCGCGAACAGCGAGCGGAGGCCATCTCGTGAAGATCGCCCTGATCAACCCGCCCTGGCGCTACGACCACAGCATCTATTTCGGCTGCCGGGAACCGCATCTGCCGCTCGAGCTCGGCTATTCCAAGGCGCTGCTCGAAGCCGCCGGGCACCGGGTGCTGATGCTCGACGGCCATCTCTGCGGCACGGAGATGCAGGAGCTGGCCGACGAGACCGCGGCCTTCGGGCCGGACATGACGGTCGTCACCACGGCCCCGACCTACCTGTTCTGGCGCTGCGCCCCGCCGGAGCTGCGCGTCCCGCGCGAGTTCATCGTCGCGCTGGACGGCCGCGGCGGCCGCACCGTGGCGGTCGGCCCGCACGCCTCGGTCACGCCCGAGACCACGCTGCGCAAGCTCGGCGCCGACATCGTCGTGCGCGGCGAATGCGAGGAGGTGGTGGCGGCGCTGGCCGACGGGCCGGATCTGCGGCAGGTGCCGTCGATCGCCTTCCGCGAGGGCGGCGAGGTCGTCGTCAACGGCGGTCTGAACGCCAGCCGCTTCACCGACCAGCCGGCGCTGCGCTGGCCCGACGACTGGGTCCGGCGCCACGACCATCACCACCACCGCTTCGGCACCGAAGCGCACGGACCGGGCGCCGAGGTCGAGGCGTCGCGCGGCTGCCCCTATCACTGCAGCTTCTGCGCCAAGAACGAGTTCCGCGACGCCTATCGCCGGCGCGAGCTGCCGATCCTGCTGGACGAGATCGACGGGCTGATCGCGCAGGGCGCGACCTATCTCTACTTCGTCGACGAGATCTTCCTGCCGCAGAAGCCGCTGCTGGAGGCGCTGGTCGACCGCCCGGTCGAGTTCGGCGTGCAGATGCGCATCGACCTGTGGAAGCCGGAGATGCTGGACCTGCTGGGCCGGGCCGGCTGCGTGTCGATCGAGGCCGGGGTCGAGAGCCTGACCCGCGAGGGCCGCGACCTGCTGACCAAGAACTGCAAGCTGTCGACCGACGAGCTGGCCGACCGGCTGCTCTACGCCCGCCGCAGCGTGCCCTTCGTCCAGGCCAATCTGATCAAGACCGCCGACGACGATGCGGAGATGATCGCCGCCTGGCGCGACAGGCTGCAGCGGAACGGCGTCTGGGCCAACGACCCGGTGCCGCTGTACCCCTATCCCAGCTCGCCCGACTACCGGCGCCTCTGGGGCCAGCCGGACAGCCGGGCCTGGGAGCGGGCGCATGAGCACTATCTGCGCCAGTTCGACCATTTCAGCGACATCCAGGACGAACGGCCCCTGCCCCTGAGAGAATTGGAGGCAGCGTGCGGACCGGCGTGAGCCTTCCCCGCCGGCTGCTGATGACGGCGGACGCGGTCGGCGGGGTCTGGCCCTACGCGCTGGATCTCGCCGCGGCCTTGGCCCGCCGCCACGGCGTCCAGACCACGCTGGCCGTGCTCGGCCCGCTGCCGGACGAGGACCAGCGCTGGTCCGCCGGTCTGGTGCCGGGGCTTCAGCTCGTGGAGACGGCGCTGCCGCTCGACTGGCTGGCCGGGCGGCCGCAGGAGGTCGAGGCCGCCGGCCGCCGCATCGCCGCGCTGGCGGTCGAGACCGGCGCCGGGATCGTGCAGTTGAACAGCCCGGCCCTGGCCGCCGGGACGATGTTCCCGGTACCGACCGTCGCCGTCCATCATTCCTGCGTCGCCACCTGGTGGGCGGGCGTGCGGACGGGCCCGCTGCCCGACGATTTCGCCTGGCGGGCCGCGCTGGTCCGCCGCGGCCTGCATGCGGCCGACGCGGTGGTGGCGCCCAGCCGCGCCTTCGCCCGGGCCACGCGGGCGGCGTACGGGCTGCCGGCCCTGCCCGCCGCGGTCTGGAACGGCCGTGCGGACCCGCCCGAGGCCGAAGCCGCGGCGGAGCCGGCGGAGTTCGTGTTCAGCGCCGGCCGGCTGTGGGACGAGGGCAAGAACGTCCAGGCCTTGGACGGCGCGGCGGCCCGGCTCGGCGTCCGGCTGCTGCTGGCCGGGCCGCTGGCGGGACCGAACGGCGCCCGCGTGGCGCCGCGCCACGCGCTGTGCCTCGGCACGCTCGGCGGCGAGGCGATGCGCGACTGCCTGGCCCGGCGGCCGGTCTTCGCGTCCACCGCGCTGTTCGAACCCTTCGGCCTGGCGGTGCTGGAGGCGGCCCAGGCCGGCTGCGCCCTGGTGCTGTCCGACATCCCGACCTTCCGCGAGCTGTGGGCCGACGCCGCGGTCTTCGTGCCGCCGCGCGACGAGGCGGCGGTCGCCGCTGCCCTCGGCCGGGTGCTGGCCGACCGCGGCCTGCGGCAGCGTCTGGGGGACGCCGCGCGCCGGCGGGCGGCGCGCTACACCATCGCCGCCATGGCCGACCGGATGGCCGGCCTCTATCGCGGCCTCGCCGCCACGGCGGCGCGCCGGCCCGCGAAGGAGGCGGCGGAATGAAGCTGGTCTACTTCACCCATTCCCTGCGCTCCTGCTGGAACCACGGCAACGCCCATTTCCTGCGCGGCGTGCTGCGCGAGCTGGTCCAGGCCGGGCACGAGGTGGCGGTCTACGAGCCGGCCGGGGCCTGGAGCCTGGCGAACCTGCTGCGCGACCACGGCGAGGACGCGCTGGCCGCCTGGCAGCGAGCCTATCCGGAGCTGTCCTCGACCGCCTATGAGCCGGATCTCGACCTGGAGCGGGCGCTGGACGGCGCCGATGCCGTGATCGTGCATGAATGGAACGACCCCGCGCTGGTGGCGGCGATCGGCCGTCTGCGCCGGCGGGGCGCCCGCTTCACCGCCCTGTTCCACGACACCCATCACCGCGCCGTCAGCGATCCCGAGGCGATCCATCGCTTCGACCTCGACGGCTATGACGGCGTTCTGGCCTTCGGCGCTGCCCTGGCCGAGGTCTACCGGCGCTGGGGCTGGGGCCGCCGCGCCTTCGTCTGGCACGAGGCCGCCGATACCCGCCTGTTCCGGCCGCCGGACAAGGACGGTCCGCGCGCCGGCCTGATCTGGGTCGGCAACTGGGGCGACGAGGAGCGCAGCGCCGAGCTCGACACCTTCCTGTTCCAGCCGGCGCGGGCCGCCGGGCTGCCGCTCGACATCCACGGCGTGCGCTATCCGCCGGAGGCGCTGGCCCGCCTGGCCGCCGAGGGCGCGCGCTACCATGGCTGGCTCGCCAATGCGGATGTGCCGGCGGCCTTTGCCCGATACCTGGCCACGGTGCACGTGCCCCGCCGCTTCTATGTCGAGCGGCTGCCAGGCATCCCGACGATCCGGGTGTTCGAGGCCCTGGCCTGCGGCATCCCGCTGGCCTGCGCCCCCTGGCACGACACCGAAGGCCTGTTCCGGCCCGACGAGGATTATCTGGTCGCGGAGGACGGCGCGGAGATGGCCCGCCACCTGGCCGCCCTGCGCGACGATCCCGAGCTGCGCCGCAGCCTGGCCGCCAGCGGCCTGGAGACGATCCGCGCCCGGCACAGCTGCGCTCACCGGATGCGCGAGCTGCTGGCGATCCTGGCCCGGCTGCGCACCGCCACCCCGATGGAGTCCGTCGCATGAGGATCGCCTTCTACGGATCCAGCCTGCTGTCCTCCTACTGGAACGGCGCCGCCACTTATTACCGCGGCCTGCTGCGCGACCTGGCCGGCCGCGGCCACCGGATCACCTTCTACGAGCCCGACGCCTTCGACCGGCAGGCCCATCGCGACATCGACCCGCCCGACTGGGCCGAGGTCCGCGTCTATCCGGCGAGCGAGGAGGCGCTGCGGGGCGTGGTCGCCGAGGCGGCGCTGGCCGATGTGGTGGTGAAGGCCAGCGGCGTCGGCGTGTTCGACGAGCTGCTGATCGAGGGCACGATGGCGGCGGCGCGGCCGGAGGCGATCCGGATCTTCTGGGACGTCGACGCCCCGGCGACCCTGGCCGAGCTGCAGCGCGGCGGCCCCGACCATCCGCTGCGCCGCGCCCTGCCGGGGCTGGACATGGTGCTGACCTATGGCGGCGGCCCGCCGGTGGTCGCGGCCTATGAGGCGCTCGGCGCCCGGCGCTGCGTGCCGATCTACAACGCCCTCGACCCCGAGACGCATTTCCCGGTGCCGGCGGATCCGCGCTTCGATTGCGACCTGGCCTTCCTGGGCAACCGGCTGCCGGACCGCGAGGCCCGGGTGGCGGCCTTCCTGCTGGCGCCGGCGGCGCGGCTGCCCGACCGCCGCTTCCTGATCGGCGGCGCCGGCTGGGAGGGTCGCGCCATGCCGCGCAATGTGCGCTGGATCGGCCATGTCGGCACCGGCGACCACAACGCCTTCAACGCGACCCCGCTGGCGGTGCTGAACATCGCCCGCGACAGCATGGCGGCGACCGGTTTCTCGCCCGCCACACGCGTGTTCGAAGCGGCGGGCGCCGGCGGCTGCCTGATCACCGATGCCTGGGAGGGCATCGAGCTGTTCCTGAAGCCCGACGAAGAGGTGCTGGTCGCCCGCGACGGCGCCGAGGTGGCGGCGCATCTGCAGGCGCTGGACCGCGGGCGGTCGCAGGCCATCGGCGCGGCCGCCCGGGCCCGGATCCTGGCCGAGCACACCTATTCCCGCCGCGGCGCCCAGGTCGACGCGCTGCTGCGCGAAGCGGCCGCGGCGAAGCGCGAAAGGACCGCCGCATGAGCCGCCCCCTGCGCCTCGTCTTCATCGGGCTCAGCCTCTCCTCTTCCTGGGGCAACGGCCACGCCACCACCTACCGGGCGCTGCTGCGGGCCCTGGCGCGGCGCGGCCACGACATCCTGTTCCTGGAGCAGGACCAGCCCTGGTACGCCGAGAACCGCGACCTGCCGGCCCCGGATTTCTGCCGGCTGGCGCTGTATCCGGACCCGGCCGGGCTCTCGGCCTATCGCGCGGAGGTCGCCGAGGCCGACGCCGTGATCGTCGGGTCCTATGTCGCCGACGGCGTGGCCGTCTCGGCCTGGGTGCAGAGCGTCGCCGCCGGGGTGACCGCCTTCTACGACATCGACACGCCGGTGACGCTGGCGAAGCTGGAACGCGACGATTTCGAGTACCTGTCGCCCGAGCTGATTCCCGGCTTCGGCCTGTATCTCTCCTTCACCGGCGGGCCGACGCTGGCGCATCTGGTGCATCGCTACGGCGCGGCGGAGGCGCATCCGCTGTACTGCTCGGTCGACGCCGAGGCCTACCGGCCCGATCCGGCGGCATCCTTGCGCTATGACCTCGGCTATCTCGGCACCTACAGTCCCGACCGTCAGCCGACACTGGACAAGCTGCTGCTGAAGCCGGCGCGGGCGCTGCCGGATCTGCGCTTCGTCGTCGCCGGGTCGCAGTTCCCGCGCGATATCCGCTGGCCCGCCAACGTCACGCGCATCGAGCATGTGCCGGCGAACGAGCATTGCAGCTTCTACAACGCCTGCCGCTTCACCCTGAACGTCACCCGCGCCGACATGGTCCGCGCCGGCTACAGCCCGAGCGTGCGGCTGTTCGAGGCGGCGGCCTGCGGCACGCCGATCATCTCCGATCCCTGGCTCGGCATCGAATCGATCTTCACGCCCGGGGCCGAGCTCTGCCTCGCCCATGACGGCGACCAAGTCATCGAGCTGCTAACCCGCTGCCCCGAGCCGCAGCGCCGCGGCATCGGCGAGGCGGCCCGGCGGCGCGTGCTGGCCGAGCACTCCTCCGACCGCCGCGCGGCGGGGCTGGAGGAGGTGCTGCGGCGCCGGATCGACGGGCTGGCCCGCCAGCGCCCGGTCCGCGCCGCCGCGACCGGGGGCGGACAAGGCCGGAGCCGCGGGGCTCGGCCGCATCTCCGGCTGGTGAAGTAGCGGCCCGGCGTCAACGAGAGAGGATGATCATGAGGAACGGCAAACAGCGCACCGCCATCGTCGCCGGGGGTGCCGGCTTCATCGGATCCCATCTCTGCGACGCCCTGCTCGCGGATGGATTTCGGGTCCTCTGCCTCGACAATTTACGCACCGGCCGGCGGGACAATCTGCGGCACCTGGCGCGCGACCCGCGCTTCGACCTGGTCGAAGCCGACGTGATCGCGCCGACGCCCGCCTCACTGGCCCGGGGATCGGTCGATCTGGTCTTCAACCTCGCCTGCGCCGCCTCGCCGCCGCAGTACCAGTCCGACCCCGAGCATACGATGCTGACCAGCGTGCTGGGCACCCGCAACCTGCTGGCCCTGGCCGAGCGCAAGGGGGCGCGCTTCCTGCTGGCCTCGACCAGCGAGGTCTATGGCGACCCGGAGGTGCATCCGCAGGCCGAGAGCTATTGGGGCCATGTCAACCCGACCGGTCCGCGCGCCTGCTACGACGAGGGCAAGCGCGCGGCGGAGACGCTGACCTTCGACTTCGCGCGCACCGGCCGGGCCGAGGTGCGGGTGGCGCGGATCTTCAACACCTACGGTCCGCGGATGCGGGCCGATGACGGGCGGGTGGTGTCGAACGTCATCACCCAGGCGCTGGCGGGCGACGACGTCACCGTCTACGGCACCGGCGAGCAGACGCGCTCCTTCTGCTATGTCGACGACCTGGTCGACGGGCTGGTGCGGCTGATGGCGTGCCGCGCCTCGCCTGGCGGTCCCGTCAACCTGGGCAATCCGGCGGAGCTGACGGTGCGCCAGCTGGTGACGCACGTCCTGGCGCTGACCGGATCGCGCTCCCGCATCGTGCGGAAGCCCCTGCCGGTGGACGACCCGCAGCGGCGCCGGCCGGACATCGCGCGGGCGAAGGCGCTGCTCGGCTGGGCGCCGCGGATCGCGCTGGAACAGGGTCTGCGCCGGACCATCGCCTATTTCGCCGAGGCGGCGACGCCGCGTCATGCCCCGGCGGTCGGCTTCGGAGCCCTCCGGAAGGGCACCGGGCTGCCGGCCAAGGCGGAAGCCGTCACGCCCTGACGCCGGCATGGGGCTCGAGGCTGCGGCGATAATCCGACGGCGTTGAGCCGGTGTGGCGCCGGAACGCGGCGGTGAAGGCTGAAGGAGTCTGGTAGCCCACCGCCAGCGCGATGTCCGTGATGCGGATCCGGGGATCCCGCAACAGCTGCCGAGCCTGCTCCACACGCAGCCCGGTCAGCCATTCATGCGGCGTGCGCCCCGTGGCATGGCGGAAGGCCGTGCAGAAATGCGACCGGCTCAGGGACGTCAGTGCGGCGAGCTCGTCGAGGCCGATGGCCTGGTCCAGACGGTCGGCCATGTAATCGGTGACTCGCCGGACCTGCCAATGCGGCAGCCCTCGCCGCGGCAGCGCTGCCGGCGCCTGGCCGAGGGTGGAATGGGTCCGCAACAGATGCGTGCACAGCAGGTCGAGCCCCTGTTCGACGAACAGGCGGCGGGACGGGTCGGGATGGGTCGCCTCGCGGCTGAGCGCGCGCAGGATGTGCGCGCCGACCGGATCCGCTTCGCCGAGGCGGGGCGCCAGTTCCACCCGGCGGCCGCGGGTGAGGGGTTCGGCGAACCCCTGGAGGCGGGCATCGCTCAGCATCGCATAGGACAGGGGCGACGCGACATCGATGTCCCAATCCCCGTCCCAGCCGGCCGGCACGATCGTGATGGTCCCCGGGCGCCCGACGCCGGCCAGGCGCATCCGCCCGCGCCGCCAGACCCGGGGCGACGGCGGGCCGTAATAGGTGCCGATCGTATGCGCCGGCAGCCCCGGCATCGGCTCGTGCATCTCCAGATGCAGCCAGCGGGTGGTGATCAGCGTCTCGCGCTCGGGGATTTCCGCGACGGTCGGCAGCGGCCCGGCGATCACCCCGGCGCAGAGCTCGAACGCGGTGCGAGGGGCGAACGCCGTCGGCTGCGGGTCCCCGGCCTGATCGGCGCCCTTTGAATTTCCAGCGCTCTGGCGGGGCCGGGCCAATCGAGGCGACCTTGGCTGGATGTGGCGAGGTCTCAAATGTCGCCGAAAGCCGCGTCCGGCGCCAGTCCCGACCTGCACCTCCTGCGAGCCGGAACGGGTCCGGCCACGCCGTTGCCCGCTGCGGGCGAGCGGTCTCATGCCGTCGCAATCTTGCGACAAACACCGAAATCCGCGAACGGCGGCAAGGACGGCATTCTCGTAATGAAGTCCTTTCCCGCCTCGGCAGGCCGGCGTCGATTCCCTCGACTGGCCGGACGCTGGGCTCGTCCGAAAGGAGCCCTGGATGCCCTATGCGCTCAACGTCAATGGCAAATCCCATTCGGTCGATGTGGATGGAGACATTCCGCTGCTGTGGGTGCTGCGGGACGTCATCGGGCTGACCGGGACCAAGTTCGGCTGCGGCATCGCCATGTGCGGCGCCTGCACGGTCCATCTGGACGGGCAGGCAGTGCGGTCCTGCGTCACCTCCGTCGCGGACGCCGCGTCCTCCGCGATCACCACCATCGAGGCGGTCGGCGACACCGAGACGGGCGCCCGCATCCAGCGGGCCTGGCTCGCCGAGGAGGTCGTCCAGTGCGGCTACTGCCAGTCCGGCCAGATCATGTCGGCGACGGCCCTGCTCGCGATCAACCCGTCGCCGACCGACGCGGACATCGATGCCGTGATGGCCGGCAACATCTGCCGCTGCGGCACCTATCCGCGCATCCGCGCGGCGATCAAGCGCGCCGCCGGCCTGGCGCTGACCGAGGAGGGCCGCTGACATGGGCGTTTTCGCCGCCACCGTGTCCGGCCAGCTCTCGCGCCGGTCCTTCCTGATCTCCGCGGCCCTGGCGGGCGGCAGCCTCGTCATCGGGCCGCGCTTCGCTGCGGCTGCCGAGCCGTTCATCCCCAACCCGTTCATCCGGATTCCGCAGGCGGGCCCGATCGAGCTGGTGATCCCTTCCGCCGAGATGGGCCAGGGCGTCTACACCGGCATCGCCACGCTGATCGCCGAGGAGCTGGAAGTCGCGCTGGAGCAGATCCGGGTCGTCCCGGCGCCCGCCGATCCCTCGCGCTATGCGCATCCCATGCTCGGCGACCAGGTCACCGGCGGCTCGGTCACCATCCGCGGCTTCTGGGAGCCGATGCGCCGGGCCGGCGCCGCGGCCCGCACGATGCTGGTCGCCGCCGCCGCGCGGGACTGGGGCGTCCCCGCCTCGGCCTGCCGGGCCGAGGCCGGCGAGGTGGTCCATCCCGAAAGCGGCCGCCGCATCGCCTATGGCGCGCTCGCCGCCAAGGCCGCGCAGGAGCCGGTGCCGCAGCAGGTCGCGCTGAAGCCGGCAGCGGAGTACAGGCTGATCGGCAAGCCGTCGCCGCGCCTCGACACCCCGGACAAGGTGAACGGCGGGGCCCTGTTCGGCCTCGACGCCCATCCGCCCGGCGTCCGCTTCGCGGCGCTGGCCATCTGCCCCACCTTCGGCGGAACGCTGAAGGCGGTGGAGGACGGCGACGCGTTGCGGGTCAGGGGCGTGCGCCAGGTGGTCCGGCTGAGCGATGCGGTCGCCGTCGTGGCCGACAACACGGGGGCCGCCCGCAAGGGGCTCGCCGCGCTGCGCATCACCTGGGATCCGGGGGCGAATGGCGGGCTGACGACGGCCGAGCTCGAACGCCGCATCGATGGCGCCATGACCAGCGGCGCAGCCCTGGTGGCGCACGAAAGCGGCGATGCCGCCGGCGCCGAGGCCGCCGCGTCCCGCGGCATCGAAGTCGTCTATCGCATGCCGATCCTCGCCCACACCGCCATGGAGCCGATGAACTGCACGGTCCATGTGCGCCCGGACGCCTGCGATATCTGGGTCGGCACCCAGGTGGCGGGCCGCGCCCGACAGGCCGCGGCGCAGGTCACCGGCCTGCCGGTCGAGAAGGTGGTGGTCCACAACCACCTGCTGGGCGGCGGCTTCGGCCGGCGCCTCGACCATGACAACGTGATCGTGGCGACCCGGGTGGCGCAGCAGGTGGACGGTCCGGTGCAGGTGGTCTGGAGCCGCGAGGAGGACATCCGCCACGACTCCTACCGCTACCTCAACCGCAGCCGGCTCGACGTCAGGCTGGGGCCCGACGGGATGCCGGTTTCCTGGCGCCATCGCGTGGTCGGCCCGGCGATCATGGCGCGGTTCCTGCCGATCCTGTTCAAGGACGGCATCGACCTCGACATCACCGGCGGCGCCGAGAGCCCCTACGACATCCCGAACAAGCGGGTCGAGTTCGTCCGGCACGAGGGGCCCGAGGGCATGCTGACGGGCAACTGGCGCGGCGTCGGTCCCACCCGCAACGCCCCGGCGGTCGAGGGCGGGATCGACGAGGCGGCGCATCTCGCCGGCCGCGACCCGGTGGAATACCGCCGCCAGCTGCTGGGCAAGGCGCCGCGGCTGCGCGGCGTGCTGGACCTGGCGGCCGAGCACTCTGGATGGGGCACGCCGCTCGATGCCGATCGCGGCCGCGGCGTGGCCGTGCTGGCGGATTTCGGCAGCTTCGCCGCGCTGGTCGCCCAGGTGCATGTCGCCAAGGACGGCACCTTGAAGGTCGAGCGCATGGTCTGCGCCGTCGATTGCGGGCAGGCCGTCAACCCCGACATCCTGCGGCAGCAGGTCGAGAGCGGCATCGTCTACGGCCTCAGCGCGGCGCTCTACGGCCGCCTCACCATCGCCGGCGGGGCCGTGGTCGAGGGCAATTTCGACGACTCGCCGGTCCTGCGCATCCATGAGTGCCCGCCGATCGAGGTCCATATCGTCCCCAGCACCGAGCCGCCGGGCGGCGTCGGCGAGCTCGGCACGCCAGGCGTGGCCCCGGCCCTGATGAACGCGATCTTCGCCGCCACCGGCAGGCGCCTGCGGGACCTGCCGCTCGACACGAGCCAGCTGAGGAGGGCGTAAGGATGCCGCCGCGCTCACGCCGGATCGGGCTGGTGCTCCTGGCCTCGCTCGCCTCCGCCGCCATCACGCTCGGGATCGGATCCGGCGTCGCCGACACGGCGCAGCAGGATCCGAGCCGGACACTGAAGGATGTCGCCGCGTTCCAGTCGATCGCGAATGCCGGCGACCGGTCACGCGCCCTCTTCACCGAGGCGGCGAAGGTCATCACCGACCCGCGCTGCATGAACTGCCACCCGGTCACGGGCCGGCCGACGCAGGGCGACGACCTGCATCCGCATGTGCCGTTCATGCAGGCGGGCGCCAGCCGCATCGGGGTGGACGGCCTGGCGTGCAGCGCCTGCCACCGGGCGGAGAACACGCCCATCGTGGGCAGCCGCCTGCGGTCCATCCCCGGCAACGCGCACTGGTCGCTGGCGCCGGACAGCATGGGCTGGCAGGGGCATTCGCTCGGCTACATCTGCCGGCAGCTCAAGGATCCCGAGCGCAACGGCGGCCGCAGCCTGGCCCAGATCCGGCAGCACCTGGCCGAGGACCATCTCGTGGCCTGGGCATGGCATCCGGGCGAAGGGCGGCGGCCCGCCCCCGGCACCCAGGCCGGGTTCGGCGCGCTGATCGCCGCCTGGATCGAGACCGGCGCCGAGTGCCCGGCCGAGTGATACGGCTGACCCTCACCGCCCTCTGACAAGGTGGAAGGCGAGCCCGTCCCACAGGGCGAAGGGACGGGTCCCTACCCGGCGCAGGCGAAAGCCGGTCTCGGCCGCGAGATCGGCCAGCTCGCGCCGGTCCGCCTCGTCGTCTCCCCGATAGGAGTGGTTGAGGATCAGGAGATGGCCGCCGGGCCCTAGCACCCGCGCCGCCTCCTCGACATGGCGCCGCACCAGGGCCGGCCCGGCGAGCACGAGATAGGGGAAGCTGTCGGCGGCCAGGATCGTGTCGACGGAGCCGTCGGCGATCCCGGCCAAGTCGCGGCCCGAGGTCCGGCGGATCTCGACATTCGCCAAGCCGGCGCAGCGCCGCCGCGCCTCCGCCACCATCCGGGCCGAGATGTCGAGACCGACGACCCGCCGGACGCGGCCGGCCAAGGCCGCGGCGAAGCGGCCGATGCCGCAGCCGAGGTCCAGCACCGTGCGGTCGGGGCCGAGCAGGCCCCATTCCGCCATGCGGCGCACCACCTCGGCCGTCGCCAGCGCCAGCCGGCCGGCATCGCCGAAGGAATGCAGGGCGACGCTGGCCTCGGGCGACACGCCGGCGGCGCGGTCGAAGGCCCGGGCGAAGGCTTCCACGGCCTGCGCCTCGTCACCGATCGCTGCGTCGTGCCGGACCTCGCCCAGCACGGCCTGGAGGGTGTCCCAGGCCGCCGGGTGTGCGGCATGCATCCGCCGCAGCGCCTGCAGCCGCCGGCGGGCTGCGATCTCGCCCGGGGCGATCGTCGTGTCGAGCGCGTCCAGCAGCCCCGTCAGCGCCCGGCCGCTTTCGGCCTGGATCAGCAGCCGGGTCAGCGCCGACGCGACCGGCAGCTCTCCCGTCAGGCAGCCGCGCAGGGCGGGCCGAAGCGCGTCCGGGCATCCGGCCGCGCCGATCGCCTCGTCGACGGTCACGCCCGGACCCGCCGGAAGCTGCGGCGGCGGTTCCAGCGGTCGACCGCGCCCCAGGCGTATTTGTACGGCTCCTGTCCGCGCAGGAAGTGGAACTCCCGCCCGCCGTCGCGGAGCGCGGCGGCGATGGCATGGCCGATCAGGATCGCCCCCGGGCTCTCATGGGCATAGTCCGGGTCGAAGCCGCCGAGATAGGCGTAGGTCCGGCCGCGCGCGGACAGGCCGTGGAAGGCGCCGGCCACCCGCCCCGCGATCCGCAGCCGGTAGAGCCGCGCCAGCCCGGAGCGGAGCAGGCCGGGCAGCGCCGCACGGTGGAAGCGCCGGACCGCATCGTCCCGCAGCAGGCCGGACTGGCCCTGATCGGCCCATCGGGCGCCGTGCAAGCGTTCGAGATCGTCGAGGAAGCCATCCGCCGCGTCCTCGACCGGCTCGATCTCGGTGGCGCCGCGTTTCCGCGCCAGGGTCAGCGCCCGCCGCAGCTGCTTGCGCCGGCGGGTCGGGACGCAGCCCGAAAGATCGTCGGGCCCGGCGAGATCGAGGGTCGGGCAGGCGCTGTGGCCGGCGGCCGTCTCGGCACAGGCCGCCGGGCAGCGCAGCCGCAGGGCGGCAGCGCCGGACGCCAGATCCTCCAGCTCCCAGGACTCCCAGTCGAGATCCAGGGCCGCATGCTCGATCACCGCGGCCGCGGGGCCGGCCTGGTCGGGATCGAGCAGCAGGTCGAGATAATCGGTGGTGCCGAGCCCGAGCAGAAGCAGCCTGCGGCCCAGCGCTCCGTCCTCGAGATAGAACGGCGCCAGCCCGACCAGCTGTCCGTCCTGCCGCACCGCGATCGTCCGCAGCCGGCCGGGCGCGAAGCTGCGCCACCAGGGCAGCAGCCAGGCGGGGGACTGGAACGGCGTCGCCGCCGGGCAGCGGAGCCAGAGGTCCCACCAGTCCGGCTCGAGCGCGGCCAGCGCCGGCTCCTCCGTCAGCACCTCGGCGAAGAGGCTCATCCCCAGACCCGCAGCGCCGGCGCGGGCTGCGCCGCCAGCCGGCGATAGACAGCGAGATAGCCCCGCACCATCCGGTCGAGCGAGAAGCGCCGGACGGCCTCGGCCCGGCATTCGGCCGGGTCGAGACCGGCGGCGGCGCGTATCGCCCCCGCCATCTCGGCCACGTCGCGGACCAGGAAGCCGGTGCGGCCGTGATCGACGATCTCCGGCAGCGCGCCGTTCGGGAAGGCGACGACCGGCGTGCCGCAGGACAGCGCCTCCATCGCCACCAGCGAGCTGGTCTCCGGGCACAGGCTCGGCACCACCAGGCAGCGCGCGGCCGCCAGGAAGCGCCGCTTGCGCCGCAGGCCCAGCGGCCCGACGAAACGCTGCCGGGCGTCCAGCCGCGGCACCACCTCCTGCTCGAAATAGCGGATATGGGCGTCGTAGGGGAACAGCCGGCCGGCCACGATCAGCGGCACATCGGCCTGCCGCGACGCCTCGAGGGCGAGATGGATGCCCTTCTCCGGGCAGATCCGGCCGAGCATCAGGGCGAAGCCTCGCTTCGCATGCGGCCGCGCGCCGTCGCCGATCGAGACGCCGTTCGGGATCGGCGGCAGCAGCCGGGCGCCCGCGGGGGCGTCGCGGCACTGCGCCTCGGACACGCCGTGCAGCCACAGGTCCGGGCGCAAGGGCTTCAGCGCCTCGGCCGGGAACCAGCCGAGCGGCAGGTGCAGGGTGACCAGGGTCGGCCCGTCCGCCGGCAGATAGGCGTCGAAGTCGATGCCGTGCAGATGGACGAGATCGACCGGCCAGCGGCGCCGGCAGTCGGCGATGGCCCGACGCTGCGCCGCCCAGGCCCGCTGCCGCGCTGCGTCGTCCAGCGGCCCGGGCTCCGCCGGAATCGCACACAGCGTGCCGGCGGCCTCGGAGCCTTCGCAGGCCACCACCAGCGAGCGGTGCCCGGCCGCGACCAGGGCGCGGTCGAGGGCGGACAGCACCTGCTCCGCCCCACCGACCGCGTCGGGGCCGACCGGCGCCAGCGGGTAGGCGACGTTGAGCACGGTCAGAGCCATGGCGGCGGGTCCAGCTCCAGATCGGCAACGGCCGCGGCGACGAGGCCGGGCCACTCCGCCGCGGTCAGCCCCCAGGGCCAGGCGTCGTAATGCACCCGGCCGCCGTTGGGCAGCCGCGCGAAGTCGTAGGGCGGCGCCCGCCGGAAGCGCTCGACCTGGTCGGTGAACGGCGCCAGGGTCCGGCGCTGGGTCTCGTGGCAGGCCAGCATCCGCCGCTTGGTCTCCCAATCCGCCTCATCCAGCATCAGGACGATCTCCGGCGACGCCTCGTCCGGCGGGAAGCGCTGCAGCACCGGGCCGTCGGGGCCGAGGTGATAGAAGGCCATCTCGGCGATCGCCGGCGCCGCTGCGCCCTGCCGCTGCAGCAGGCGGCGCGCGGCATGGACGGCGAAGCACGTGGCGTCGTGGTCCGGATGACCGCCCTCATAGGGATGGGTCAGGGCCAGCCGCGTGCCGCGCGCCGCGAACTGGGCGGCCAAGGCGCGCGTGACGGCGGTGAGGCGTCGGCAGGCCTGCTGGTCCGGCACGTCGAGGCACAGCAGCGCGGCGGCCGGGATGCCGGCCGCCTCCATCGCGGCTGTCAGCTCCCGCTGCCGGGCCGCCGCATAGTCCTGCCAGGTGACGTAGCCGTAGAGCCGCGCATCCTCCAGCCCCCGCGGCGCGCCGTCGGTGACGTGCAGCATGGCGATGTCCGGCAGGTGGCGCAGTTGCCCGCCGATGCCGATGGTCTCGTCGTCGGGATGGGCGACGACGACCGCCGCCTCGGCCGGGGCGATCGGGGCGCCCGCCAGGGAGGACAGCAGCGTCGACGCCGCGACGCCCATCGCCTCAGCCGAGCGCCAGCCGGGGCGCCCGCGGCTCGGCCCGGGCGCCGTAGCGGCGGATCATGTCGGCGCAGAAGGCGGCGAACTCCTCCCTGTCGACCGGCGGGCTGGTGTGGTGGGGCATCAGACCGCGATGCTCCGGCGTGAAGCAGAAGGTGACGGTGACGTCGAAATCGGCCAGCGCCTCCATCTGCCGGTCGAACCAGGCCAGGGCGTCGGGCCGGAAGCTGTCGGCCCAGGACAGGCCGGTGCGGAGGGTGGTGACGCCGAGCCGCTTCATCCAGGCCACGGCGTCGTCCAACCGGTGGTCCTGGTAGTGGAACCACTGGCACAGGCCCAACGCCGGGGCGTGCCGGGCGAAGCGCTCCAGCGCCGGCTTCGGCGTGCCGTCCTCGCGCAGGAGGCCCATGTAGAAATGGCGGTAGTAGGACGAGCCCTCGGCCTCCTTGTGCCGGGTCGTCGCCTCCCAGGCGCTGGGCAGGTCGTACAGGCTGTACCAATGGATCCGCGGCGTGCGGCCGACGAGAAGCTCGGCGGGGCGGTCGAGGCCCCAGGCCTGCACCTCCTCCGCCCCGAAGCTGGAGACGCCGACCTCGCTGACCCAGACCGGCAGGTCGGTAACGGCACGGATCTCCTCCAGCTTCTCCGGCCATTCCCCGATCTGCCACAGGTTCCAGTCCAGCGGGAAGCCGTGCACCGCCACCGCGTCGAGATGGTCCAGCACGCCCCGCCGCTTCATGCCCTCGATGAACACCGGGTCGATCGGCGAGATGCCACCCAGCACCTTCGGGATGTCCGGGTTCTCGGTGGCGATGGCGTCGGCCGCGGCGATCGCCATGTCGGCGAACAACGCCCAGTCCGGATCCAGCTCGCGGTCCCAATGCGACTTGTTGTTGGGCTCGTTCCAGATCATCGCCGCTTCGATCATGCATGCCTCCCGCGGTTCGGATAGACGGCGCCCTCCCCTTCCGGCCGGCCGGCGGGGCGGCAGAGATAGACCTCCGGCTCCGGATGCGCGGCGATCTCGAAGCCGGCGCTGCGCAGCATCGCCTCGACGCAGGCGCGGTTCGGCACCCACCAGTTGGTCGGGTCGTCGGCGTAGCGGTGCTCGATGAAATGCAGCTTCGGGAAGTCTGGCCGGTCGAACAGCGCCTCGTTCCAGAACGGGTAGTTCGGCTCCAGCGGCGCCACCTCGGGGCTGCCCCGCTGCATCGACTGGAACACCATCAGGTCGCGGACCACGTGCTCGCGCACCAGGTCGAGCGCCAGCAGCGGGTGGCGCAGGTGGTACAGCACGCCCATGAACAGGACGATGTCGAAGCGCTCGCCCAGCGCCGCCACGTCGTAGACCGAAAGATGCCGGAACTCGATGTCGAGATCCGCGATCTCGGCGGCGAAGCGCGCCTGGGCCAGGTAGCTGTCGTCGAAATCGACGCCCAGCACCCGGTCGGCGCCGCGGCGCTTCATCTCCAGCGAGTAGAAGCCGCCGTTGCAGCCGATGTCGAGCACGGTGCGGCCGCGCAGGTCCTGCGGGATGGCGCCGGCGAAGGCCCTCCACTTCACCGCCGGGTAGTCGCCCAGGAAATGGTCGGGGGCGGTCGCGACCCCGTCGAGGTCGATGTTGTGGAACCAGGGGCCGAGCGCCTCGGCCCGACGGCGGATCTCCTCACCGGACAGGCGTGCCATGATCGCGCCTCCGTCACTGCTGATAGCGAATGGGGCTGCCGTAGGATCGGCCCGCCGGCCGGCCGGTGGTCACGCGGGCCTCCGACGCCGCGGCATCGCCGAGCAGCCCGATCGCCGCCCGATAGCCGTTCAGCGTGCCGACATCGACATAGGACAGGCCGGACCGGACGCCGACGGCCGTGCCGCCTTCGGCCAGCCAGGCATTGACCAGCGTGCCGATGTACTCGTCCCGCCGGCCGCGCCGCAGCCACAGCGCATGCAGCTGCCGCAGCACCGCGCCCGGCATCTTGAAAGCGCCCCAGATCCAGCGGCTCCCGGCATCGGGCTGCTTCACCTGGATCTCGCGCACCGCCCCCTGCCCGTCCAGCACCACGGCGTCGAAGAACTCCGGATGGTCGACCGGGAACAGCAGGAAGGACAGGCCGTCCTCCGGCAGGTCGGCGAAGCCGTCCTTCGGGAACCAGACCGTGTCGGGCAGGCCGACCAGGACGGGCTCATCGGGCCGGATCAGCGGCAGGGCGCGGAAGATCGCGTCGCACAGGCCCGAGGGCTGCGGCTGCACCACATAGGCGGCGGCCGCGCCGCCGTAGTCGCTGCCGTAATATTCCAGGATGTCCGACTTGCCGGGGGCGATGACGAAGCAGATCTTGTCCGCCCCAGCCTCGATCATCCGTTCCAGCAGGTATTCGCTGACGGCGCAGGGGCGCTCCTCGCCGCCGTCGATCCGGCTGCCGACCGGCAGCAGCTCCTTGGAGAAGGCCAAGGGCTGGATCCGGCTGCCGCGTCCCGCGGCGGGCACGATGCCCCACATCGATCAGGCCTCCATGGCAATGGGTGGCGCCGGCCG
Source organism: Inquilinus sp. Marseille-Q2685 (assembly GCF_916619195.1). NCBI lineage: Bacteria > Pseudomonadati > Pseudomonadota > Alphaproteobacteria > Rhodospirillales > Rhodospirillaceae > Inquilinus > Inquilinus sp. Marseille-Q2685. The sequence goes on from NZ_CAKAKL010000004.1 coordinate 135,188, forward strand.
CGCCGAGGCGAGCAGCGCCTCGAGATCGGCGGCCCGGCGGTCGGAGGTGTGCTCGTCCAGCACGCGCTCGCGGGCGGCGGCGCCGACCCGGCGCAGCTCGGCGTCGGTCAGGTCCAGCGCCGCCAGCGCGTCCTCGGTGCCGCGGGCCAGCAAGATCTCGCGGCCGGGCGCGAAGAACTCGTCCAGCCCGGGCCAGGCGTCGCTCAGCACCGGCGCGCCGCAGGCCGCGGCCTCGAACAGCCGGCCGGACGGGCACCAGCCCATCCCGGCCATGGCGCGGCGGGGGACGTTCAGGGTCAGCCGCGACGAGGCGTAGAAGGCCGGGTGGGCGCCCGGCGCCAGATGGCGCAGGAAGTAGATGTTGCCGCTCCCCGGGGAGCTGTCCGGGGACTGCGCCCCGGCGATGACGAAGCGCAGGCCGGGCCGCCGCCGCGCCGGCTCGACCAGCAGGGCCTCCAGCGCCGCCTGCCGGTCGGCCGCATAGGTGCCGATATAGGACAGATCGCCGGCGAATTCGGGCCGCGGCGGCGCCGGCCGGTGCACGTCCGGGTCGACATGGCCGTAGAGCGGCACGGCCAGGCGGGCGCCCAGGCGGTCGCGCAGTGCGTCGAGCGCGCCGCCGCCGGTGTAGCTGAGGACGATGTCGAAATCGGCGAGGCCGCGCGGGCCGAGATAGGTCAGCGGCTGCCCCTGCTCCAGCCGCTCCAGCGTCACCGGGGTGTCGAGGTCGTAGAAGACGTGCAGCGGCCGCGGCGCGTCCAGCACCAGCCGGGTCGCTTCGACCCCGTCCGGGCAGAAGGAGGTGACCATCGCGGCGTCGGCATCGGCCAGATGGCGCGCCGCCAGACCTCGGACCTCATCCCAGCCCGGATACAGCACCAGCTCGCCCTGCTCCAACGCGTAGAGGTCGCGGGCGCCGGCGTAATAGGGCACGTCGCGCTCGAAGAACACCACCCGCCAGCCGCGGCGCGACAACGCCCGGATCAGGCCGCGCCACAGCGTGGCATGGCCGTTGCCCCAGGAGGAGCTGACGGTGAGGCCGAACACGACGAGCTTCATCGCGGCCCCCTAGTCGACGGTCTCGTTGAGGCCGAGCAGCCGGGCGCCCCAGTCGCCGATGGCGAGCCGGGTGATCGAGGCGGGCGCGATGTCGAAGCGCGGCCATGCATCGATCGCCAGGCCGAGATGGTGCAGCACCGCCGCCTTGATCACGTCGGCGTGGCTGACCAGGGCGACGCAGCGGCCGCGATGCTCCTCGACCAGCCGCTCCATCAGCCCGAGGACGCGCCGCTGCACATCCAGCATGGTCTCGCCGCCGGGGGTGCGCACCAGGCTGCGCACGGCGTTCCAGCGCTGCCACAGCGGATCCTGCTGCAGCACCTCGAAATCGCGGCCGGCCCAGCGGCCGAAATCGATCTCGTCCAGCTCCGGCGCGGTCTCCACCGTCCGGCCGCAGGCCACGGCCAGCGCCTGGGCGGTCTGCTGTGCCCGTTCGCGCGGGCCGGCGAGGACGGCGTCGATACGCTCCAGCCGCAGGCGCTGCGCCAGGCGCTCGGCCTGCGCCCGGCCAGCCTCGCCCAGCACCACGCCAGGCATCCGGCCGGCCAGGAAGCCGCCGACATTGTCGTGCGCGGCATGGCGCAGCAGCAGGAAGGTGGTGGTCATGCCGTTCCCGATTGCGGGTCGCCGGCGATGAAGCGCAGCGTCCGCTCCCGCGCCACGGCGTCGGTGAACTGCTGCGGCGGCGACTTCATGAAGTAGCTGGACGGACCGACCAGGGCGCCGCCGATGCCGCGGTCGAGGCCGAGCCGGGCGCAGCGCACCGCGTCGATCACGATGCCGGCGGAGTTCGGAGAATCCCAGACCTCGAGCTTGACCTCGGCGTTCAGCGGCACGCCGCCGAAGGTGGTGCCCTCGAGCCGGATATAGGCCCATTTCCGGTCGCTGAGCCACGGCACGTAGTCGCTGGGGCCGACATGCACGTTCTCGGCGGCGAGCGGGATGTCGAGCTGGCTCATCACCGACTGGGTCTTGGAGATCTTCTTCGATTCCAGCCGTTCGCGCTCGAGCATGTTCTCGAAATCGGTGTTGCCGCCGAAATTCAGCTGGTAGGTGCGGTCCAGCCGCACGCCGCGCTCGCGGAACAGGTTGGTCAGCATGCGGTGGATGATGGTGGCGCCGACCTGGCTCTTGATGTCGTCGCCGATGATCGGCAGGCCGTGCTCCTCGAAGCGCTGCCGCCATTCGGGGCGGGAGGCGATGAAGACCGGCATGCAGTTGACGAAGGCGCAGCCGGCCTCCAGCGCCCGCTCGGCGTACCATTCGGCGGCGTGCTGCGACCCAACCGGAAGATAGGAGACGAGGACGTCGGTCCCGCTTTGCCGCAGGACGCCGGCGACGTCGGCCACCGGCTCGTCCGACTCCTCGATCCGGTCGCGCAGATACTTTCCGAGGCCGTCCAGAGTGTTGCCGCGCTCCACACGCACCCCCGTCGGCGCCACATCGGCGAAGCGGTGGGTGTTGTTCGGCGGGGCATAGATCGCCTCCGACACATCCCGGCCGACCTTGCTGGCGGCGACATCGAAGGCCGAGGCGACCTCGATATCGCCGACGTGATAGCCGCCCAGCTCAATGTTCATCAGCCCCGGCGGCGGCTCGTTGCCGCCGGGTGTGTCGCGGTAATAGGTCAGGCCCTGGACGAGCGACGAGGCGCAGTTGCCGACGCCCACGATTCCCAGGCGAATGGGTTTCGAGCTCACGCTTTCGACTCCCTGCGTTGCGGCGCGGGTCGGATCGGGAGAGGCCGGGCCGGGGCGGCCCGCCGAACGTATGTTCCTGCTGGGCCAACGGCATGATCGGAAGGCCGGTTCCGGCCGATTCCGCGCCGGCCGGGAAATTCGCCCCTACCAGGCGATGCCGGTCTCGTGCCGCAGATGCTCGCGGGCGCGGCCGAGGCGGGAGCGGACGGTGCCGATCGGGATGTGGAAGGCGTGCGCCGCCTCCTCATAGGAATCGCCGTTGATCGCGACCGCTTCCACCAGCTCGCGGTGGTGGCGCTGCAGCCGGTCGATGGCGCTGCCCAGCCGGGCGAGGTCGAGGACATCGTCCTGGCTCGGCGGCTGCGGCCCGTCGAAATCCTCGGCCGGCACGGCGACCAGCCGGTTGCGGCGCTCGAACTGCGACAGGAACACCCGCTTCATCACGACGCAGAGCCAGCCGGCGATGTTGGTGCCCGGCTGCCACAGGTGGAACTTGTTGTAGGCGCGCAGCAGCGTGTCCTGCAGCAGGTCCTCCGCGTCGGCGCGGTTGCGGGTGAGGGATCGCGCATAGCGCCGGAGCTCGCATATCACCGGGGCGACGACGGCGGTGAATTCGGCGCGATCCATGGCACGACGTTGGTCCGGCATGGGGTCTTTCCCTTCGACACTGGATGCCGCCCGCATTGAACGAAACGATCCGAGGCGACAATAATTGCGAGGAACATAAGAACTAACCTCGCCTTCAAAACATAGTTCCGGCATCGAATTTATTATCAAATGATAAAAAAGATATTCGACTAACAAATGTTTTCTTCATCACCATCCAAATAAACATCCCCCTCAAGTCCGCAGCTCGACGGAACCATCGGCAGCACTGGGCCATTCCAGAACTGTAACCCCCTATACCCCGATGGATCGCCCGGTCATGACAGTCGTCCGCTTTCCCGATCTCCAGGCCCCGGAGGCCGAGCACGTCTCCTGCGACCAGTGGGGGCGGCCGATGTTCCGCTTCATCGTCGAGTATCCGCATCTGAGGACGCCGTCGGGCCGGGACCGGGTCTGGTCCGCGACGATCTGGGCCTATGACCAGGAAGACGCAGAGGCCCGGCTCGCCGCCATCCGCAGTGCCGGCCGGCTGTCCGGCCAGGTGCTCGAGACCGGGCCCTGGTAGTCGCGACGTCGCCGCTCACAGACCGTTGGAGATGCGCTGGCGTGAGTCGGCTGGCGGTGGTTTCGAGAACCGGCGCGCCGCGGACGTTATAGTCCGTGAGCACCGGAAGCGGAGAAACCGCCGCCAGACGGCCGCGCCAGTAGCATTTCCAAACGGTCTCTTACGCCTGAGGCTCCAGCTTCACCTTCAGCCAGCCGGGCTCGCGCCGGTCGAACGCCTCGAACGCCTCGATCGCGCTCCCGATCGGGTCGACCTGGGTCAGCATTGCCGCCGGGTCGATGACGCCGGAGCGGGTCAGCTCGACCAGATGCGGGATGTATTTCCGGTGATTGCAGTTGCCCATCTTGACGGTGAGATTCTTGTTCATCGCCTCGCCGATCGGGAAATGCTCCGCCGCCAGCGGATAGACCCCGATGATGCCGAGCGTGCCGGCCTTTGCCAGGGCCGTCACCGCCCAAGCCAGCGCCTGGCTCGGCGCGTCGCCCGGCTGCCACTGCCCGTCCCGCGGATGCGCGTCGGGCGCGATCTCCTCGACCTCCTTCTCGAAAGCCCGCTTCTTCTCCTTCGCCTGCCGGGCCGCCGGGCCGTGATGGGCATGGACGGCATCGACACCCACCGCGTCGATGACGCGGTCGACGCCGATGTTGCGGGTCAGGTCGAGGATGGTCTGGACCGGATCCTCGCGCTCGAAGTTGATCGTCTCGGCGCCCTGGCGCCGGGCCATGGCCAGGCGGTCCTCGTGCCGGTCGACGGCGAAGACGCGCCCGGCCCCCATCAGCTTGGCGCTGGCGATCGCGAACTGGCCGACCGGGCCGCAGCCGAACACCGCGACCGTGTCGCCGTCGGTCACCTCCGCCAGCTCGGCGCCGAACCAGCCGGTCGGGAAGATGTCGGACATCAGGATGGCCTGGTCGTCGCTGACGTCGTCCGGGATCTTCACCAGGCCGACATGGGCGAAGGGCACGCGTGCCTTCTCCGCCTGCAGGCCCGGGATGGCGCCGTTCGCCTCCGGCCCGCCGAAGAAGGCGGTGCCGGCGCGGTTGCCGCCGGGATTGGCGACGTCGCACTGGGCGTAGTAGCCCGCCCGGCAATAGGCGCAGCTGCCGCAGGCGACGGTCGAGGGGATGATCACCCGGTCCCCGACATCGATGTTGCGGACCAGGGATCCGAGCTCCTCGACCACGCCGACGCCCTCATGCCCGAGGATCGTGCCCGGCTTCATGCCGGAGACGGTGCCGCGCACGAAATGGAGGTCGGTGCCGCAGATCGCCGAGGCGGTCAGCCGCACGATCGCGTCCGTCGGTTCCTCGATCCGCGGCTCGGGCACGTCGTCCAGACGGATATCGCCGATGCCGTGAAACACCACTGCCTTCATGACCATGCTCCTTCAGGGATCTGCCTGGCCAATCGGGATCGGCCGCGGTCGGTTCCTCCCGATCCGGCCGGATGCGGCGCCTCCCGACAGGACCGCCCAAGGCTGATGGCGTGCCCGCAGCCCGCGCATCGGGGAAACCGGATCCGGAGACGGTCCGTTCACCAGGGATCAGGTTGAGGAGGTGTCGGCATGGCGTCCTGGAACGGCACATGGCGCAACCAATACGGATCGACTGTCGTGATCGAGGAGGACGGCGGCGGCGTCATCCGCGGCGTGTTCCGCACGGCCCTGGAGGACAGCAGCTTCTTCGGGCAGGACGTCCCGATCCACGGGGCGGCCCATGGCGACGTCATCGCCTTCACGGCCGCCGGCAGCGGGACGGCCGGATCGGCAGCGGTCAGCTATACGGGGCTTCTCAGGGACGGCAAGCTCGAAACCCTCTGGCACACCGTCGCCGACCAGGCCCTGACGGCGGCCGAGGAAGGCGTGCCGGCCGAGATCAGGAAGGTCCCGGCCTGGCGCGCCTTCGGCACCAGCCTGGATACGTTCGAGCGCGTCGGCTGACCGGATCGCCGAGCGGGCCGGCTCCCATCAATGCGACAGCAGGCGCCGCACGGCCGCGACCACCTCGCCGGGCGCTTCCCGCGGCACGAAATGCCCGACGCCATCGAGGACCCGGCGCTCGTAGCCGTTGCCGAAGAACGCCTCCTTGCCGGCGGAGGTGTCCGGCAGGTTGTCGCCGTCGCGGGCGCCGTGAAGCATGATCGTCGGGACGCCGATCTGCGGCGTCCGGGCCAGGCGGCCTTCCACCTCCTCATGCTCCGGGGCCCCGGCCGTCTCGCCCCAACGCTGCAGATAGGCATGGATGCTGATCGCGGCCCAGTCCGGATTGTCCCAGGATGCGGCGCTGGCCTGGAACTCCTCTTCGGTGAACCGCCAGCCGGGCGACCAGCTCTCCCAGAGGTACCGGCACAGCCGCCGCCGGTCCGTCTGCATCGCTTCGCGCCCCGCCTTCGTCGCCACCAGCCATTCGTACCAATAGGCCTTCGCCAGCTCGTAGGGCATCTCCCGGACGGGCGTGCCGGTCGCGTAGCCGGCCGCCATCGCCACCAGGCCCCGCAGGCGCCGTGGAAACAGCGCGGCGGCGGCGTAGCCCGCCCGGGCGCCCCAGTCGTATCCGACGATCAGCGCATCGCGAAGGTCGAGCCCCTCGACGAAGTCGGCGAGGTCCTGGCCCAGCGCCGCGATGGCGCCGCTGCGCATCGTGTCGGCGGAGAGGAACCTCGTCGGACCGCAGCCGCGCAGATAGGGCGAGTAGACACGGCATCCCGCCTCCGCCAGCTGCGGCGCGACCCGGTCCCAGCACCGGACGTCGTCCGGCCAGCCATGGACCAGGACCACGGGCACGCCGTCCGGGGGACCGGCCGTCTCGAAGGTGATGTCGAGCCAGGGCGTCCGCACCAGCCGGGTCGTCGCCATGAGCAACTCCTGTCCGCACGCGCCGATGGGCTGGCGGCGCCGGGCTCAGCCCCGCCCGACATTCGGACGGGAGATCCCGCCCAGCGCTTCTCCGGCCGAGCCGTCGCCCTTCATCGCGACGTCGCCCAGCGACAGGATGCCGACCAGGCGCTTGTCGCGGTCCACCACCGGCAGGCGGCGGAGCTGGACATCGCCCATATTGTGGCTGACCTCGCCGAGATCCTGGTCCTCGAAGCAGTACTTGACGTCGGCGGTCATGATGTCGGCGATCCTGGCGTCGGGGCCCAGCCCCTGGCCACGCCGCGGGTCGCGATGTCCCGATCGGTGATCATCCCGACCAGGCGGTCGTTGTCCCCGACCGGCAAGGCGCCGACATCGAGGCTCGCCATCGCCTGCGCGGCCTCGCGGATCGTCTCGCGCGGATTTGCGACATGCACGTCGCGGGTCATCGCTTCGCTGACTCTCATGCTGGTCTCCTTCTCCAAATGGCTGTCTTCACGAGTCAATGGACCCGATCCGGATCGGTTCCGGCGCTCGCCCGCTCGCCGGAACCCGGGTCCCGAGGGTTCTGTTCTTCCCTCAGCGGCGCCGGCTCGGTCGCCGCCGATCCAATCCGAAAGGGAAGCCGGATGCAGCGATTTCAGGGCAAGGTCGCGATCGTGACCGGGGCCGGATCGGGCATCGGCGAGGCGACCGCGCGCCGCCTGTCCGCCGAGGGCGCCGCGGTGGTCCTGGCCGACCGCGACGAAGAGAGCATCCGCCGGGTCGCCGGCAGCCTGCCGCCGGACCGGACCCTGGCGCACCCGGTCGACGTCTCCCGGTCCGACGCGGTCGACGGCATGGTCAGGACGGCGGTCGAGCGCTTCGGTCGGCTCGACATCCTGGTCAACAACGCAGGCATCCATGACGGCGGCGACCCGGCCGGGATCAGCGACGATCGCTGGCGCGCCGTGATGGCCACCGACGCCGACGGCGTGTTCTTCGGCTGCCGGGCCGCGATTCCCCACCTCGAACGGTCGCGTGGCGCGATCGTCAACACGGCCTCGGTCTCCGGCACCGGCGGGGATTGGGGGATGAGCCCCTACAACGCCGCCAAGGGCGCCGTGGTGAACCTGACCCGGGCCCTGGCGCTCGACCTCGGCCGAAGGGGCATCCGCGTCAATTCCGTCTGCCCCAGCCTGACCCGCACCGGCATGACCGAGGAGATGCTGCAGGACGAGACGCTGGTGGCGAAGTTCATCGAACGGATCCCCCTGGGCCGGGTGTGCGAGCCCGAGGAGGTGGCGGCCGTGGTCGCCTTCCTGGCCAGCGACGACGCCAGCTTCGTCACCGGCGCCAATGTCGCGGTCGACGGCGGCGTGTCGGCCTCGAACGGCCAGCCGGCGCAATCCTGAGGCCCGGCGGAAGCGGCATGGAGCGGGATGGGCTGCGGCACGGGCCGCTCGGAGACTCCGTCCTCCATCTCTGCATCGACATGCAGGAGCTGTTCGCGCGCGAGACGCCCTGGCATGTGCCCTGGGCCCATCGCACGGCGCCGTCGATCCGGCGCGTCGTCCGGCACCGGCCGGAGCGCACGGCGTTCACCCGGTTCCTGCCGCCCGAGACGCCGGAGGATATGCCGGGCGCCTGGCGTCGCTTCTACACCCGCTGGGCGGAGATGACGCGCGGCGCGATCGACCCGACGTGGCTCGAGCTGGTGCCGGTGCTGGCGGAGTTCGTGCCCCCTGCCCTGGTCTTCGACAAGCACGGCTACTCGGCCTTCACCGCGCCGGGGCTGGGCCGGCGCCTGCGGGAGACCGGCATCGACACGCTGATCGTGACCGGCGGCGAAACCGACATCTGCGTCTGGGCCACGGTGATCGGCGCCGTCGACCGCGGCTATCGGGTGGTGCTGGCCGCGGACGGCGTCTGCAGCACCTCGGACGCCACCCACGAATCCCTGCTGCATCTCTGCCGCAGCCGGTTCTCGCAGCAGATCGAGGTCGCCTGGATCGACGAGATCGTCGACGCCTGGCGATAGCCCTGGCCAGCATTTCGAACTGGCGCAGGGCGCAGAGAGTGTGGGAAACGCTGGCTAGTCCGCCGCGGCGACCTCAAGCACCAGCTTGCCGCGCAGCCGGTGCCGCTCCAGCCGCTCATGGGCGATGGCGGCCTCGGGCAGCGGCAGCACCGCGCCGATGACGGGCCGCACCCGGCCGTTGGCGATCAGCCGGTCGATCTCGGCCAGCTGCAGCCCGTTCGGCTGCACCATGTAGCCGGCGCCGCGCGCGCCGTGGGCGCGGGCCGCCGCTTCGTCGGGAGGTCCCAGGGTCGACACCAGGATCCCGCCGGGCTTGAGCACGCCCCAGGACCGCGCCTGGGTGTCCCCACCCACCAGATCGAACACGACGTCGACCGGCTCGACCCGCTCCTCGAACCGGTCGGCCTCGTAGTCGACCGCCTGGTCGGCCCCGAGCTCATGGGCGAAGGCCAGGTCGTCGCCGGACACGGTGGTGGCGACGAAGGCGCCGGCGGCCTTGGCGAACTGGACGGCGAAATGCCCGACGCCGCCGGCGCCGCCATGGATCAGCACCCGCTGGCCGGCCTGCAGCCCGCCATGGTCGAACAGCCCCTGCCAGGCGGTCAGCCCGGCCAGCGGCACGGCCGCCGCCTCGGCGTCGCCGAGCCCGTCCGGCTGCGGCGCCAGCTCGGTCCCCTTGACCACGGCATAGTCGGCATAGCCGCCGCGATCCCAGCCCAGCATGGCGTGGACCGGGGTCCCGACGGCCGGCAACCCGGCGCCGCCGCCGCTCTCCACCACCTCGCCGGCCACGTCCCGGCCCAGGACCAGCGGCAGCTGGTCCGCCTGCACCCGCGGATAGCGGCCGGAGCGGATCTTGGCGTCCACCGGGTTCACGCTGGCGGCGTGCACCCGCACCAGCACCTCGCCCCCGGCCGGATGGGGGGCCGCCACCTCCTCGACCGACAGCACCTCGGGGCCGCCGAAGCCGTGGATCCGGACGCATCGCATCGTGGTCATGGCTGGTCTCCAGGTTACGGCCTGGCCGCGGTCTGCTGCTGCGGCGCCACGCGCCAGACGGTGTTGCCGACATCGTCCGCCACCAGCAGCGCGCCGCGGCGGTCGATCGCGACGCCGACGGGCCGCCCCTGCGCGTCGCCGTCGGCGCTGATGAAGCCGGTCAGGACGTCGACCGGCGGGCCGGAGGGGCGGCCGCCGGAGAAAGGCACGAAAATCACCTTGTAGCCGCTGGGCGGATTGCGGTTCCACGAGCCGTGCTGGCCGATGAAGACGCCGTGGCGGAACCGGTCCGGCAGCAGCGAGCCTTCGGCGAAGGCCAGGCCGAGCGACGCGGTGTGATTGCCCAGCGCATAGTCCGGCACGATCGCCCTGGCCACCAGCTCCGGCTTCTGCGGCGAGACGCGGCTGTCGACATGCTGGCCGTAATAGCTGTAGGGCCAGCCATAGAAGCCGCCCTCCTTCACCGCGGTCATGTAGTCCGGCACCAGGTCGCTGCCGAGCTCGTCGCGCTCGTTCACCGCGGTCCACAGCGCGCCCGTCTCCGGCTCCCAGCCCAGGCCGTTCGGGTTGCGCAGGCCGGAGGCGAAGATGCGGGACCGGCCGCTGGCGATATCGATCTCCAGGATCGCCGCCCGCCGCTCCTCCTTGTCGAGGCCGTTCTCGCCGGCATTGCTGTTCGAGCCGACGGTGGCGTAGAGCCGCTTGCCGTCCGGGCTGGCGATGATGTTCTTGGTCCAGTGGTGGTTCAGCGGCCCGGCTGGAAGGTCGGCGACCTTCACGCCCGGCCCGACGATCTCCGTGTCGCCGTCCTTGTAGGGGAAGCGCAGCACGGCGTCGGTGTTGGCGACATAGAGGTCCTGGCCGACCAGCGCCATGCCGAAGGGCGAGTTCAGGCCCTGCAGCAATGCGCTGCGGGTCTCCGCCACCCCGTCGCCGTCGGCGTCGCGCAGCAGGGTGATGCGGTTGGCGCTCTCGACCCCGGCGCCGGCCCAGCCCTGCGCCGCCTGGTAGACCATGCCCTTGACGCCCTTGCCCTCCTCGGGCCGCTTCGGCGCGTTGCTCTCGGCCACCAGCACGTCGCCGTTCGGCAGCACCAGGAGCCAGCGCGGATGATCGAGCCCCTGGGCGAAGGCGGTGACGGCGAGGCCGGATGCGGGGGTCGGCTTGGCCCCTTCGGCCCAGCCCTTCGCCGGGGCGATGGCGACGGTCGGGATCAGCGATGTCGTCGGCTCGGGAAGCTTCGGGCTGGGCCCGATCGACGCCTGTTCGGGCAGCTGCGCCTCGCCCCCGGTGGTGGCGAGCAGATAGACGCCGCCGGCCGCGGCGACGGCCAGCACGACCACGGCCGCGACCGTCAGCGCGACAGCCTTCCCGATCCCTCTCATCGCCCGCTCACCTCAATATCTCAGTGCGGCCGCGGCCGGCACGGAGCGCGGCAGCCGGGACCGCGGCAGGCTGAAGGCGGTGCCGCCGGCCGCCAGCGTCATCACCGCCGCGAGATTCAGCAGATCCTCCTCGCCGCCGGTCTGCGTGCCGCGGGCGGTCACCCCGCCCCCGTCCTCGTCGAAGCGGCCCCAGATCGTCTCGTCCGCAGCGATCAGCAGGGAATCGACCCGGCCGTCGCGCGCGGCGGTCAGGATCTCCTCCAGCTTGATGGCGACGGTGGGCTCGGCCGTGCCGAGCCGGGCCTGGATGCGGTCGAGCACCGGTGCCGCCCTCTCGTCCTCGGGCGGCAGCAGCGACAGGGCCGCCGCATGCAGCTCCTCGTCGCGCAGCCGCGCCGGGTGGCGGCTGACGAAGTCCGGCAGCAGCTCCGGCCAGTCGCCCGCGCCGCGGACCTGGCCGGCCAGCTCCGGCTCCGCCACCAGCACCACCGGGGCGGGGTCGCCGGCCAGCCGGCGGCGCACGGCATTGACGCTGTGCCGGATGTAGTCGACCAGCTGCGTCTTGTGCAGCTCGGCCGGGCTCTCATAGCTGTGCCGCGTGGCCGAGGTGGCGCCGCCGGCGCTGCCGCGCCCGGGCTGATTGGCCTGGCGCGTGATCTCGACCTCGGTCCCGGCGACCACCTCGCTCAGCGAATGCGGCAGGTCCTGCGGGGTGATGTCGCGCCAATGCTCGCGCGTCGCCTCGAGCAGCCGCGTGCCGCCGGCGCTCATCGCCAGGATGTGGAAGCGCTCGCCCGGGCCCAGCCGGTCCAGGATCGGGCGCAGCAGGAAGCGGTGGCCGACCGCGCTGATGTCCTGCGGCGGCGCCTCGCCCAGCGGCAGGGTCTCGACCCGGTCCTCCGCCAGGAACAGCGCGAAGCCGGGGTCGAGGGCGGCGAGATCGGCGCCGGACAGCGCCCGCTCGCCCGCGTCCAGCAAGTCCTTGCGGCGTTCCGGCGTCAGGTCGCAGCTCTGCAGCCGCTGCTCCAGCGCCTGCCGCAGATGCTGCAGCTTCGCCCCGCTGCCGCCGACAGCACGTTGTACCGGCTCGGTGGCGACATAAAGGGTGACGGCGGGATCGTGGGCGGCCAGGAGCCAGTCCCGATCCCCGGTGGCGGCGGTGATGTCGGCGGTCTGCGGCATGACGGCGATCCTGTTAGCTTCGGCCGGCGGGGCGGCGGCCTTTCCGCTTCGGGTAGTCGCGGCCTTCGGACTGGTCGGTGCGCCCCGGCAGGTCGCCCAGGCCTTCCACCGCCTCGACCGGTTCGACCGGTTCGGGGTGGATGACCTCCTCGCCTTCCGTGGCGACCGGGTTGGGGCGGGTCGCGTCGCGCTGGCCGTCCTCGATCGCGACCAGCTCGCGCGCCATGTCCCAATGCGCCTCCTCCCGTCCGGAGGGGCAGCCCTCCTCCAGCCAGATGCGGTGGGCGTGCTCGCGGATGCGCCGTTCCAGATCATCCATCGCCGGTCTCCTGGACAAGGTCTTCGGGCGAAGGCCCTCGTCAGGCGAACGGGCGCGGCGGAGAGGAGGTTCCGGTCTTGGATCGCCGTCCGCTCAGGACGGTCCTGCGATCCCGTCGCCGGCCGTTTCGGCGATCGCGGCGGCCAGCTCCGCCTGGGTGTAGGGCTTCGGCAGCAGCCGGGCCCGCGGGACGCCGAGCCGGGCGCAGTCCTCCGGCCCGGCCTGGCCGCTGGTGTAGATCACCCGGATGCCGGGATGGATCTCCCGCACCGCACGGGCGACGGTCCAGCCGTCCGGGCCGGGCGGCATGTGGATGTCGGTGAACAGGATCTGCAGCGCCTGCGCGGCGCGGGCCATGGCGATCGCCGCCTCGCCGTCGGTTGCGGACAGCGGCTCCAGCCCGAGGCCCTGCGCCGCATCCTCCGCCATCATCCGCACGAAGGGCTCGTCTTCCACGATCAGGATCGCGGCCATACTGTCGCTCTCGACCGGCGCCGACCGGTCGTCGCCGGTCATGTCAGAGAACGCCCGGCGCATGGCCGGGTTCCACGGCTACGACGAAAGTCTCACTCCGATGAAGGTCACCCGGCCAGGCGGTCGAGCGGCATGGTCATCGTGATGGTCAGACCCTCGGCGCCCCAGTGGCGAGCGATCTGACCCTGCAACTGGCCCTTGACGGTGCTGTCGACCAGCCAGGTGCCGAAGCCGTCGCCATGGGCGCTCCCGGCGGCCGGCGGCCCGCCCCGTTCGGTCCAGCTCAGCGACAGGGCCTCGCCCTCGACCGTCCAGACGACGGCGATCCGGCCCGACGCCGCGGACAGGGCGCCGTATTTGGCGGCGTTGGTCGCCAGCTCGTGCAGCAGCAGCGCCAGGCTGGTCACGGCGTGGCCGCCGACGGCCACCTCCGGCCCGGCGATGGCGACGCGCCCGTCGCTCCGGTCCTCGAAGGGCGACACGATGGTGCGCAACAGGGCCTCGAGCGTGGTCGGCGTCGCCGCCTGCTCGCGCCGCAGGTCCGGCAGGGTCAGCTCATGCGCGCGGGCCAGGGTGCCGAGCCGGTTCCGCACCTGCTCCGCCAGCTCCTCCGGCGACTGCGCGGCGCGGGTGCTCAGGGTGATGACGGCGCCGGCCAGGGCGAACAGGTTCTTGACCCGGTGGCTCATCTCCCGCAGCAGCAGGGTCTGGCGCTCCTGAGCCTGCTTCCGGTCGGTGATGTCGCGGGCGATCTTCGAGGCGCCGACGATCTCGCCCTCGCGGTTCCGGATCGGCGAGATCGTCAGCGAGATCTCGACCAGGCTGCCGTCCTTCCGGCGGCGGATGGTCTCGAAATGCTCGACCCGCTCGCCCCGGCGGATCCGGGCCAGGATCTCCGGTTCCTCGCCCAGCCGGTCCTCCGGGATCACGATGGTGATCGGCTGGCCGACGGCTTCCTCGGCGGTATAGCCGAACAGGCGCTGGGCCCCCTGATTCCAGCTGGTGATGACGCCGTTGAGGTCTTTGGCCACGATCGCATCCGCGGAGGATTCCACGATCGCTGCCAGCCGCTGCGCTGCCTGCTCGCCGCGGGCGCGCTCCTCGGCCAAGGCCAAGGTCTGCTGCTCGGCACGATGCCGCTCCGTGATGTCGACCAGCATGTTCACGGCGCCGGCCAGCCGGCCCGCGGCGTCGAACAGCGGCGTCGGATACGGGATGAACGGGACCCGCGTACCGTCGGGCCGCTCGGCCACCGCCTCCATGCCCCGGATCGCCTGCCCCTGCTTCAGCGCCAAGGCCATCGGGCACTCGTCATGCGGCAGCGGCGTGCCGTCCGGCCAGTACAGCTTCCAGGAGCCGCAGAACTCGCTCTTCCCCAGCTCCGGCCGGCAGCCCCACAGCGCGGCCGCGGCCTCGTTGTAGAAGGTGATGCGCCCGGCGGCGTCGGTGGTGTAGATCGCGGCCGGAAGCGCCTGCAGGATCTCCTGCGCCGCCCGCTCTCCCGCCGGGGAAACCGCTGACGCCGGCCGTGTCGTCGCGGGTGCTGCAACCCCGGTCTTGCCGTTCATCTCTAGCCCTCTGGAAAAGATCTGCCCACGCCGAAGCCGATGGGAGAGAGAGCCGCCAGATCCGGCCGGCCGTGTTGTGGAATCTAGCCCGACGAGGCGCGGGCCACAACACAGGAACGAAGCAGCGGCGGCCGAAGGGGAATGGATCATCTCCAGTTCGCGGCAATTCGGCATGGCCGGAATTAACATTTTTTATTTTACAAACTTCAATGTATATTTGTGGCTTGCATTTATACGCATCTTGAATCTGCTTTTGACGGGCCGAAGCCGTGCGCGCGGAACCTGTGGATCGCCTGCGCGTTGACTAAGATACGTCGACATCTCAAGCGAGAGGGCTGGACCCATGCCGCTCCAGATGGCCGCTCCCCCCGCATCGTCCGGAACCCTGCCGCCCGTGGACGGCCTCCGGCCGGGCCGGCGGGACGAGCCCGCATGGGCGCGGCCGCCGCTCGATCTGCTCGCGCCCGCGGCCAGGTCGCGGCTCATCGCCGCGGACCAGCACCGCCTGGCAAAGGGGGACCGGACCGACTGGGGCGACCGCGATTGCCTCCACCTCCTCCGATCCGGCTGGATGGCGCAGTTCCGCACGCTGACCGACGGGCGGCGGCATATCCTTCGCTTCCTCATGCCGGGCGACCTGGTCGGCGTGACCTCGCAGTTCTCCGGATCGGTGCCGGCCCCCGCCGTCGCCCTCACCGACGCGCGGGTGGCGACGGTCCCGGTCGCGGAGCTGATCGACGCCGCCTCGGCCTCCGCCATGCGCCAGCTCTGCGTCATCCTGGCATTGGAGAACGCGCAGGCGCACGAGACCCTGCTGTCGCTCGGATGCCTCAATGCCGACGAGCGTCTCGCCGCCCTCCTGCTGGGGCTGTTCGAGCGGGCCGCGGCCCGGGATCTCGTCAGCGACCGCGGCCTGCGGCTGCCGCTGACCCAGCTGGACATCGCCGACGCCCTGGGGATCTCGCCGGTCCACACCAACCGGATGGTGATGAAGCTGCAGCGGGCCGGGCTGATCCGCCTGAAGGCCGAATGGCTGCAGATCCTCGACGGCCCGGGGCTGGAGGCGGTGGCGCAATGGCCGCGCCCCCTGGCCTGGGCCAGCCGGCCCGACCACGCGCCCCGGCCGCAGCCGCCCAGCGGCGTCCGCCGGCCGCCGGGCCCGAAAGCCCCTGCGGTCCCGCAGCGCACGGCCAAGCGGATCCTGGTGGTCGAGGACGACCAGGTCCTGGCCCTGCACGTGCAGGGCATCCTCCGGTCGCTCGGCTTCGAGATCCTGGGGCCGGCCCCCTCGCTCGAAGACGGGCTGCGCCTCGCCGAGGCCGGCGATCTCGATGCCGCCGTCCTCGACGTCCGGCTCGACCACGGCCAGCGGGTCTTCCCGGTGGCGCGGACGCTGCAGCGCCGCAGCATCCCCTTCTCCTTCATGACCGGCTACACCGACCCGGAGCTGGACAGCTTCGGGGCCCCCGTCATCCAGAAGCCGGTCGAGGCGGGGACCGTAACGGCGGTGATCGAGCAGCTGATCCACTGACGGGCCGCCCCGCCCGGCGATCGAATCCGCGGCGTCCGGCGTGCTGGCCGAGCCCGGCTCCGCCCCGTATCATCGAGTCTTCACGACATATTCCGGGAGGCCTCAGATGGATCGCCGGACCTTTCTTGCGGCCGGGGTCGCGACGGCGGCGTTCGGTGCCGAAGCGCTGGCCCAGCACACCGGCCACCCGGCGCCGCTCAGGGAAGCGCCGCCCTCGCCCGCCCCCTATTCCCGCCTGAGGGGCGGGGACTTCGTGCACCACCTCGAGCCCGACCAGGAAGCCCAGCGCGTGTTCGACAGCCCCGCGCCGAAAGGGCCGCAGGGCCGCTGGATCCCGCGGGCGCCGCTGCCGCTGCCGCGCAGCGAGATGGCCTGGGCGACCGCCTGGGCCGACCGGATGCACATCGTCGGCGGCTATGGCGAAGGCCGCGTCGACCGCGCCTATCACCATGTCTACGATCCCGGCCAGGATCGATGGTTCGACGCGGCGCCGCTGCCGCGCGGCGCCAACCATGTGGCCGTCGCCGCCGATGCCGGGCGGGTCTACGCGCTCGGCGGCTTCATCCAGCAGAACCGCGATCCCGACACCAACGCCTATGCCTATGACGTCGCGACGGACCGGTGGAGCACCATCGCCCCCCTGCCCCGCGCCCGCGGTGCCGCCGCCGCCGTGGCGCTGGACGGCAGGATCCACCTGATCGGCGGCGGCGGCGCGCCGGTGCAGGAGCGGGCGAGCGTCGGCTGGCACGAGGTCTACGACCCGAAGACCGACCGTTGGGAGACGAGGAAGGCCCTGCCGGGCGCGCGCGACCATGTCGGCTGCGTCGCCCATGACGGGGTGATCCATGTCGTCGGCGGACGCTTCAACACCTTCGAGTACAACACCGATCTCCATCACGTGTACCTGCCCGACCGCGACACCTGGGAGGAGCGATCGCCGATGCCGACGGCCCGGTCCGGGCACGGGCTCGTCGTCTATCGCGGCCGCCTGTTCGCGATGGGCGGCGAGGCCGGCATCCTGCAGGAGGGCGTGCCGCGGCAGGCCAAGGTGTTCGGGCAGATGGAGAGCTACGACCCGAAGACGGAGTCCTGGCAGCAGCACGCGCCGATGCCGACCCCGCGCCATGCCGTCGGCGCGGCCGTCCTGGGCGACCGGATCTATGTGGCGGGCGGCGGCGTGGTCCTCGGCGGCTCGCTGCAATCAGCCGTCCACGAGGCCTTCACGCTGGCTTGAGAGCCAGGCACCGACGGCCGCCCGATGTCTCTCCGGCGCCCCGACCGGTAACGTACCTCAAATTCCTTCGCAAAGACACTTGGTTTTCCGGAAGGATTCGCGTTGAATCTCAAAAAATGAATCGGTAACGTACCTCAAAATAGATCAGGGAGGCCGCCATGTCCGTGCCGTCGGGCTTCATCCCCGACCCCGAGATCCGTTGCCGTGACCATCGCATCGGCGCGATCGGCGCCGGGTTCATCATGGCGGATGTGCATCTGGCGGCGTATCGCGAGGCGGGCTTCCCGGTGGCCGCCATCGCCAGCCGCACCCCCGACAAGGCGCGGGCGGTGGCGGCGCGCTGGGGCGTCCCCCGGGTCCACGACACGCCGGCCGCGCTGATCGAGGACCGCGAGGTCGAGATCCTGGACATCGCCTTCCCGCCCGACCGGCAGCCGGACCTGATCCGCCACGCCCTGCGCCAGCCGCACATCCGGGCGATCCTGGCGCAGAAGCCGCTGGCCATGGATCATGCCGAGGCGCAGCGCCTGGCCGCGGAGGCCGCGGCCGCCGGCAAGGTGCTGTCGGTCAACCAGAACATGCGCTTCGACCAATCGATGCGGGTGCTGAAGCAGCTGCTGGACCGCGACGCCCTGGGCATCCCGGTGCTGGCCACCATCGAGATGCGGGCGATCCCGCACTGGCAGCCCTTCCTCGAGGCCTATGGCCGGCTGACGCTGCTCAACATGAGCATCCACCACCTCGACGTGCTGCGCTTCCTGTTCGGCGACCCGGTCGAGATCACTACGGCGGCGCGGACCGACCCGCGCACCCGCTTCCCGCATCGCGACGGCATCTGCTGCTCCACCCTGTCCTTCCCGGGCGGGCTGATGGCGGTGAGCCTGGAGGATGTCTGGTCCGGCCCGCGGCAGGAGGGCTTCGATAGCGACATCTACATCAAATGGCGGGTCGAGGGGACGGAGGGCCTGGCCCAGGGCACCATCGGCTGGCCGGACTATCCGAAGGGCAGCCCCAGCACCCTCTCCTATTGCGCGCCGGAGACCGGGGGCCGATGGGTGCAGCCGCGCTGGGACACGATGTGGTTCCCGCACGCCTTCAAGGGCGTGATGGAGCAGCTGCAATACGCGGTGAAGACCGGCGAGCCGCCGCTGCTGAGCGGCGCCGACAACGTCCGCACCATGGCGCTGGTCGAGGCCGCCTACCGCTCGCTCACCGAGAAGCGCGCCGTCCGCCTGGCGGAATTCGGCGCCTGACAACGACAACAAGCAGAACGGAGGAGGAACGCGTCATGATCCAGGTCGGCATCTTCACCGGATACTTCCCCTATTCGCTGCCGGAGACGGCGAGGAAGATCCGCGCGCTGGGCTTCAACACCGTCCAGCTCGACCTCGCCTTCAAGGACATGGACCTGTCGACGAGTGCGATCACGCGCGACAAGTGCCGGACCATCCGCGAGACCTTCCGCGACCACGACCTGCCGGTCTGCGCCATCAGTGGCTACACCAACATCGTCCACCCCGACCCGGCGGCGCGGCAGGCGAAGCTGGAGCATCTGCGGACGCTGATCCGCCACGCCCGCGATCTGGGCAGCCCCTATGTCATCAGCGAGACCGGCACCTTCGCCACCGACAGCGACTGGGTGCACCACCCGAGGAATAAGACCGAGGAAGGTTACGAGGAGTGCCGCGCGGTCATCGCCGACCTCGCCCGGACCGCCTATGACCACGGCGCGGTGTTCCTGCTGGAGACCTATGTCAACAACGTCATCGGTTCGGTCGACGAGACGCTGCGCCTGTTCGCCGACGTGCCCAGCCCCGGCCTGGGCCTGCTGATGGACCCGACCAACTATTTCGAGGCCCACAACATCGACCGCATGGACCGCGAGCTGAACCGGATCTTCGACGCGCTGGACGACCGCATCCGCATCAGCCACGCCAAGGACGTGAAGCGCTCCGGCGCCGACAAGTCGGAGAAGCATGCCGACATCGACGCGTCGGAGGCGCACAGCTTCCGCGGCGTCGGCGAGATCGAGCTGCCGGCGCCGGGGCTGGGGTCGCTGAACTACGACCTGTACCTGCAGCGCCTGTCCCGCCGGCATCCGAACATCCCGCTGATCATCGAGCATCTGGAGGAGGCCGACGTGCCCCGCGCCAAGGCCTTCATCGACGGCAAGCTGCGGGCGCGGGGGGTGTGACGTTCGGCTTCCCCCTTTCTGTCAAGCCCGGCAATGACAGGAAAAGGAAACAAGAAAATCGATCTCCGAATGAAGCAGACCACCTCTCCCTCCCCCGCCAAGGCCCGCATGGTCGACATCGCCCGCGAGGCCGGGGTCAGCCTGGCTACGGTCGACCGGGTGCTGAACGGCCGCGACGGCGTCAACGCCGAGACCGCGAGCCGGGTGCAGGCGGTGGTGCAGCGGCTGAACTACGCCCCCAACCTGGCCGCCAGCCTGCTGTCGCGCGGCAGGATCCTGCAGTTCGACATCGTGCTGCCGGCCGGCAGCAACACCTTCATCCGCGACCTGGGCGAGGCGGTGCTGGCGGCCGAGCGCGACTTCACCGCCTTCGGCGTGAAGCCGCGGCTGCACCTGATCGAAGGCTTCGATCCCGATGCCCTGGCCGAGGCGCTGCGCCGGGTCAGCCGCGGCAGCGACGGCGTCGGCTTCATCGCGCTGGACCACCCTGCGGTGCGCGAGGCGGTGGCGGAGCTGGCGGCCGCCGGCGTGCCGGTGGCGACCATGGTCTCGGACCTGCCGCAATCCGCCCGCATCGGCTATGTCGGCGTCGACAACCGCGCCGCCGGCCGCACCGCCGGCGACCTGATGGGCCGCTTCCTGGCCGGGCGCGCCGGCGAGGTCGGGCTGATCGCCGGCAGCCTGGCCTATCGCGGCCATGAGGAGCGCGAGGCCGGCTTCCGCAGCGTGTTGCGCGAGCGCTTCCCGAACCTGACCGTCCCGGCCCTGGTCGAGGGCCATGACAGCGTCGAGCAGAGCGCCGCGGTGACCGAGCGGCTGCTCGAGAGACATCCCGGGCTGATCGGCCTCTACAACATCGGCGGCGGCAACCGCGGCGTGGCCGAGGTGCTGCGCCGCCGGCCGGCCGACGCGCCGCACCTGGTCTATATCGGCCACGAGCTGACGCCGCCCACCCGCCGCTTCCTGATCGACGGGGTGATGGACGCGGCGATCAACCAGAACCCGCGGGCCGAGGCGGCGGAGACGCTGCGGCTGCTGCTGGGCCACCACACCCGCCCGGGCCCGGCCGAGCCGGCCGCCCCGGTGCGGATCGAGATCTTCACCAGAGAGAACCTGCCGTAGCCGGCAGGAGGAGGAACCCCATGCCCTTTCCCCAGCTGACCGAGGCCGACCACGCCGCCTTCTGGCGCGACGGCTATGTGGTCAAGCGCAGCTTCTTCGATGCCGAGGAGATCGGCCTGCTGCAGCAGGCGATCGCCCAGGACGAGGGCATCCGCAGCCATGTCGTGGCGCTGAAGGACAGCCTGGGCGGGTCGACCGAGCTGGCGCTGTGGAACCACCCGGGCGACGACCTGTTCGGCGCCTTCGCCCGCTGCGAGCGCATGGTCGGCGGCGCCGAGACGCTGCTGGGCGGCGAGGTCTACCACTACCACTCCAAGCTGACGATGAAGCGGCCGCGCGCCGGCGGCGCCTGGGATTGGCACCAGGATTACGGCTACTGGTACAACAATGGCTGCCTGTATCCCGACATGCTGTCGGTCGCCATCGCGGTCGACCGGGCGACGAAGGAGAATGGCTGCCTGCAGATGATCCGCGGCAGCCACAAGCTGGGCCGGATCGACCACGGAAGGGTCGGCGGCCAGACCGGCGCCGACATGGAGCGGGTGAACCAGGCGCTCGAGCGGATGCCGCGCGACTACATGGAGATGGCGCCGGGCGACGCCTGCTTCTTCCACGCCAACACGCTGCATGCCTCGGAGCAGAACAAGTCCGAGCATCCGCGCAACGTCATGTTGTGCTGCTACAACGCGGCCTGGAACGACCCGTACAAGCAGCACCACCACCCCGGCTACACCAGGCTGGAGAAGGTGCCCGACGACCGGATCAAGGCGCTGGGCCTGACGCTCGACGCCGGCCACCGCGCTTTCTTCGACCCGGAGCGCGACGAGACCGTCGAAGCGAAGACGCAGCCCGAGGGCACCGCGATGCGCTGAAGCGCGGCGATCCTCGCCGGGCTGGCCCGCGCTGTGTCAGTCTCGATGCATGCCGCCCATCGACAGCGAAGGCGGCGATAACAGGGGAGGAAACGCATGTTCAGGCGATTGTCGCTGCTGCTGTGCGGCGTCCTGCTGGCGCTGGCGGCGCCGGCCGCGGCCCAGGCGAAGACCTATTACTGGATATCGCACGGATCGCCGGCCGATCCGGTCTGGACCTATTTCCTGGCCGGCGCCAAGCAATGGGCCGCCGATACCGGCCAGACGGTGAACACCTCGTTCCACAACGGCGACGTGCCGTCGCACCAGGAGGCGGTGCGCGCCGCGATCGCGGCCAAGGCGGACGGCATCGTCACCACCAGCCCCGACCCGGGCAGCCTGGTCGCGGTGGTGAAGGAGGCGAAGGCCGCGGGCATCCCGATCGTCAACTTCAACACCCCCGACCCGACGGCCGGCTTCGACGCCTATGTCGGCGGCGACAACACCACCTTCGGCCGGAACTGGGCGCAGTACCTGGTCGACAAGGGCCTGGTGAAGTCCGGCGACTTCGTCTGGCTGCCGGTCGAGGTGCCCGGTGCGACCTACGGCGTGCAGGAGGAGGAAGGCATCTCCAGCGTGTTCAAGCCGCTCGGCATCACCTGGGAGGTGACCGACAACACGCTGGACCAGGCCGAGGTGATCAGCCGCATGGTCGACTACCTGACCGCCAACCGGACCAAGGTGAAGGCGATCATCGGCCTGGGCGACCTGGTGACCGGCAGCATCAAGCGCGTCTTCGACCAGGTCGGCGTCAAGCCCGGCGAGATCCCGGTCGTCGGCTGGGGCAACTCGCTCGACACCACGCAGGAGGTCCTGACCGGCTACGTCAACGCGGCGCAGTGGCAGGACCCGCAGGCGACCAGCTACGTCGCCCTGTCGCTGGCGGCGATGGCGTCCGGCGGCATCCCGCCCGGGTTCAACGTCATCACCGGCGCGCTGTACGAGAAGGACAGGGCCGAGATCTATGACAAGATCCTCTCCGGCAAGTAGCGCCGGGGCGGAGGCGCCCGCGGCGGCCGGTGCCGCCGCGGATGCCGCCCGCCCGGGCCGCCCGCCCTTCGACGCCCGATCGATCGTCCATCGCCTGGTGGCCAAGCCCGAATTCGGCCCCCTCATCCTGCTGGTGGTCGAGCTCGCCGTGTTCTGGGCCATCAACCCGGAATTCCTGTCGCCCCAGAACATCGGCAACACCCTGGCCTTCACGGTCGAGCTCGGCCTGATCGCGCTGGCCATGACGCTGCTGATGACATCCGGCGAGTTCGACCTCTCGGTCGGCTCGGTCTTCGGCTTCGCCCCGGTGCTGATGTGGACGCTGTTCAACAGCGGCGCCGCGCCGCTGGAGGCCGGCTTCGTCGCCGCGATCGCCGTCGCCGCCCTGGTCGGGCTGGTGAACGGCTGGTTCGTGACCCGGCTGCGGATCCCGTCCTTCCTGGTGACGCTCGGCATGCTGCTGGTGGTGCGCGGCACGGCGCTGTTCATCACCGACGGCTTCCCGCAGCGGACCTGGAACACCGGCGGCAACTGGCTGGCCTGGCTGCTGGCGGGCGACTTCTATGTCGGAAGCTTCCGCATCTACATGTCGCTGTTCTGGTTCATCGCCGCCGCCCTGGCGATGGGCTATGTGCTGAACCAGACCAAGGCCGGCAACTGGATCCAGGCCGCGGGCGGCAACCCCGGCGCGGCGCGGGCCCGCGGCGTGCGCGTCGGCCGCACCAAGATCGCGCTGTTCGTGCTGTCGGCCACGATGGCCGCCCTGGCCGGGGTGATCAGCTCGATCCGCACCTCGGCCGCCAACCCGAACAGCGGCACCGGCTACGAACTCGAGGTCATTGCCATGGTGGTGATCGGCGGCACGGCGCTGGGCGGCGGGCGCGGCACCATCCTCGGCACCGTGCTGGGCATCTTCATTTTGCGGGTGATGCGCAACGGCATCGTCCTGATCGGCGTGCCCGGCCTCGCCTACAACATCTTCATCGGCGCGATCATCTTGGGGATGATGGCGCTGCACTCCTGGCTCGACCGCCGGCACCAGGCAGGGAGCTGATCGCCATGGCCGAACCCCTGATCCGCATGGCGCATATTAGCAAGTTCTACGGCCGGGTGCGGGCGCTGGAGGATGTCAGCTTCACGGTCGGCGAGCGCGAGATCGTCGGCCTTATGGGCGACAACGGCGCCGGCAAGTCGACGCTGATCAAGATCCTGTCGGGCGCCGTGCCACCGACCAGCGGCGACATCTTCATCCGCGGCCGCAAGGTGGAGATCGGCAGCACCACCGACGCCATCGCCCACGGCATCGAGACGATCTACCAGGACTCTGCGCTGGTGACGCAGCTGTCGATCGCCCGCAACCTGTTCCTGGGCCGCGAGCCGATCCGGGGCCCCCGCCTGCTGAACCGCATGGACCACGCCGCCATGGAAGCGGTGGCGCGCGACCTGATGAAGAAGGTCGGCATCAGCAAGGACATCCCGCCCGACACGCCGATCGGCTCGCTGTCCGGCGGCGAGCGCCAGGCCGTGGCGATCGCCCGCGCCATGCATTTCGACAGCGACCTGATCATCCTCGACGAGCCGACCAACAATCTGGGCGTGGCCGAGACGCAGGGCGTGCTGCGCTTCGTCCGCAACGCCCGGGATTCGGGGCATTCCTGCATCTTCATCGCCCACAACATCCACCACGTCTTCCAGGTGGTCGACCGCATCGTCGTGATGCGCCGCGGCCGCGTGGTGGCGGACGACATCGATCCCCGGCACACCAGCGTCGAGGAGGTCGAGCGGGTGATCACGGGAATGGCGGAATACGCCTCCCCTGCCCTCGCCGCGCCGGCCTCCTGAAGCGGATGAGCTTGGAGCGTGAGGGTTTAGGCCAGACCGAGTCACCCGATCACAAGGCGGTGAGGCATTGCCTCTCCCGCTTGCGAGACCTTTTCAAAACACCCATCCCTCATCGTCATTGCGAGGAGGCGAAGCCGACGAAGCAATCCAGGGGCCGGTGCGTGCGGCCCCTGGATTGCTTCGCTGCGCTCGCAATGACGGTGTTGGAAATTCTGAAAAGGTCTCGCTTGCGGGAGAGGCAACACGAAGGCGCCCCGCCCGATGCACTGACGTGACCCGACCTCAGTTCACTCCGGCCTGCGGGCCGGGACCACGATCGCAGTAGTATTATCGATCAGCTATGTTCATGCCACGTTCCATGGACACGACGCAGACCGACCAGGACCTGGACCCGGCGGCCGCTCCCGAAGGGGAGCGGACGGCGGATCTGCGCGCGCTCGACCGGCTGGTCGAGATGGGCATGGAGATCGCCGAAGCCACCCGCACCGAAGCGGTCGAGGCGCCGCAGCCCGGCGTCGACTACTGCCAGAGATTCGCCGTCGCCGCCCGCGCCGTGCGTCTGACCCTGCTGCTGAAGGACAAGCTGTCCCGGCAGGAGAAGGAGGAGCGCAAGGCGGCGGCGCAGCGGGAGGCGGCGCAGGAGGACTGGCACGGGCTGCGGGTGCAGCTGGCGATGATGGCGGCGGCCTATGAGGTGTCCGAGGATGGCGAGGAGGCCGACCGCCGTGAAGCCGAGATGCATGAGCGGCTGGAGCGGCCGGAGGTGGTGGAGCTGATCGAGGCCAGCCGTCCGGAGGTGGCGGTGGCGGCGTTGTGCCGGCGCTGGGGCTATCCGGTGCGGGTGGAGCAGTGGCTGGAGATGGCCGACGAGGCGATGGAGGAGCTCGGCTTCCTGCCGCCGCAGGGCGGCGAGGACGGCGAGGACGATCCGCCCGGGCCCCGCTCCGCTGCCCCCGCCCGGCGCAAGCCTCCGGACACGGGTTGACCGCGTCGGTTGGGTCGCCGCGGCGAACCCAACATCCCGCCGCCCTCGCGGCCCCGACCTACGAAACCGGAGTGTTTTGCCTCTCCCGCTTGCGGGAGAGGTCGGAGGCGCTCGGCACCTCCGGGTGAGAGCGTTTGTCGAGGCCGGGATCCGTCCTCACCCGGCGAAGATTCATCCTGTCAGGCCATGGCGCCGCGGGCCGCGACCGGCCACAGGCATTCGACCCGGCCGGCCCTGACCCCGACATACCAGTCGTAGCGGTCGACCGTCGGGTCGCAATGGCCCGGAACCAGGCGCAGCCGCTCGCCGAGCTTCGGCTTGGCGGCGCCGGGCTCGATCACCAGCCGCCCGTGCTCGTCCGACGGGCCTTCGTAGCGGAGGCCGTCGCGGCCCCAGACCAGCGGCAGACCGCTGTCGGTGGGCAGCGCCTTGTGCCCGGCATCGACCACGGCGGCGCCGTCGCGGGGCACACTCATCACCGTCGCCAGCACGAACAGCGCCTGGCGGAACGGCGGCGGCGGGTCGTTGCGGGCGTAATCCGCATCCATGAAGGCATAGGAGCCGACCTGCAGCTCGGTGAACACGCCGCTCGCCGCCTCCAGTGCGAAGGTGCCGGTGCCGGCGCCGCCGACGATCGGGCAGCCGAGGCCGGCCCGGCGCAGATCTTCCACCGTCCGCCCCGCCGCCTCCGCCGCCTCGGCGATGGCGGCGGCGCGCTCCTCCGGCGACCTTCGATGCTGAGCGCGGCCGTGATAGGCCTGCAGCCCGCCGAAGACGAGGTGCCGGCTGGCGGCGATGCGACGGGCCAGCGCCACCGCCTCCTCCCTCGGCGCCACGCCGCAGCGGCCGGTGCCGACATCGATCTCCACCAGCACGGAGAGGCGCGTGCCTGCCGCCTCGGCCGCGGCCTCGATTGCCGCGATTCCGTCCGGATGGTCGGCGCAGACGGCGACCCGCGCGATCCGGGTCAGCGCCGCCAGCCGCGCCAGCTTGCGCGGGGACACCACCTCGTTGCTGACCAGGATGTCGGGCACCCCGCCCCAGGCCAGGATCTCGGCCTCCGCCACCTTCTGGGTGCATTGGCCGACCGCGCCGCGCGCCAGCTGCAGATGGGCGATGACCGGGGATTTGTGGGTCTTGGCGTGCGGCCGCAGCCTGACGCCGGCCGCCGCGGCCAGCCCGGCCATGCGGTCGAGATTGGCCTCGAAGGCGTCGAGGTCGAGGATCAGGGCCGGGGTGTCGACCTCCTCCTCGCGCATGCCCGGCTCGGCCGGCGGCGGCTGCAGCATGGTCTGGACTCCCTCGGATTCCTGCCAACAGTACGAGAATACAAAGCCGTCATGGCGAGCCCCGCAGGGGCGTGGCCATCCAGGGCGGCTCGCACCGGCCCTGGATGGCCACGTCGCTTCGCTCCTCGCCATGACGGCTTGGGATTGGCTCGGTCCCCATCCTTGCGGCCGTATCACGCCGCCATCGGCCGGGTCGCGCCCTTCAGCTCGCGGAAATTGTCGCGGATATGGGTCGCGGCCCGCAAGGCCAGGGCCGAGATCGTCGGGGTCGGGTTGACCACGCCGCCGGTGGCCAGGACGCTGCCGTCAACGATGAACAGGTTCGGCACGTCCCAGCTCTGGTGCCACTTGTTCACCACCGAGGTCTCCGGATCGCTGCCCATGCGGCAGGTGCCGATCATGTGCCAGGCCGGGGTGCGGTACACGCCGTCCTTGTCGCGGTAGTCCTGCAGCTTCACCTCGAAGGCGCCGGCCGCATTGCCGATATCGACCAGCCGGTCGAGCATGTAGTTCATCATCCGCCGGTCGTTCTCGCCCGGCGCGTAATGCATGGTCGCGACCGGGATGCCGTCGGCGTCGCGCTTCACCGGATCCAGGGCGACGCGGTTCTCCGGGTTCGGCAGGTCGTCGCCGATCGCGTAGATGCCGATGCCGTGGCCGAAATGGCGCTCGAACCAGCGATGGTGGTCGCGGCCCCAGGGCGCGCGGGTCTCGGTGATCCAGCCGGCGGCGACCTCGGCGGCGGCCGAGGTGCTGGTCAGGCAGTTGAAGTTGAAGCCGTTGACGAAGCCGCGGCCGACATCGGTCTCGGCGAATTCGCGGCTGATCAGCGAGGCGACATAGCCCATATGGCCGTCGATCGGCTCGTCGACCCAGATCTCGGCCCCGACCAGCGTGTGGTGCAGCAGGTTGCGGCCGACCTGGTCCGACTGGTTGGCGAGGTTGTCCGACGCCAGCAGCAGCCGCGGCGTGCCGACGCCGTTGGCGGCGACGACCACGATCTCGGCCGGCTGGAACTCGGTGCGCCCGGTCTCGCGGTCGATGTAGAGGGCGCCGGTGGCGCGCCCGTCCCGCCCCTTCTCGATCCGCAGCACCCGGGCGTGGATGCGCAGCTCGGTACCGGCCGCCAGGGCCTTGGGCCAGATCGACAGCGAATACTTGCTCATCGACCCGCGCGGGCAGCCGTTGCAGATGCCGCAGCCGTTGCAGCCCGGCCGGCCGTCATAGTCCTCCGAGATCACCCCCGCCTCCGCCGGCCACCAGTGCCAGCCGAGCTTATCGAAGGCCTGGGACAGGCGGCGCGCCGCCTTGGTGAAGGGCAGCGGCCCGGTCGGGCAGGCCTCGCGCGGCGGCATCGCCGGGTCGCCGGCCAGGCCGCTGACGCCGATCATCCGGTCCGCCGCCTCGTAGAACGGGGCGATGTCCTCATAGGCGATCGGCCAGTTCGGCTGCAGCCCGTGCTCGTCGCCCTTGCGGAAATCCGACGGCCGGTAGCGCGGCCAGATCGCGCCATAGACATTGGTCGACCCGCCGACGCCGTTCCACATCAGCACCTGCGAGCTGTCGGTGACCACCGGGTAGTCGTCCGGATGGCGGCGGCGGTTGACGTCGGCGTTCCACCGGGTGCGGCGCTGCCAGGACCAGTCGGGGCTGTAATGCGGGTGGTCGCCGGCCTCGACCCAGGAGCCCTGCTCGAGGCAGACCACCTTCAGCCCGGCCTGGGCCAGCACCACGGCGGCCAGCGATCCGGTGGCGCCGGCGCCGATGATCAGGATGTCGCAGGACGGCTTGGTCATCGCTTCAGGCCCCAGGCTTGCGTGCGGTCGCTGTCGAGTTCGAGACGGGAGATGTCGACCCGGCGCACGGCCTCGGTCGGCAGGTAGGCACCACGGCCGTGCTTCGGCGCGTCCCGCGCCGGATCGAAGCGCGGCAGGGGATAGCCCTTCACATGCGGCCGCAGCCGGTAGGGGTGGCCCTGCGCGTTGATCACCGCGACGACGAAAGGACTCTCGTAATAGGCGTAGTACGCGGCGTCGCGAACCCAGCCGAACAGCTCGGGCTCCGCCGTCTCCACCGCCTCGGCGATGGCGACGCGCTTCTCCTCCGGCTGATCGGCGAAGGGCCCGCCGGCCTTCAGGATCGCCTGGGCCAGGCGGGCGAGGCCGCCCTCGCCGCGTTCCTCGACCAGGCGGATCGCCACGGCCGACTGGACGCCGACGGTGGCGCCGGACGGCCAGTCGCCGCCGCCCGGCAGCAGCAGGTCGGCGAGATCGGCCAGAAGCCGCGCCGCCACGGCGGCAGAAGGTGTCGTTGTGGTCATTTATGGGTCCGGGTGATCGAGATCATCTTGAGTTCGGTCATCGCCTCGAGCGTGTGGCGGCCGCCGAGCCGGCCGATGCCGCTCTTGGTGCCGCTGCCGCCGCCGAAGGGCAGGTGCAGCTCCCAATAGGTGCTGCCGGCGTTGACGTTGACGATGCCGGCCGGGATCGCCTCGCCGAAGCGCAGCGCCCGGTCCATGTCGGCGGTGAACAGGCCGACGCTGAGGCCGTGCTCGGTGTCCAGCGCCAGGTCCAGCGCCTCCTCGTCGTCGTCGAAGGCCAGCACAGGGACCACCGGGCCGAACGTCTCCTCCCGGTTGATCCGCATGTCGCGGGTGACGCCGGTGATCACGGTCGGCTCGAAGAACAGGTCGCTGCCCAGATCCGGCCGCGGCCGGCCGCCGGCCAGGACCGTGGCGCCGCAGGCGACGGCATCCTCGACATGCTCGCGCACCTTGGCCGCGACCTTGGGGTTGTTCAGCGGCCCCATGGTGGTGCCCTGCTGCAGCGGGTCGCCCAGCTTGTGCGACCGGGCTATCTCGACCAGCCGCTGCGCCAAGGGCTCGACGATGCTGCGATGGGCCAGCACCCGGCCGGTGGCGGCGCAGACCTGGCCGGCGTTGAAGAAGGCGCCGCCGGCCGCGGCCGCGGCGGCGCGGTCGAGATCGGCGTCCTCGAACACCAGCACCGGCCCGTTGCCGCCGAGCTCCAGCAGCATCGGCTTGCCGGCGCCGCGCTCGGCGATGCGCCGGCCGGTATCCGGGCTGCCGGTGAAGCCGATGCCGTTGGTGTCCGGATGGGCGACGATCTCGTCACCGACCACCGCTCCCTCCCCGATCACCAGATTGACCACGCCGGGCGGCAGCCCCGCTTCCTCGATCGCGCGCATCAGCTCGACCGCAGCCATCGAGGTGGTCGGCGCCGGTACCCAGACGATGGCATTGCCGGTGGCAATGCCGGGCGCCAGGTATTCGACCGGGATGTTGACCGGGAAGTTCCAGGGCGTGATCACGGCATAGACGCCGCGCGGCTGGCGCAGGGTCAGCACCAGCTTGCTCGGGTCCTCCGCCGGCAGCGTCTCGCCGCGCAGCTGCTTGACCAGCTCGGCCGCCAGCCGGAACCCGTCCGCCGCCTTGCCGACCTCGCCCCGCGCCTCCTGGAACGGCTTGCCCTGCTCCAGGCTCAGGGTGCGGGCGATGCGGTCACGCACGCCGTCGATCTGCGCGGCGATGGCGAGGCAGGCCTTGGCCCGTTCCCACACCGGCGTCGCGGCCCAGCCGGGCTGCGCCTGCCGGGCGGCAGCGATGGCGCGGCGCGCCGTCTCGCGGCTGCTGCGCGGAAGCCGGCCGATCGTCTCGCCGGTCGCCGGGTTCACCGCCGGCATCGTCTCCGGCTCCGCCTCCCAGCGCCCGCCGATATGGTTGGCGAAGGTCCCGATGTCGTCGCGCTGCATCATTCCGTTCCTTCCGGATGCCACCAGCGCCCGCCCACCACGACGCCCTCGGCGAAGAGCCGCCGGTCGGCGGTGACGACCTCGCCGCGCACATCCTCCAGCGGGAAGGCGCCGTCCTTCAGCGACAGGATGCTGGCGTCGCCGACGCTGCCGGGCTTGAAGGTGCCGAGCTCGGGCCGTCCCACAGCCCTGGCGGCGTTGACGGTCGAGGCCGCGATCACCTCGTCGAGCGGCATGCCCAGCGCCAGGAATTTCGACAGCGTCGTCACCTGGTCGTAGGCCGGGCCCTTGATGCACAGCGCGTGCACGTCGGAGGAGATGGTGTCGGGCTTGAAGCCCTGGTCGAGCATCGCCCGCGCGGTCTTCCAGCCGAACGAGCCCATGCCGTGGCCGATGTCGAACAGCACGCCGCGCTCGCGCGCCGCCAGCACCTCGCGCTTGACCTTGCCGTCGCCGGTGACCGGCGCGTTCGGGAAGGGCCGGAAGCAGTGGGTCAGCACGTCGCCCGGCCGCAGCCGGTCCACCACCGCCTCGTAGGAGGGCGGCGGCTCGTCGATATGCACCATCAGCGGCAGGCCGGTCTCGTCCGCCACCTGCAGCGCGACGTCGAGCGGGGCGATGCCGGACGGGCCGCTGGCGATGCGGCCGATCCGCACCTTGATACCGATGATCACGTCGCGGTTGGCCTCGGCCACCTCCACGGCATCGCGCGCGGCCATAAGCCGGATATCGTGGCTCTCGCCGACCATGACCCGGCTGGAGAAGCCGAAGATCCCGGCGAAGGAGACGTGCAGATAGACCAGGATGCGGATCCGGCTCGGCTCGATCACATGTCTGCGGAAACCGGGGAAGCTGCCGGGCCCGGCGCTGCCGGTGTCGACGCAGGTGGTGACCGCGCTCATCCGCGCGAACTCCTCGGCGTCGATGCCGAGCGAGGTGCCGCCCCAGTAGACATGGGTGTGCAGGTCGATCAGCCCCGGCGTCACGATCAGGCCGGACACATCGCGGACGGCGGCACCGCCGGGATCCAGGCCGGTCCCGACGGTCACGACCCTGCCTTCGGCGAAGGCGACATCGGCGACGCGGTCGATGCCTTGCGACGGGTCGATCACCCGACCGTTCCGGAGCACGAGATCGAAGGCCATGGGATGCACGCTTCCTTGGTGGACTAGACCCGGGCGCCGCTGGCGCGGTCGAACAGGTGGATGCTGCGGTCGGGCGCGGTCAGGGTCAGGCTGGCGCCCGGGCGCAGGCCGTCGGGGTCGCTGCAGGTGGCCTTGACCATGCGGTCGCCGACCAGCACGTCGAGGAAATGCACCGGCCCGGCCGGCTCGATCAGCGCCAGCTCGCCGGTCAGGGACAGCGCCCCGTCCTCCGGCCCCTCCGACGGCGTCAGGTCGTGCGGGCGGATGCCGACCACGCGGCTGTCGTCCTGGCCGCCGGAGACGGCGGAGCCAGGCAGGAAGTTCATCTGCGGGCTGCCGATGAAGCCGGCGACGAACTGGTTGGCAGGCTCGCGATACACCGCCATCGGGTCGGCGAATTGCTGCAGCACGCCGTCATGCATCACGGCGATCCGGTCCGACAGGACCATCGCCTCCTCCTGGTCATGGGTGACGAAGATCGTGGTCACCGCCAGTTCCCGCTGCAGCCGCTTGATCTCGGTGCGCATCCGCACCCGCAGGCTGGCGTCGAGGTTGGACAGCGGCTCGTCCATCAAGAGGGCCGCCGGGTTGCGGACGATGGCGCGGCCGACCGCCACGCGCTGGCGCTGGCCGCCCGACAGCTCGGCCGGCGACCGGTCCAGCAGTTCCTCCAGCCCCAGCAGTTCCGCCGCCCAGGCCACCTGGCGCCTGATGTCCTCCGCCGCCACTTTCTGCTGGCGCAGCGGGAAGGCCATGTTGTCGCGCACCGCCATGTGCGGGTAGAGGGCGTAGTCCTGGAACACCAGGGCGATGTTGCGGTCGCGCGGCGCCAGGCCGCTGATGTCGCGCCCGTCGAACAGGATGCTGCCGGTGGTGATCTCCTCCAGCCCGGCGATGCAGTAGAGCAGCGTGCTCTTGCCGCAGCCGGAGGGGCCGAGGAAGGAGATGAACTCGCCGTCGGCGATGTCGAGGTCGAGCCCCTTCAGCACCCGGTGCTGGGCGTAGCTCTTGGACACGGCGCGGATGTTGATCGAGGTCATGGGGCCTCCCGCTAGCCCTTGACGGCGCCGGAGAGCGCGCCCTGGACGAGGTAGCGTTGGAACAGGAAGGCGACGAGCACCGGCGGGGCGATCGACAGCACGCTGGCGGCGAACATCGGCCCGTATTCGTAGAAGCGCGCCTGGCTGAGGAAGCCCGACAGCACCACCGGGATGGTCTGCGCGTTGGGCGTCGAGGTCAGGATCAGCGCGAACAGGAACTCGTTCCAGCTGACCAGGAAGCAGAAGATCGCGGCGGCGATGATGCCCGGCCGGGCCACCGGCAGCAGGATCTTCCACAGCATCTTCAGCCGCGAGCAGCCGTCGATCAGCGCCGCCCGGTCCAGGCTGGCGGGGATGCCCTCGAAATAGCTCTTCATCATCCAGGCGCTGAGCGGCAGCAGGATGCTGCTGTAGGCGATCACCAGCCCGGTGCGGGTGTCGATCAGCCCCAGGGTGCGGAAGATGACGAAGAAGGGCAGCACCAGCGTCAGCGCCGGGGTCATCCGGGTCAGCAGCAGGCCCCACAGGCTGATCCGGAAGAAGCGGGCCTTGCCGTGCCGGGCGAAGGCGTAGCCGGCCAGGGTGCCGAGCGCGACGCTGATCGTCACCACCACCACGCCGACGACGAAGCTGTTCAGCAGCGACAGCGGCACCCGCTTGGCCTGGACGCTGGTCTCGTTGCCGCTGGCCAGCTCCGGCGCCAGGACTGCGGTGAAGTTCTGCAGGGTGAAGCCGCTGGGCACGACGGTGGGAGGCATGCGGATCAGGTCCGAGGCCGGGGTGATGCTCATCAGCACCAGCGCGATCACCGGCAGGGCCGACCACAGGAAGATCAGCAGCGCGGCGAAGGCGAAGCCGAAGCGGGCCAGGGCGGCCTCGACCCGCCGGGGCAGCCGTGCCCGCGGCCGATAGGGCGGCAGCGTCACCATGGCGTGCCGCCGGCCGGCACCGACGCGGCCGCCGTCCGTGCCTTCGGATACAACAGCGGCGCGGCGGCGCTGCCGCGGCCCGAGCACCAGGAAATAGAGGATCGCCAGGACGAAGCTGAGGATGGTGAGACCGTAGAGGATCGCCGCCCCTTCCCCGAACTTCAGGAACTGGAAGGAATAGAGGTAGCCGAGCCAGGCGAAGACCGTGGTGGCGGCTCCGGGCCCGCCGCGGGTCATGATCCACAGGATGTCGAAGGCCATCAGCGAGTTGATCGTGGCGATGATGGCGATGAACAGTAGGTTGGGCTTCAGCCATGGCAGCGTGATGGCGAAGAAGCGGGCGACCGGACCGGCGCCGTCCAGCATCGCCGCCCGGTGCAGGTTCCCCGGCATCGACTGCAACCCGGCCAGCAGTAGCAGGGCCGTCAGTGGCGCCTGGTTCCAAACCTGGGTCAGGGCGACGAGGTTCAGCGCGCGAAAGCCGTCGCCGAGCCAGGGCGTGACCAGGGATCCGAGGCCGAGATCGGTCAGCAGGCCGTTCAGCGTGCCGTAGTCGCCGGCATAGACGAAGGACCACAGCACGCCGACCGAGACCGGCGCCATCGCCCAGGGCACCAGCATGACGCTGCGCAGGACGCCGCGGCCGGCAAAGCGTTCGTTCAGCACGAGGGCCATGGCCATGCCGATCAGCGTGGTGCCGATCACCGAGAAGGCGGCGAAATAGGCGGTGCGGCCCAGCGCCGCCCAGAACTCGGCATTGCCGAGCATGCCGGCATAGTTGTCGAGCCCGACGAAGATCCAGCGCTTGGTGATCGGGTTGGTGCGGTGCAGGCTGAGATACAGGCTGTAGGCCAGCGGCAGGCCGACGACAGCGATGACGATCGCCAGCGTCGGCGCCACCGCGCCATAGGCGAAGCCCGGAATCCGGCCGATGCGGCGGCGCGGACGGTCCAGGACGGGTGCTTGCGGAATGGTGATCGACACCGGGCCGCCCCTCCGACGAATGGCTCGCGAAGGACGATCGCGGCGATGCCGCGATCGCCGTTCCTGCTGGCTACTGGTACTGCTGCTTCAGCTCGGCCACCTTCTTGCCGAGCTCGTCGACGATCTGGTCGGTCGACATGGAACCGCGGATGTATTCCTGGACCCGCTGCATCATGAACAGGTCCCATTCCGGGAACCAGATCTGCTTGGCGACGTCGCGGGAGGTGGCGAGCTCGAGCTGCTTGTTGGTCACGGCGAGGTCGCGCCACCGGCCGAAGCTGGCGACGACTTCGGGGTCCGCCATCACCTCCTTGTAGGCGGAGCCGAGGCCGAATTCGAGCGCCCAGCGCTTGATCACATGGTACTGGCCGTCCTTGGACTTGCCGCCGAAGAAGCGCAGCAGGTTCCAGGTGCGGTCGACGTCGCTCGGCTGCGCCCCCATCATGTAGACGGCGGTCCAGGCGAAGGTCGATTTGGTCCTGCCCGGCATCAAGGCGTTCTTCACCTTGCCGGCGGCCTTGGAGAGCTTGGGATCGTTGGCGACCTTCTGGTCGTAGTCGTGCAGCACCATGAAGGTGTGGCGGCCGGTGGCGTAGCTGGGCACGCCTTCATTCGGCAGCGTCATGATGTCGGCGGCCACCAGCTGTTCCTTGTACAGGGCCCGGTGCGTCTCCAGCACCTTGCGCAGGGCGGCGTCGTCGACGAAGTCGTTCTTCTCGTCGAAGACCGGCGCGCCTTCGGCGTACCAGCAGGCGAAGATGCTCCAGGACAGCTCCGGCCATTTCTGGCCCCAGGCGCTGTTGTACGGCGCATCCGACACGCCGTCCTTCTTCAGCTTGCGGCAGGCGTCCAGCAGCGAATCCCAGCTGTCGGGCACCGAGAGGCCGGCCTTCTGCAGATGCTCCTCGTTGTAGATGAAGGCGTTGTGCCCGGCGTAGTAGGGCAGCCCCGCCAGCCGGCCGTCGGGCAGCGACATCGATTTGACGCTGACCGGGAACATGCCGGCCTTCACCTCGTCGACGCCGTCCAGGCCCTCCAGGTCGCGCGTCCACTCCGCCGCGCACCAGCGGGCGATGTGGTCCTCCTCGGCATACAGCATGTCGATGCGCTGGCCGCCGGTCAGCTTGGTCTCGACCACCGGGTGATAGTCGCCGGTCACCAGCTCGTAATTGACGGCCTCGTCGTACAGCGACTTGAAGGTGTTGACGTTCTCTTCGACGATCTGCGGCTGGAACTGCCAGCCGATGAAGCTCAGCGGCGTGGCCGGCGCGGCACGGGCCCACCGGCTGCCGAGGCCCGTGGCGGCGGCCCCCGCCCCCAGGGCGGCGCCCTGCAGCACACGCCTGCGGGACATCAGATAACGACCCAGCAGATCCTTATCCATTCGCCTCTCCTGTGATTTTTTGGGCTTGCTTCCACCGGCAGCGACGGTCGCGGGACGGGCTCGCTTCATTGGTATGTTTGTTATATTTCCAAACAAACTTGCCGTCAACGCGGAAGGCGTGCCACAGAACGTGCATCCGAGGAGGCGCGAGGATCGTTCCGCACCGCGCGCCCCCGCCGATAGAATGTCAGGAGGTCGGGCCCTGCCCGGCTCGTGGGAAGAGCAGGTGATGTCGACTGGAAAGATGTCAGGCCGGGTGATCGGCGCCGTCGAGGAGGACGCCCTGCCGTCACTCGGCACGCCGGCCGAGGGGGCGAAGCCACGCCCCCCCTCCCTGCTGTCCCCGTCCAGGATGGGCGATCTCAACCGCGGCCGGCTGCTGCAGTCGCTGTTCGACCTCGGGCCGACCAGCCGCGCCGACCTGGCCCGCCATATCGGCGTCAACCGCGCCACCATCACCGGCATCGTCCAGCCGCTGATCGACGACGGCATCCTGGTGGAGGGCGAGCCCGCCTCGTCCGGCGGCGCCGGCGGCAAGCCGGCCCGGCCGCTGCAGTTCTCGCGCGACGCGCCGCAGATCGGGGCGGTGGCGCTGAGCCACGGCTCGGTGCGCACCGCGCTGGTGTCCTGGACCGGCGAGATCTCCGCCCTCGAACGCGCGGCGTTCCCGACCGACGGCGGCGATCCCGGCCAGGCGGTCGCGGCCGTCGCCGGCGCCCTGGCGCACACCCTGTCGGCCGCCCGGCAACCGCCGCTGGGCATCGGCGTTGCCGCGGCCGGCATGATCGACCGCGACCGCGGCGTCATCGTCAAGGTCAACCTGGCGCCGGTCCTGTCCGGCCTGGCCCTCGGCGCGGAGTTGGAGGAGCGGACCGGCCTGCCGGTCTATCTCGACCACCATCCGCGGGCGCTGCTGCTGGCCGACCGCTGGTTCGGCACCGGCCGCAGCCTGCGGACCTTCGCGGTGCTGTACCTGTCCGACGTGATCGGCGGCGCCCTGCAGCTGGACGGGCATCTGCAGAGCGGGCCGGCCGGGGCGGGCGGCGAGCTGGGCCACACCTTCGTCCAGATCGACGGCGAGATCTGCGCCTGCGGCCGCCGCGGCTGCTGGGAGACGGTGGCGACCATCGGCTGGCTGCGGCGCCAGGCGCAGGCCGCCGGCCTGCCCGGGGCCGAGGAGATGACCCCTGCCCTGCTGGCCGGGCTGGCCGAAGCGGGCTCCGGGGCGGCGGAGCGGCTGCTGGACCTCTATGCCCGCAACATCGCGGTCGGCATTGCCAACCTGCAGCAGACGCTGGCGCCCAACCACTTCGTGCTGCACGGCGAGGTGGTCGAGGCCGGGGAACGGCTGCGGGCCGCGATCGAGGCGCATGTCGGCCTGCTGGTGCCGCCGCGGCCCGGCAGCGAGCCCCGCGTCCTGCTGACCGACCAGAGGGGCCTCGCCACCCTGCGCGGGGCGGCGGGCATCGTGCTGTCACGCCGGCTTCAGTTCCAGCTGTAGCATTGGGGCGTCCGGCCCGCCTCAATACCCTCTCGGGACAGATGCGGGTGCCTCAGCCCCGTGCCGAGGCGACGGCGACTTCGCGGCGCGACCGTTCCGCCTGCATCGCCGCCTCGATGCAGGCGATGATGTGCCGGGCATAGCCGCCATCCACCGGGTTCGCCGCGTCGCCCTGGATCAGGGCGATCATCGCCCGCCATTCGCGCTCGACCGCGCGCTGCATCCAGTCCGGCTCGATCGAGTTCGGCACCGGGGCCCAGGCCCCGCCCCGGCCGATCGAGACGCCTTGGCCGAAGTCGATCCGCAGGGTCCCGGCCTCGCAGACCAGGTCCATGGCGAAGCCGACGCCGCCGTCGCGATAGCCGACGCTCGCCACCTGGCCGATCCGGCCGTCGGCGAAGCGCAGCAGCATCAGCGCCGTGTCGTCGGCCTCCTGGTCGTGGAAATGGGTGCCGGCCATGGCAGAGACCGCCGCCACATCGCCATCCATCAACCAGACCAGCCGGTCGAGCGCATGGATCCCCGCGGTCAGCAGCATGCCGCCGCCGGTCTTCGGCGACAGGTGCCAGGCTTGGCGGTTCGCCTCCATCCACAGCTTGATCAGCCAGCTGCTGCCGAGGACCGGCCGGCCGATCCGGCCGCTGCCGACGATCTCACGGGCGGCGAGACAGGGCAGCGCGAAATGCATGACGTGGCCGATCATGAGACGGACACCGGCCTCTGCCACCGCGGCGTTGATCGCGTCGCATTCGGCGACGGTCGGCGCCATCGGTTTTTCGAGCAGGATGTGCTTGCCCGCCCGCGCCGCGGCGATCGCCATGTCGGCATGCAGGTGGTGCGGCGTGGCGATCAGCACCGTGTCGACCGACGGGTCGTCGAGCAGCGCCTGCCAATGGTTATAGGGGCTGCCGCCATGCTCCCGAGCGAAGGCCCGGGCGGCGGCGATGTCCTGGCGGCAGACCGCCGCGACCCGCGCCCCCGGCACGGCGGCGATGGCCCGCGCATGGATCGCGCCGAAATAGCCGGCGCCGATGATGCCGATGCCGATCATGCTGCAGCCTCCTCATAAGCCCGGTCGATCAGGCGCATGGTCCGCAGATAGTCCGCGATCCCGACCGACGGCGCCGCGCCGCGCTCGAGGCGGTCCAATGTGTCCGTCATGAAGGCCTTGTAGCGATCCGCCGGCAGGATCGGCGCCAGATCGCGCGTCCGTCCGTCGTCGAGCGTGGCGACGCGGCAGGCATCGCCGCGATCGAGCAGATAGGCGTTGCGGGCCGAGACGCGCCATTCGAAGTCGCCGCCCGGCGCCATCGAGGCATAGGTGTATCCCGCCTCCACCGTTGCGATCATGCCGTCCGGCGCCCGCAGGACGACGATAGCGTATTCCTCCACCGCCTCGCCATGCAGGCGCCGGTCGACCGAGGCCGAGACGACGGCGAGATCGGCGCCGCCGGACAGGGCCAGCGCGGCGTCGATGCCGTGGATGCCGAGAT
The DNA here is from genome assembly GCF_916619195.1 of Inquilinus sp. Marseille-Q2685. Lineage (NCBI taxonomy): Bacteria > Pseudomonadati > Pseudomonadota > Alphaproteobacteria > Rhodospirillales > Rhodospirillaceae > Inquilinus > Inquilinus sp. Marseille-Q2685. The sequence continues at coordinate 174,264 of NZ_CAKAKL010000004.1, forward strand.
TGCGCAGGGCCCCGCCGCCGCCGATCGCCGGGTCGAGCACCCAGGGCACCCCGTCCAGCCGGTAGCGGTCCGGTGGGCCGTTCACGATCCGGAACTGCGCGTGCGAGACCGGGCCGAGCCGGCCGGCGGCCTTCAGCGCCTCGATCTCGGCCCAGATCGGGCCGCAGCGGTTCGGCAGGGGAATCGCGACGAACAGGCCGCGGCGCCGCGCCGCCTCCGCCAGCGGCTCGAGGGCGGCGGTCGAGACCGCAGCCGGCTTCTCCAGCACGATCGGCAGGCCTGCCTCGATGCAGGCCAGGGCCAGCGCCGGCACCTGGTCCGGCCGGCCCATGACGACGGTCAGGTCAGGCTTCATGGCGATGACGGCTTCGACCGAGGGATGATGGGGAATGCCGTGCGCCGTAGCGAATCCGGCTGCCACCGCGGGCTCCGGATCCCAGGCGGCGACCACCTCCGCACCAGCCGACCGGGCCGCCTCCCAATGCATCCCCGCATGCCAATGCCCCACGCCCGCCAAGGCCACCCGGGCCATTCCGTCCTCCCTTTTTCGGCTTATGGTCTTGACAGATATCCTACAAGTCAGCAACCATCAAGCCATGGTGATCCCGCGGCGGGGGTGGAAGGTGTCGACGATGAAGGAGATCAAGCCGCTCGCCCGGCCGCCCCTGCTCCACGTCTCGGTGCAGGAGAGCCTGAAGAGCTATATCGACGACAACGCCCTGGCCCCCGGCGCGCCGCTGCCGCCGGAGAACGACTTGGCGCAACAGCTCGGGGTCAGCCGCAACTCGGTGCGCGAGGCGATCAAGGCGCTGGAATCGCTCGGCATCCTGGAAACGCGGCGCGGCATCGGCGTGTTCGTGAAGGCGTTCTCGTTCGAGCCGCTGCTGGCGAACCTGGCCTACGGGCTGGGCGGCGCGCTGCGCGAGGTCGAGGAGGTGCTGGAGATCCGCCGCGTGCTGGAGGTCGGGCTGATCGGCAAGACCATCCAGCTGATCGGCGAGGCGGACCTGGCGGAGCTGAAGGACACGGTCGAGCGCATGCGCTGCCGGGCCGAGCGCAACGAGAGCTTCGCCGAGGAGGACCAGCAGTTCCACCACCTGCTGTTCCGCTGCCAGAACAACCGCATGCTGACCAGCCTGATCGATGTGTTCTGGATGGCCTTCTACAAGGCGTCCGACTTCGTGAACCTGGCCAATGTCGACCCGATGGCCACCTGGCGCGACCACCAGGAGATCTGTGCCGCGATCGAGGCGCGCGACGTGACCGCGGCCCGCAGCCGGCTCGACCAGCACTATGACGGGATCGCCCGTCTCCTCGCGACCCGGAAGGGCGCGAAGACAGAAAACTGACAGGGAGGACATGATGAGATTCGGGATGCTGGCATCCGCGCTGGCGCTCGCCGCCGCCATGGCGGCCTGGGCACCGGGCGCCATGACGCCCGCCGTGGCGCAGGAGCCGTCGACGATCACCGGCGGGTTCGACGTCGGGCCGGGTGGCTTCCAGGGCAACTTCAACCCGCTCGCCGCCACCGGCGGCTTCACCTGGCTCAGCCTGTATTTCGAGCCGCTGGTGATCTACGACGCCAAGCTGGAGAGCATCGTCGGCGACCTCGCCTCCAGCTACGAGGTCAGCGCCGACAAGCTGCAATACACCTTCAAGCTGGCCGATGCGAAATGGCATGACGGCCAGCCCTTCACCTCGGCCGACGTCAAGTTCACCATCGAGACCGCGAAGAACGGCGCCACCGGCACGGTGTTCGCCGCCCGGCTCGGCGCCATCGCCTCGGTCGAGACGCCGGACGCGAAGACCGTGGTGCTGAAGCTGTCGGCGCCGAATGCCGGCCTGCTGGCGACGCTGACCCAGCTGATGATGCTGCCGCAACATGCGCTGAAGGACATCCCGGCGAATGCGCTGGCCAAGCACGAATGGTGGTCGAAATCGCCGATCGGCACAGGGCCTTACAAGTTCTCGCGCTACGTCACCGACCAGTATGTCGAGCTGGTGGCCAACCCGGACTATCGCGGCGGCCAGCCGGTGACCGACCGGATCATCAACCGCTACTTCGCCAACACCGCGGCGGCGGTGGCGGCGCTGCGCTCCGGCGAGATCGCCTTCAGCTATGTCGAGGCCGACGACGTCGCCACCTTCCAGGGCAACGACGCCTTCAAGGTGATCGAGGGCAACTCCTACGTCGTCAACTACCTGGGCTTCAACCAGGAGGTGCCGCTGTGGAAGGACGTGCGCGTCCGCCAGGCGGTGATGCATGCGATCAACCGCGATGCGATCGTGCAGAGCCTGTACAAGGGCGCGGCCGAGATCGCCAATTGCGGCTATGTCGCCGACCACCTGCTGCCGTCCGGGATCGACAGCTACGCCTATGATCCGGAGAAGGCGAAGCAGCTGCTGGCCGAGGCCGGCTGGGACAAGATCAACGGCAGCAAGCCGATCCCGCTGCTGACCTACTACAACACGCCGCTGGCCTCGAACGTGCTGGCCGCGGTGCAGGCGATGCTGGCGCAGGTCGGCATCAACGTGGTGCCGCGGACGGTCGACACGCCGACCTACAACGCCACCATCTACGCCCAGAACCCGGACTGGTCGCAGTTCCCGCTGGTCTATGCCGGGCTGCAGAACGGGCCGGACCCGAGCGCCATCAACATCGGCCTGAACGAGAAGCAGATCCCGCCGGCCGGCGCCAACTTCCTGCGCATCCGCATGCCAGAGGTGACCGGCGCATTCGACGCCGCCATGAACGAGACCGACGACAGCAAGCGGGCGGAGCGCTACCAGGCGGTCTGCAAGGCGATGAACGCCAACCTGCCCTGGGCCACCATGTGGGTGGCCAAGCGCTACGGCGTCGTCTCCAGCAAGCTGAAGGACTTCGTCTGGACCCCGGCCCCGGCCGGCGGCCCCTTCGCCGCCCATCCGGAGAAGTGGGCGATCGGCAACTGAGGCCTTCCATGGGACAGGGCGGCGCGGCCGGCCGGGCCGCGCCGTTCCACCGGGACATGACATGCTGAACTACTGCCTTCGTCGCCTCGCGGTCGGGGTCGGCATGCTGATCGCCCTCAGCCTGCTGATCTTCATCCTGCTCCGGCTCGCGCCCGGCGACCCGATCGACGCCTACATCAACCCGAATGTGGCGATGTCGCAGGAAGAGATGGCCGCGGTGCGCGCCCGTCTCGGCCTCGACCAGCCGCTGCCGGTGCAGTACCTGGCCTGGCTCGGCGGCGCGCTGCGTGGCGATCTCGGCTTCTCCCTCCAGCGCAACGGCGAGACCGTGCTGGGCCTGGTGGCGCAGCGGATCGGCCCGACCCTGCTGCTGATGGGAACCGGCCTCGCGATCGCCATCGTGGCCGGGATCGGCGCCGGCATCATCGGCGCCGTCCGCCGCAACTCCGCCACCGATCTCGGCCTTTCGGTCGCCGCCTTTCTCGGCATCTCCAGCCCGGCCTTCCTGACCGCGCTGGTCGGTCTCTACGTCTTCTCCGTGCTGCTGCGCTGGGCACCGTCGGGCGGCATGCTGACCCCCGGCGCGCCCTTCTCGCTGGGCGATCTCCTCAGCCACCTGATCCTGCCGGCTCTCTTGCTCTCGATCGGCCACGCCGCGCTGATCATGCGCTACATGCGCGCCTCGCTGCTGGAGGTGCTGAACCAGGACTATGTCCGCTCGGCCCGCGCCAAGGGGGTCAAGGAGTTCTGGGTGGTGGTGAAGCACGCGCTGCGCAACGCGCTGCTGCCGGTCGTCACCCTGATCGGGTCGACCATCGGCATCGCGGTCGGCGGCGCCATCTTCCTCGAGAGCGTCTTCAACTGGCCAGGCATGGGCCTGCTGCTGGTCAATGCGGTGGAGACCCGGGACTATCCGGTGATCATGGGCGCAACCCTCGTGGTCGGCGCCTGCGTGATCCTGGCCAACCTGCTGACCGACATCGCCTATGCGGCGATCGACCCGCGGATCCAGGTGGCCTGACATGGCGATCGCAGAAACGCCCCATCCCCGCGGCGGCAACGGCCCGCTGGCCCGCGCCTTCCGCCGTTTTGCCGCCAACGGCGCGGCGCTGGCCGGCATCGCCATCCTGGTGCCGATGCTGGTGCTGATCGTCTGCTATCCGCTGATCCTCGGGCACAAGCCGAACGACATCGACCTGCTGGCCCTCAACAAGGGCCCCAGCGCCGCGCATTGGCTGGGCACCGACGGCGTCGGCCGCGACATCCTGGCCCGGGTGCTGCAGGGCGGGCGCATCTCGTTGCTGGTCGCCGTGGTGTCGGTCGCGATCTCGGTGGTGATCGGATTCCTGGTCGGCTCGATCGCCGCCATGGCCGGCCGCTTCGCCGATGCCGCGATCATGCGCTTCGTCGACCTCGCCATGACCCTGCCGCCGGTGATCTCGCTGCTGGTCCTGGCCTCGATCACCGGCGCCGGCATCGTGCCGACCATCATCGTCATCTCGCTGCTGTCCTGGCCGGTGCTGGCGCGCATGGTCCGCGCCCGGCTGATGGAGCTGCGCGAGCGCGACTTCGTGGTGGCGTCGCGCGGCATGGGGGCCGGCCTCGGCCACCTGCTGTGGCGGCACGGCCTGCCGAACTCGATCGACATCCTCGTCGTCTACGCCACGCTGCAGATCGCCGCCGCCATCCTGCTCGAGGCCGGCCTGTCCTTCCTCGGCCTCGGCGTGCCGCCGCCGGAGGCGAGCTGGGGCAACATGCTGAACGCCGCCCGCAGCACCGTGGTGCTGGAGCAGTACCCCTGGCAGTGGCTGTTCCCGGGCGTCGCCCTGGTGATCACCGTGCTCGCCATCAACTTCGTCGGCGACGGATTGCGCGACGCCTTCGACCCCCGTTCCGAACTCAACTGACCGAAAAGACCATCATGGCCTCAGCCCCCGCTTTCCAGGGCGTCGTCCCGCCCGTCGTCACCCCGCTGACCGCGGATTTCCAGGTCGACTACCCGTCCTTCACCCGCGTGCTCGAGCATCTGATCGACGGCGGCGTGCACGGGCTGTTCGTGCTCGGCTCCACCAGCGAGGTGGTGTTTCATGACGAGGCGACGCGCCGGCGGATCCTGGAGCATGCGGTCAAGGTCGCGAATGGCCGGGTGCCCGTGCTGGCCGGCGTGATCGACCCGACCACCGACCGCGTCATCGGCCATGCCAAGGTGGCGCAGTCGATCGGCGTCGCCGCCGTGGTGGTGACCGCGCCCTTCTATGCCCGCACCAGCCAGCCGGAGATTGTCGACCATTTCCGCTATGTGCGTGAGGCCATCGACGTGCCGGTCATCGCCTACGACATCCCGGTCTGCGTCCACGTCAAGCTGGACCGGGCGAGCGTGGTGACGCTGGCGCGCGAGGGCACCATCGCCGGGCTGAAGGATTCCAGCGGCGACGACGGCAACTTCCGCTTCGCCCTGATGGACCTGGCCGACAGGCCGGAGATCGCGATGATGACGGGATCGGAGATCGTCTGCGATTCCGCCCTGGCCGCCGGTGCGCACGGCATCGTGCCCGGCCTCGCCAATGTCGACCCGCATGGCTATGTCCGCCTGTACGACCTGTGCCGCCAGGGCGACTGGGCGGCGGCGCGGGCGGAGCAGGAGCGGCTGTGCCGCCTGTTCGAGATCGTCTGGGTCAGCCTGCCGCGCACCAGCGCCGGGTCGGCCGGCGTCGGCGGCTTCAAGACCGCGATGCGCCGCCTCGGCATCATCGACACCAATGTCATGGCCCGGCCGCAGCGGGCGCTGAACGACGCCGAGGCCGCGAAGGTCGAGGCGATCCTCAAGGCGACCGGCCTCTTGGCCTGAGGACCCGATGGCAGAGGCTCAGCACCCCATCCTCGACGTCAGCGGCTTGCGGACCGTGTTCCGCATCCGCGGGCGCGAGGTGACCGCGGTGGCGGATCTCGACCTCGCCATCCGGCCGGCGGAGACGGTCGCGCTGGTGGGCGAGTCCGGCTCCGGCAAGTCGGTGACGAGCCTCTCCATCATGGGGCTGCTGCCGGCCAAGGCCGGGCGCGTGGCCGCGGGGTCGATCCGGTTCCGCGGCAAGGACGGGCAAGGCCGGGACCTGGCGACGCTGGACGGGGAGGCGCGGCGCCGCATCCGCGGCAACGACATCGGCATGGTGTTCCAGGAGCCGATGACCAGCCTCAACCCGGTCTACACCATCGGCGACCAGATCGCCGAGCCGATCCGCATCCATCTCGGCCGCGACCGCAGATCGGCCTGGGCGGCGGCGGTCGACCTGCTCGACAGCGTCGGCATCCCCGATCCGAAGCGGCGGGCCGGGCAGTATCCGCACGAGCTGTCGGGCGGCATGCGCCAGCGTGCCACCATCGCCATGGCGCTGGCCTGCGACCCCACGCTGCTGCTGGCCGACGAGCCGACGACCGCGCTGGACGTCACCATCCAGGCGCAGATCCTCGACCTGCTGCGCCGGCTGCAGGACCAGCGCGGCATGGGGGTGCTGTTCGTGACCCACAATCTCGGCGTGGTGGCCGAGATCGCCCACCGCGTGGCGGTGATGTATGCCGGCCGGATCGTCGAGACCGGGCCGGTGCGCGAGGTGTTCCGGCACCCGCGCCACCCCTACACCATCGGCCTCCTGGCCTCTGTGCCCAAACTGGGCGAGGCGACGCGGCTGAAGGCGGCGGGCGCCAAGCTGGCCACCATTCCCGGCACGGTGCCGAGCCTGGCCGCCATGCCGCCTGGCTGCGCCTTCGCCTCGCGCTGCCCGCATGCGGTCGACGCCTGCCGCGCCGCCGTGCCGGCGCTGGCCGAGGTCGGCCCCGGCCACACCAGCCGCTGCATCCGCTGGCAGGAGCTCTGACCATGGCCGAACCGCTTCTCGTCGTGCGCGGCCTGGCCAAGCATTTCGGCCCCGGCGCCTTCGGCCGCGGCCCGCTGGTGCGCGCGCTCGACGACATCAGCTTCGAGGTCGGCCGCGGCGAGGTGGTCGGCCTCGTCGGCGAATCCGGCTCGGGCAAGACCACGATCGGCCGGTCGGTGCTGCGGCTGATCGAGCCGACGGCCGGGAAGGTCGTGTTCGACGGCAGGGATCTGACCAGGCTGTCCAGCGGCGAGATGCGCCGGCAGCGGCGGCGGATGCAGTACATCTTCCAGGACCCCTTCGCCAGCCTGTCGCCGCGCATGACGATCGGCGAGATCCTGACCGAAGGCCTCGCCATCCAGGGCATCGGCACCGGCCGCGAGCGGCTGGCCAGGGCGCGGGCGGCGCTGGAGGCGGTGGAGCTGCCGGCCGACGCGGTCGAGCGCTACGCCCATGAGTTCTCCGGCGGCCAGCGGCAGCGCATCGGCATCGCCCGGGCCCTGGCGCTGGAGCCGGAGTTCCTGGTGGCGGACGAGCCGGTCTCGGCGCTGGACGTCTCGGTCCAGGCGCAGATCGTCAACCTGCTGCGCGACCTGCAGCTGCGCCTCGGCCTGACCATGCTGTTCATCTCCCACGACCTCGCGGTGGTGGAGTACATCTGCGACCGGGTGATCGTGCTGTATCTCGGCCGGATCATGGAGATCGCGCCGAGCGAGCGGCTCTACGCCGCGCCGAAGCACCCCTATACCCGCGCGCTCCTCTCGGCGATCCCGGAGCCGGACCCCGACCGGCCGCGCCAGCGCCAGATCCTGACGGGCGACATCCCCAGCCCGGCCAACCCGCCCTCGGGCTGCGTCTTCCGCACCCGCTGCCCGCACGCGGTCGAGGCCTGCGCCAGGGTGGTCCCGCCACTGGAGGAGGTGGAGCCGGGACATTTCAAGGCGTGCATCAGACAGGACGTCAGCCGATGACGGGGAGGGACACCGTGCTGCGCGGCAACTGGGCGACGCTGCTGCTGCCGATCGCCGAAGATGACAGCATCGATTTCGGCCGGCTGGCCGAGGAGATCGACCTGCTGGTCACGGCGCGGGTCGACGGCATCTATTCCAACGGCACGGCCGGCGAGCTGCACAACCAGACCGAGGCGGAATACGCCGCGATACAGAGGCTGCTGGCCGAGAAGTGCCGGGCCGCCGGCATGCCCTTCGTCATCGGCGCCTGCCAGCCGGACCCGAGCCTGGCGCGGGAGCGGGTGCGGCTGGCGCGGGATCTCGGCCCCGCGGCGATCCAGGTGGTGCTGCCGGACTGGTGGCCGGTGACCGAGCCCGAGGCCGTCGACTTCCTGGAGCTGATGACGGAGGCCGCCGGCGGAGTGCCGCTGATCCTCTATAACCCGCCACACGCCAAGCGGGTGCTGCCGCCGGACGAGCTCGGCCGGCTGGTGCGCGCCGTGCCGGCGGTGACCGGCATCAAGCTGGCGGATGGCGACGCTGCCTGGTACGCGGCGGCGAAGCAGCATCTCTCCGGCATCGCGCTCTTCGTCCCCGGCCATCATCTGGCGACGGGGATGAAGCACGGCGTCGCCGCCGGCGCCTTCTCCAACGTCGCCTGCTTCAGCCCGTCGGGCGCCCAGGCCTGGACCGACCGGATGGCCGCCGACATCGAGGGCGCGCTCGACCTGGAGCGCCGGATCTGCCGCTTCATGGACGAGCATGTCGTGCCGTTCCGCAGCCTGCACGGATACTCCAATGCCGCCTTGGACAAGCTGCTGGCGGCGGTCGGCGGCTGGGGGCCGATCGGGCCCAGGCTGCGGCGCCCCTATCGCTGGATCGACGACGCAGAGGCCGCACGCCTCCGCCCGATCGCGCGGTCGATGATGCCGGAGCTGTTCTCTGCCCCATGATGCGCCTCCGCCCTGGTGGAGGCCGGCATCTCGCCATCGCCAACAGCACAACAGGAACAGGCCGCCCTCCGCATGCGCCCGGTCGAACTCCCGCCGGAAGATCGACAGCACCGTCTCGAGGTCGGTGTAGGGTCACAGGGCCTGGAACCGGTTCATGTTGAAATAGACGTCGTCGTCGCGGATCCACTCGACCGGTAGCTCGACCATGCCGGTCGGCTCCCCGGAGCGTGGCGTCCGAGAAATCCCAGGACAGAGTCCGCATGCCCACGGGCCGCACCCGGTGATGCGCTCCAGCGTGTCGGCGGCGCGGAAATGCAGGTCGCGCTCGGCCTCCAGCGGTACCGCGGTGTTCAGCTCGTGGATCCAGCCATGAGAGCTCTCACGTGACGCCTGAACCCCGATCGCTCGGGCGCCGAGCCCTCCTGGGGACCATCCCCATCGGCGCCGCCACCCGCACGCGGAGAAGATCGCCTATCTGCCGCGGAGGCTCACCGAGGGGGCAGCGGGCCGTTCGCTCCGGGCGACTTCTGCTATTACGCCCCCTGGGGCAACCTGGCGTTCTTCTACGCCGGCTACCGCTATTCGAGGGACCTTGCGTCGATGCTGGTGTTTGCGTGGAACAGCAAAAAGCCGTCCCTGATGGGGGACGGCTTGGTGCCAGGATCGTTGGTTGCGGGATAGGCAACCAACGATTCTTGCGGTTGGTGGAGGGGCTGGCCCGCGTCTCGCCGCGTTGCCCTATCCTTCGCCGCCAGTTCGGTGAGGCTGCGCGGGCACGGGCGAAGCTGGTCCTCGAACGGCCGCCCCTGCTCTGCGATCCGGCGTGCTTCTTTTCACAGGGGCCAAATCGGAGGGCCGAGCACCCGAATTTTCGCAAAGCGTTCGGCCCGCGTCTTGAAGCTGGAATCTTTTCTCCAGGATCGTGTCCTGGGGAGTAGTGTAGCGGGCGAAGCGAGCCGCTGGTGATAGCGGCGGGTGGTCATCTGCGATTCTCCGGTAGGGTCGGGTTGCTGACACCAACCTGAGACCGAGGAACCGAAGATGACCGAGGACATGATGGCCCTGCGCGGGCTGATGGAGAAGAGCGCCGATGCCGATCTGCTGCGGGAGATGATCGGGTTCGCGGCACAGCGGCTAGCTGTGGAGGATCAACAGGTTGTCCTCGGAGAGGCCGAGGCGGCTGATGGGTGTGTGGCATTTTATTCCGCCGTGAGGCCGATGCCAGTTGTATCGGTGGAGCCAGGCAGGCATCTCGGCGGTGCGATGATTTGAGGTCGGATAGGGCTTGGCGTAGGCCCATTCGCGCAGGGCGGTCTGGATGAAGCGCTCGGCCTTGCCGTTGGTCTTCGGCGTGTAGGGTTTGGTGCGGATGTGCTTCAGGCCGAGCTTGCGGCATGCCTTGGCGAAAGCATTGGAGACATAGCAGGATCCGTTGTCGGTCATCACTCGGGCGACGGTGACGCCGAGGCTCGCATAGTAGGCCACGGCGGCCTTGAGGAAGGCGACGGCGCATTCCTTCTTCTCGTTGGGCATGACCCGGCTGAAGGCCACCCGGGAGGCGTCATCGATGCAGACATGGACGAACTCCCAGCCGATGCCGCGGCTGTTGCTCTGGCCGGTCCTGTCGCCGGTGATGCGGTGGCCGACCCGTTCGAAGTGGCCGAGCTTCTTGATGTCAGGTGGATCAGCTCGCCGGGCTTGTCGTGCTGGTAGCGCACGACCGGTTTGGGCGGCTGCAGATCCCGCATCCGGCTGAGCCGTGCCGCTCGCAGGATGCGGCTCACCGTCGTTGGTGAGACGCCGGCCTCGCGGGCGATCTGCTGGCCGGTGAAGCGCTGGTGCCGGAGGGCGATGATGCGCTCGACCGTCTCGGCCGGCGTCGGCCTGTGCAGCCGCTTGGGCCTGGAGGACCGGTCCTCCACGCCTGCAGGCCCTTCGGCCTGGTAGCGGTCGACCCACTTCTTCACCGTCTTTGCGGTTGTGGCCAAGGCTGCCGCCACCGCACTGGGGCGTTCGCCCCGCAGCACCCGACGGACCATCTCGCCTCGACCCTTCGGCGTCAGTCGGGCATTCTTGTGCACGTCCACTCGGTCCTCCTGGGAACACTGAAGCTTCGCAACCTCAGCTTCCTCGGCCCGGACCGAGTGGACAACCTATTGAAAGCTCATAGCTAGCCCAGCCTGGCCACCAGGACGTCGCGCGGCGGCACCACCACCTCGGCCTCCTGGATCCGGGCACCCTCCCCCGCCCAATGCGCCTGGCCGATCCTCAGCGTCCCGTGCCGCGCGGCGACGGCCACGGTCGAGCGCTGGGCCTCGCGCGTCGGGTTCACCACCCAGAGCACCTTGCCGCCTTCGCCATCATGGAGCCTGGCCTGCAATGCGCTGTTCGAGAGGCGCACATGCTGCTCCCGGCCGGTCCAGGCGAAGACCCCGGCGAAATAGCTCCGGTTCGCCTCGCCCGAGGTCTTGAAATAGCCGACTCCCGGATGGGTGCCGACCAGCAGCGTCCGCCCGCGGCCGTAGGTATTCTCGACCACCGCGAGCCGCCCGTCGGCGAACCGGCCGCGCTCGGTCCCGCCCGCCGGCGTATAGCTCTGCAGGAAGCCGCCGCCCGTCACGGTGTGGCCGTCATAGGCGAAGCGGATGCGGTCGCCGATGTCGGGCATGAACTCGACCTCGTCCTCGCGCACCCCGAAGACGCGGTCCAACCCGTGGTTCGGCTGCACGACGCCGACCGTGCCGCGGTCGCCGAAATAGCCGATGCAGGCCTCGCTGATCAGCGTGCCGCCCGCCTCCACCCAGCGGGCCAGCCTCTCCGCATGCGCCGCCGTCAGCATGATCGGGTACGGTGCGTAGATCGTGTCATGGGAATCGATGTCGTCGACATGCAGCCAGTCGGCCTGGATGCCGTTGTCGAAGAAGCCGCGATAGGCGCCCCACATCGCCTCGGCATAGGTCTCCGGACAGTGGCGGTGGTTGAGCAGCAGGTCCCAGGCCTGGGCTTCCGGGACGACCAGCAGGCCGATATCGCCCTTCACCGGCCGCGCCGCGAACACATCCTTCTGCTCCGGCGCGTTCGCCCATTTGGCGATGGCGCTCGCCATGTCCGAGCGCGGCGTGCGCGAGCCGTCCATGGCGTAGGAGCCGAAGGCGCCGAACAGCGGGCCGTCGAGCAGCGGCCGCCAGCGCAGGTTGAGAACGCCGGTCGCCCCAGCGGCGAAGGAGGTCATGGTCCAGACGCGGATGTCCTCCGGCTCGGCGACGCGGCCATCCTCCTTGTCGCGGCCCAGCACCTGCGGCTGCAGCCAGAGCGGGCCGCCCTGCCGCTCCGCATGCCAGAAGGGCTTGCCGCGGGCGGCGGCGCGGGTCATGTCGGCGCCGTAGAAGTTGCGCCAGGGCTGGTTGCCCTTGCGCGCCGGGACCCAGGTCATGCCGTAGATCTCGACCTTGGACGCCGCCAGCCAGTCGTCGCAGCCATTGGCGGCCATGTTCGGGATGGCGCCGGCGATGCCGTGCGCGGCGATCAGGCAGTCCCGGTCCACTGCGCGGATGGTGTCGATGCGCCATTGCATCTGGCCGTAGAAATTGTCCCGCCGGAATTCGATCCAGTCGAGGCCCTCCGGATAGGCGGCGATCTCGGCCGGCGGCTCGATGTCCTCCCATTCGGCGTAGGAGTAGCGGTGCCAGGCCTGGGCCAGCGTCTCGAGGTCGCCGTATTTCCGCTTCAGCCAGTCGCGGAAGGCGGCCTTGGCGTGGCTCGAATAATCGACATCGGCGGCGTAGTTGACCTCGTTCCAGACGTCGTAGCCGAGCAGCGCCGGATGCCCCTTGTAGCGGGTGGCGAGCGCGGTCAGGAAGGCGCCGGCCGCCTCCTTCACCTCGGGGCAGTTCATGGTCAGCGCCCCTGCCCCGCCGCCATTGTTGGCGAAACCGCCGACGGCGGCGCTGACGCCCATATTCGAGGTCAGCGGCCGTCCATCCATGCGAACCTGCCGGGCATGGGAGAATTTGCGATAGGCCCAGTCGGGCACCGTGTGGGTCAGTTCGGCGATGATGGTCTTGAGGCCGTTCTCGGCCGCCAGGTCCATCTGCCGGTCATAGTCGTCCCAATCATAGACGCCAGGCCGGCGCTCGATGACGCTCCACATGAACCAGTGGCGGAAGATGTTGAGCCCGTCCTCCGCTGCCGTCCGGTAGTCCCGCGCCCAATCCTCGCGCGGCGGGTTGGACTTGCGGAAATAGACCGCTCCGAACGGGATCTGCGGGACCTTGTCCGTGGCCATGGGGCGCTCCTTTCGCGCAATGCTCGTCCTTCGGCGGGCGCGGCCTGCGCCCGCCGCGTCAACCGGCGGCGTGATGATCCCTCGGGCGCTAGCTCGTCCTGCGGGCCGAGGCCTCCTCGGGGGTGAAACGGGTTCGGTGCATCATCCGCTTGCGGCGGGGATCGGGGTTAGGCACGGCCGAGATCAGGCTGCGGGTATAGGGCTCGCGCGGCGCGGTGCAGATCTCCTCGGCCGGGCCCATCTCCACCAGCCGGCCGCGGTGCATCACCGCGACCCGATCGCAGAAATAGCGGACCACCGAAATGTCGTGCGAGATGAAGACGAAGCTCAGGCGCAGCCGCCGCTGCAGGTCCAGCAGCAGGTCGAGGATCTGCGAGCGGATCGAGACGTCGAGCGCCGCCGTCGCCTCGTCGGCGATGACGATGCGCGGGTCGAGCGCGAGGGCGCGGGCGATGCCGATGCGCTGCCTCTGCCCGCCGGAGAAGGCGTGCGGATAGCGCTCCATCGCGAGCGGGTCGAGCCCGACCAGCTCCATCAGCTCGGCGACCCGCCTGGTCAGGGCCGCACCGCGCGCCGTCCCGCTCACATACAGCGGATCGCCGATGATCTGCTTCACCGTCATGCGCGGGTTCAGCGAGGCGAAGGGATCCTGGAATACCAGCCGGACATCGCGATGGAACGCCTTGAGTCCCGGCTTGCCGAGCGCCGTCACCTCCACCGGCCGCCCGGCGCCGTCGACATAGGTGATGCGGCCGGCGCTGGGCTCGACCGTCCGCAGGATCAGCCGGCCGAGCGTGGTCTTGCCCGAGCCGCTCTCACCGACGATGCCAAGGTTCTCGCCGGGGAGGAGATCGAGGCTGACATCGTCGACCGCCGTGATGGCATGGTCGCCGCGGCCATAGACCTTCGACACGTTGCGCAGCGACAGCACCGGCGAGACCTCGCCGAGTTCGGTGCTCGCCGGCCTGGTGAGCGCGCGCCGGTTCTGCTCCAGCTTCACGGTCGCGTTCAGGAGCGCGCGGGTGTAGGGGTGCCGCGGGTCGTGGAAGATGGCGTCGGCGCTGCCGCGCTCGACGATCCGGCCGTAATGCATCACCGCCACCTCGTCGGCGATCTCGGCGACCAGCCCCATATCGTGGGTGATCAGCAGCATCGCCATGCCGCGGCTGTCCTGCAGCCGCTTGATCAGGTCGAGGATCTCCGCCTGGGTGGTGACGTCGAGCGCCGTCGTCGGCTCGTCGGCGATCAGGATATCGGGGTCGCAGGCCAGCGCCATGGCGATCATCGCCCGCTGGCGCATCCCGCCCGAGAACTCGAAGGTGTAGCGGTCGACCATCCGGTCGGGATGCGGGATCTCGACCTGGCGCAGCAGGTCGATGGCCGTCTCGCGCGCGGCCTTCTTGCCGAGCCGGCGGTGCAGCCGCAGCGCCTCCACGATCTGCGAGCCGATGGTGTGCACCGGCGACAGCGAGCTCATCGGCTCCTGGAAGATCAGGCCGATCCGGCCGCCGCGGATCTTCAGGAGGTCCGGGCTGCGTTCCGCAAGCCCGGCGATGTCGATCTCGCTGCCGTTGCCGCGCAGCAGGATGCGGCCGCCGACGATCCGGCCGTTGCGGTCGATGATGCGCAGCAGCGCCCGCGCCGTCACGCTCTTGCCCGAGCCGCTCTCGCCGACGAGGCCGAGGGTCCGGCCGCGCTTCAGCTCGAAGCTCACCTCCCGCGCCGCGTGGAGGATATGGGTGCGCAGGTTGAAGTCGAGGCTGAGCCCTTCGACCCGCAGCACCACGTCGGCCGTGTCGGCAGCCGAGGCGGGCCGGTCCGCCGTGATGAGTCCCATCGCCGCCCCCGTCATGAATCGTAGGGGTCGGCGGCGTCACGCAGGCCGTCGCCGAGGAAGTTGAAGGCCAGCACCGCCAGGACAACCGCGCCGGCCGGCCAGACCAGGAGCCATGGTGCGCCGGCGATGGTGCGCACATTCTGCGCCTCCTGCAGCAGCACGCCCCAGGAGACCACCGGCGGCTTCAGCCCGATACCGAGGAAGGACAGCGCCGTCTCCGCCACGATCATGGTGGGGACCGCGAGCGTCACCACCGCGAGGATGTGGCTGGTGAGCGAGGGCAGGATGTGCCGGAAGATCAGCCGCCGCTCGCCCGACCCGTCCAGCCGGGCGGCGGTCACGAAATCCTCGCCCCGCAAGGCGTAGAACCGGCCGCGCACCTCGCGCGCCAGCCCGGTCCAGCCGAACAGCGAGACGATGAGCGTGATGACGAAATAGACCTGAAGCGGCGACCAGGTGAGCGGGATCGCCGCCGCCAGCCCCAGCCAGAGCGGGATGGTGGGCATCGAGCTGATCACCTCGATGATGCGCTGGATCACCATGTCCACCGCGCCGCCATAGAAGCCGGAGAGGCTGCCGAGCGTGACGCCGAGCAGCAGGCTGATGCAGACGCCGATGAGCCCGATCGACATCGAGACCCGGGTGCCGTAGATCAGCCGGCTCAACAGATCCCGGCCGAGCTTGTCGGTGCCCAGCAGATACATGGTGTCGCCCGGCCGCACCGGCCCGACGAGATGCCGGTCCATCGGGATCAGGCCCCACAGCCGGTAGGCCGGGCCCTTCACGAAGAGGCCGATCGGCACGACCTTGGCCTCGTCCGTGACATAGCTGCGGCGCAGCGACGCCTGGTCCACCTGCATGGAATAGCCGGTGACATGCGGCAGGAAGCGCGAGCCGCCATCGGGGTCGGCCGCGAAGAAGCGGATCTTCTGGGGCGGCGCGTTGGTGAATTGCGGCCGCGCGGCATCGGGCAGCGCCGGGGCCAGGAACTCCGCGAAGGCGCCGATCAGATAGAACAGCAGGATGACGACGCCCGACGCGACCGCCACCTTGTTGCGGGCGAAGCGCCGCCAGATCAGCGCCCACTGCCCGGCCGCGGCGATCTCGCCCGACTTGGTCCCGGGCTTCAGGAGGGTGATGGCGGGTGCCGTCTCCGCCGGC
Organism: Inquilinus sp. Marseille-Q2685; assembly: GCF_916619195.1. Lineage (NCBI taxonomy): Bacteria > Pseudomonadati > Pseudomonadota > Alphaproteobacteria > Rhodospirillales > Rhodospirillaceae > Inquilinus > Inquilinus sp. Marseille-Q2685. Next base: position 190,274 of record NZ_CAKAKL010000004.1, read on the forward strand.
CCGTCGATGAAGATGTGCTCGCTCATCAGGTGAACCGGATCCGGGGGTCGAGCAACGCGAGGAGGATGTCGGAGACCAGCATCCCGATCAGCGTCAGCACGCCCATCAGCAGGATAAAGCTGCCGGCCAGGTACATGTCCTGCGAGATCAGGGCCCGCAGCAGCAGCGGCCCGGCCGTCGGCAGGTTGAGCACGATGGCCGTGATCGTGGCGCCCGAGATCAGCTCCGGCAGCACCCAGCCGAGGGCGGAGACGAAGGGGTTGAGCGCGATGCGCACGGGATAGCGCAGCACCGCGCGGTGTTCGGGCAGGCCTTTGGCCTTGGCGGTGATCACATAGGGCTTGTTCAGCTCGTCGCTGAGATTGGCGCGCAGGATCCGGATCAGCGCCGCGGTGCCGTGCGTGCCGATGATGATGATCGGGATCCAAAGATGGGCGAGGAGGTCGCCGGCCTTGGCCCAGGACCATGGCGCGTCGACATACTCGGGGGAGTAGAGCCCGCCGACGCTCTGGCCGAAATACCTGTAGGAGAGATACATCAGCGTCAGCGCCAGGATGAAGTTCGGCACTGCGAGACCGAGAAAGCCGAGGAAGGTGAAGCCGTAGTCGCCGACCGAATGGCGGCGCATGGCCGAATAGATGCCGATCGGCAGCGATACGGCCCAGACGAAGAGCAGCGAGGCGAGCGAGATCGCCAGCGTCGAGCCCATCCGCTCCCAGATCAGGTCGGCGACCGGCCGGTTCCATTCGAAGGAATAGCCGAAGTCGCCGCGGAACAGGATGCCGCTCATCCACTTCCAGTACTGCAGCCAGACGGGATCGTCGAAGCCGTAGATCTCCCTGAGCCGCGCCACCTGCGCCGGATCCACGTTCTGGCCGGAATCCGTCATCATGGCGATCATCGAGGTGAGATAATCGCCCGGCGGCAGCTGGATGATCAGGAACGCGATGATCGACATGCCGAGCAGCGTCGGCACCATGTAGATCAGGCGTTTGATGACGTAGCGCAGCATGGCCGCCCGCGTCTCCTTCCCCTGTTTCTTCTTCAGGCCCAGGTGATGTGCACCGCCTCGACTAGGTCGATCTTCGGCACGATCACGGTCACCCGGCCCGCCTTCACCTTCGCCTCCGCCATCTCCCCGGCGACGAGCAGCCGCGCCCCGGCGAAGGAGCGGCCGGTGGGGATGGCCACCGAGACCTCCTGCCGCCCCACGGGATGGATCTCCCGCGTCGGCCCCTTCATCATCATCGGGTTGGTCAGGTTCTGCAGCGCGACCACCAGTTGGTCCTCGCCCTCGCGCACGGCGACATCCAGCACCGACCGGCCGGTCACCTCGACATCCGGCCGCTTGCTCAGCGCCCAGCGCACGGCGTTGGCGATCAGCCGCTGGTGGTCGGCGGCCAGCACCTCCCAGAAGATGCCGCCGATGTTCCAGGGGATGTAGACCGTCCGTCCACCGCCCGGGTGCCGGCGCGCCACCACCGCGGCGCCCCGCGGCTCCTCGCGCGGATAGACCTCCTCCATCGGCAGGTCGGGGAAATCCGGGACATACAGGAACGGCACCTCGGCATCGGCCGCGGCCTCGACGCCGATCAGGCGGGTGCCGCCGATGATGCGCGCGGCGCCGTCATAGCCCTCCGCGATCGGATGGCGGCCGTTCAGCGCCACATAGCTGTTCTGGACGCCCGCCCGCGGCGGCCTGGTCACCGTCACGCCCAGCAGGTCGGCCAGCGCCAGGGTTCCGCGCGGACGGTTGTCCTCATCGCGCATCGAGGTCTCATGGGCCGCGACCACGCTGCCGCCGCGGGCGACATACGCTTCCAGCGCGGCGCATTGCGCGTCGGACAGGCAGGTCGCATTGGCCAGGATCACGACCTTGAAGCGGTCGAGCCGCTCCGGCGTCATCGCCTGGTCCGACAGCATCTCGAAGGGCAGCTTCTCCTCGACCAGCGCCTGGTAGAAGCCGAGATCGTCGGCCTCCGCCGCCTTGCGCGTGTCCGGCCCGTGATGGCGCAGCGTGGTGGCCGGATCGATGATCGCGATCTCCGCCGCCGGCACGGTCGCCGCGAACACCGGCTCCAGCGCGGCGTGCAGCCCGAAGCCGTCGACCACCGGCTCGACCCAGCGCCTGTCCGGCACCGTGCCGTTGAACTTGGTGAACCAGGGCAGCATGCCCTGCACCACGCCGTCGAGCATCCACGACCGGATCTCCGGCCCGGTCGTCACCGCATCCTTCCAGCGATATTTCTCCTCCGGCCCGATCGAGGTGATCAGCACCACCGGCCGGTCGCGGAAGGTCGCCCGCATGCGCTTGCCGTTGCGGCCCGACAGCCAGACCGGTTCGGTGCCGCGCCGGCCCTGGTCGTCCACGACCAGGAACGGGCAATGCTTTTCGATCAGCTTCAGATCGAACTCCATCAGCGACACGCCGCCCATGTTCGGGATGAAGCTGGTGTTCGGCTTGATCGCCTTCATCGCCTCGTCCCATTCGACCACGAGGCGGCTCAGCACCGTACGCCGCCAGGCCGTCCAGGCCAGCCAGGCCGGATCCTCGGGATCGGCGTCGCGCGGCAGGTCGTGGCCGGACGCGTCGCGGAAGTTCCGCCGGCAGGTCTCGCAATAGCAGACGCCGTGCCCCTGCCAGCGATTGGCGAAGATCGCATCGATGTCGTAGTCGCGGGTGATCTCGCGCACCACCTGCGGCATGAACTCGAAATTGTAGTCGCTGTAGGCGCAGGTGACCCAGACGCTGGGATAGGCCCAATGCCGGCGCCGGTTGCCGTCCCTGTCGACGGCGATCCATTCCGGATGGGCGTCGGCCGCGTCCTGGTGGATGGCATGCGGATCGACTCGCGCCATGACATGCATGCCGAGCCGGCGAGCCCCCTCCACCAACGTGCCGAAGGGGTCGGTGTCGCCCAGATATTGGCTCACATAGTGGAACGGCACCTTGGAAGGGTAATAGGCGATGTACCCCCCGGCGCTGAGGCAGGTCGCGTTCGACTTGCTGCGCCGGAACAGGTCGATCCAGAACTCCGGATCGAAGCGGATCGGGTCGTCCTCGGCGAGGGTGAGTTGCGCCCAGCGCGTCGCCGACCGGTACCAGTCGGCTGTCCTCAGGCCCCCGGCCGATGGCGCAACGGTGTCCGGCATGTCTCGCTCTCTGTCTTTCGGTCGAGGGATCCGGTGCCGTCCCATGGGCGGATCCGGAAGCGATCAGGGACGTGGCCGGTCAGGCCTTGAAGAACTGCTCCGGCCGCGCCGGGCCGGGGGTCGGCCAGCCGAAGGAGTTCGGCATGGTCTTCGGCACATTGACCATGTTGGTCTTGACGATGCCGTAGCTGTCCGGCGGCAGGCTGACACCGAAGGTCATGAACAGGTCCGCAGCCTTTTCGAGGATCTGCCGCATCAGCGTCTTCTGCTGCTCGGGGTCACCGGTGGCCAGCAGCTTCGTGTAGAGATCCTGCTGTGCCTTGATCTCCGCCGGCGGCTCGATCGCGTCCGGGTTCTTCGGGTCGAGATAGTAGAGCGACCAGCCCGGGGCATAGAGCGAGTTGGTCGAGAACGGCACGAAGTAGCGGGCATCGAGCATCGCGGCGATGCCGCTGTTCGCCCCGAACTGATGCGCCGTCGCATCGAAGTCGCGCCCGCGGCGCACCCGCGTCTCCCATAGCGAGCGGTCCATGCTGCGCACCTGGGCGTCGATGCCCACGGCCTGGAACATGGGAACCACCAGCTGGAACATGTCGAGGAAGGTGGTGCGGGTCTGGTCGAGCTCGAAGATGACCGTCCCCCGCCGGCCGCTCTCGTCGGTCCGGTAATTGTCGCCGTCCCGGTTCGGGATCAGCTTGTCCAGCATCGCATTGGCGGCGTCCGGATCATACTGCGTGAAGTCCTTGGCCAGCCGCTCGACATAGAGCGGGTCGTCCGGCCGGATCGAGGCCTGCGCCGGCTGGCCCTGCCCGACGAACACGGCGTCGATCAGCGCCGGGCGGTCGATCGCGATGGACAACGCCTGGCGGAACTCCCTGGTGTTGAACAGCTTGTTCTTCACCGGGTCGGTGTGGTTCAGGTTCAACTGGAAGACCATCACATTGGCCGCGGTCTCCTTCAACGTGTAGAAGCCGTAGCCGCCCTTTTCCTGGCCGTCGAACAGCACCGGCTTGTTCGCCGGCGTGGCGATGTACTGGTCCATCATGTCGATCTCGCCCTGCAGCACCTTCAGCAGCAGGACTTCGGGATCGGCCACCATCTGGTAGACGATGCGGTCGAAATAGGGCAGCTGCGTGCCCTCCGGATCGACCTTGAAGTAATAGGGGTTGCGGACTGCTAGCGCCTGCTCGGTGCTCTGCCCCGGCGCGACCGTGAACATCCAGGCGTTGAGCGTCGGCCGGCTCGGGTTCTGGAAGAAGGTGTTGTCGTCGGACAGGCCGATCTCACGCTGGAACAGCGCGATCCAGCTTTGCAGCCCCTTCTCCTTGGCCAGCTTGTCGGCATCCGGGTTGTAGCGGGCGTGGAACTGCTGCAGGTAATGCTTCGGCGTGCGCGTCAGCTGGTCCTGCTGCGCCCAGGCGAGGTTCTGCACGAAGAAGCCGTTCGGCGACGGGAAAACGACCTTGAACGTCGTCTCATCGACCACCTCGATGCGCGCCGGCTTGCCGTCGGCATACCACCAGCTGTTGCCGCCAGTATTGGTGTCCTTGTCGGTGAAAAAGGCGTCGTACCAGAACTGGACATCCTCGGTCGTGAACGGATGCCCGTCCGACCACCTGTGACCCTTGCGCAAGCGGAAGGTGTATTCGGTGGCGTCGGCATTGACGCTCCAGGACTCCGCCGTGTTCTCGACCAGGCCGGACCAGTCGGGGTTGAAGCGGACCAGGGGCTCGTAGCCCTGATAGCGCACCACCATGGACAGCGACCCGCCGCCGACCAGCGCGTGCTTCCAGTCGCCGCCCTGTTGGCCGGCGCGCTCCAGCGGCGTGATCACCAGCGGGTTCGCCGGCAGCCGCTGCGCGACGGGCGGCAGCGTGCCCGCCGCCACCTGGTCCTTCAGGAAGGCTGATTCCTTGATCTCGGCGGCGCGGCCCAGCCCGGGCAGCGCGAAAGACGCGGCTGTGGCGGATGTGGCGGCGATGAAAGCCCTGCGGCTCAGCTTCACCATGGGTCTCCTCCCCAATGTCCGGCCTGTTATGATCAGCCGTTGCAATGAGATGCTTGCATGGACGATTTTGTTAGGTAAAGCGTTATGATAGAGAAATTTCACCACCGCGAATCGGATCCAAAACGGCATGAAATGATGAGATCAACCGATACCGCACCATCGATGCACATTCAGACAAAACTTTTTTGAACCGTTATGGGCCGATGCTAGAAGGGATCGGGCCTGGAAAGAGGATCAGCAATGGCCAAGGTCACGCTGGCGACGATCGCGCAACGCACGGGCCTGTCGAAATTCGCGGTGTCGCGCTCCCTGTCCGGCAAGGACGGCGTCTCTGACGAGACGCGCCGTCGCGTCCAGGAGGCGGCGGCCGAGCTGGGCTACGCGCGCCCGAGCCCGGAGCCGGAGCTGCTGACCCTCGGGGTGATCTTCCACGACACCGATCTGATCAACAGCGAGCTTCACCTGCTGATCCAGAACGGGGCCCAGTCCGAGGCCGAGAGGCTGGGCTACCGCCTCAACATGCGCTGGACCCATGAGCCCGACGAGATCCAGGCGATCGTGCGATCCTGCAGCGGCGCGGTCCTGGTCGGACCGCATGACCGCGAGACCTTCGCCCGCGTCCGGGCGCTGGGCAAGCCGATCGTGCGGCAGGGCTGGCTGGAGCCCCTCGAGCAGGCCGACCATGTCGGCGGCACCGACCACGAGGCCGGATCCGCCGTCGCCAACTACCTCCTGGCCCTCGGCCACCGCCGCATCGTCTATGTCCACGGGACCCCGGGCTTCCGCGGCCGCGTCGAGCGCTTCTACGGCGTGCGGGAAGTGCTGGAGAAGCAGGCCGATGTGGAGTTCCGCGAGATGAGGTTCCAGGCGGACTCGCGCTTCACCGAGCATCTCCGCGCCGCGCATGCCGAGGGATTTCACCCCACCGCCTTCTTCTGCGCCCATGACGGGCTGGCGCTGACCGTGGTCTCCGAGCTCCTGCGGCTCGGCTACCGGATTCCGGAGAACGCTTCGGTGGTCGGATTCGGGGACTATTCCGCCGCGACCCAGATCTCGCCGCAGCTGACGACCGTCAAGGTCTTCGGCCAGCAGATGGGGGCTGCCTGCGTGCGCCTGCTCGACGACCGGATCCAGGGGCGAATCCCGTCCGATATCCCTGTGCGCGTGCAGATCACCAGCCGCATCATCGAACGCGCCTCCTGCGGCCCGAGAAGCCTGTCGGAGGCTGCCGCTCCGATCTTGCCGGCCCTGGGCTAGGCAGGTTTCGGGCGAGACATCCCATCGCGCCCCAGTAAGCCGACGTGCGATCGTGCACGCCATCCAGAGCGGGCGGGACCGGAGGACGCACGTTCAAGCCATTGCGCCGCGGGCGGCGACTGGCCACAGGCTTTCGACCCGTCCAGACCGGATGCCGACATACCAGTCCAGCGGTCGATCGTCGAATCGCAATGGCCGGGCAACAGGCGCAGTTCTCGCCGAGCTTAAGCCGGGCGGCGCCGGGCTCGACCGCCAGCCTTCCATGCTTGTCCAACGGCCCTTCGTGGCGGATGCCGTCGCGGCCCCAGACCGTGAATGCCGCAGAACGCGGAGAGCCCCGCCTTTTTGGGGCGGGGCTGTGTCTCAGATGTCGATCTGGATGGAGTTATAAAGAGGTGGTTGCGGGGACAGGATTGACCGCCTTCGGCGTTGCCTTCCGGCTCGCGTTGCGAGCCTGCAGGCCGAACCGACAGGATCATTCACCGATCCCCACAGTCAGATAGCCAGACGCCCCGTCCGGAGAACGGGGCGTCTGGCTATCTGGTTGCGGGGACACGCAACCACCTACGCTCATGCCCTCTGGTGTACGATCATCGGACCGCCAGCCCGGCCACAGCGACGGTCAACCCCTCGATACAAGCCGACTGCGCGGACTGATGAGTTCAGCGCCGACGTTGCCCTTAATGCCATGTCGGGAAGCCGGCAGCGAACGGCTTCTAAGTAGGCCCAATGGCACAGTGACGGCCCCTGCCCCACGGCTGCAAAGGGTGAAAAGCAGACAAGAGCTCGATCGCTGAGAAAAGGCCGGTCGGTCGCGGCGGCGTTGAGAGGGCAACCCGAAGCAAGGTACGGAGGGTGCCCCGCTTGATCGAATGACGTTTCGAAGACGACCGATCCCCTTCGAAGGGAGCCTTCACCTTTTCGATCGGCCAGACTCGGCGGATCGACGCGCTGTCGGGCGGGAAGGACTTGGCGCTCGACTACGAGGCGCTCAACGATCGCCTCGTCCTCGCGCTCGCGGCCCGGGATGCGGGCTGTGCACCCGCGACATGACGGTTTCGATCCGCGAGCAGGTGCGGCGGCGGCCCGGTTCGCTAGGACGTTGATGCCGGGCGCAGGCCTAGAAAGCTCTCCGCCGCCGCTATACCGCGAGCATCTCCCGGGCATATCGCGTCGGCGGCACCCCGACATGGCGGGTGAACGCGGTGCTGAACGTGCTCGCAGAGCCGTAGCCGACTTGCGCGGCGACATGCTCGATCGCCATCTCTCGCGTGCGTAGCAGCCGCTTGGCGAGCGCCATGCGCCAGGTCAGCAGGTATTCGATCGGCGGCAACCCGACGATGCGACTGAAGCGCGCGAAGAAGGCGGACCGCGACATCGCCGCCTCGGCGGCGAGATCGGCCACGGTCCAGCCGTGCGCGGGCCGCGCATGCATGGCCCGCAAGGCGGATACCAGGCGATCGTCCGACAGCCCCCGCGCGAGGCTCGGCACCGATAGGATGTCTGCCCCGCACCGCAGCGCCTCGATGAGCAGGACCTCGAGCAGCCGCTCCAGCACCAGCTCCCGCGCCGGGCGGGCGTGGCGCGTCTCGTCGCCCACCAGCTGAAGCAGCAGGGCAAGCCGCGGCTCTTCGCGGGCAACGATCATCGCTGGCAGCAGCGAGACGAGCAGGGCTGCATCGGGCGAGGCGAAGCTGCAGACCCCGACCTGCATCCTGAGATTGACCGGCTCGCCGGGCCGCCCGACCCGAAATCGCCCCTCACCGATCTCCGTCGGCGTCATCCCGATCCCGTGCGGCGGTGCCTCGATGCTCTCGACGACATGATCCTTGGTCACGGGCGACAGCACGAAATCGCCCTTGCGCACGATGATCGGCGGCCGGGCGGACGATACGACCCGACATTCGCCCTCTAGTACCGCGAAGAACACCGGCTTGCCCTCGATGTCGCGGCGGAGGCGCCACCGGCCGGCATATTCGACGAGCTTGGAATAGCTGGCCGAGGGTTGGAGCAAGGTGACGATCTCGGCAAGCGGGTCAATGGTCATAACAGGACTATCGCAAATGTATCACGGACTCTTGACCATAGGTGGTCTCACGGCCTTTCGCCATATCCCGGTGACCGCCAACCAACTCGGAGTGCTTCCATGCCCACCGTCCTCATCACCGGTTGCTCCTCGGGCTTCGGCCTCGAAACCGCGAAACTGTTTTTCGAGAAGGGCTGGAAGGTCGTCGCCACGATGCGCCAGCCCAAAGCCGACATCCTGCCCGCATCCGCCAATCTCGTCGTCCTGCCGCTGGACGTCACTGATCGGGGCAGCATCGCACGCGCGCTCGGACAGGCCGGTGAGATCGACGTGCTGGTCAACAATGCGGGGTTCGGCGCCGCCGTGCCGATCGAGTTGATCGAGCCGGAAACGGCGCGGCAGCTATTCGAGACCAATACGCTCGGCACGCTGACGATGCTGCAGGCGATCCTGCCCGGCTTTCGCGAGCGCCGTCGCGGAGTGGTCATCAATGTCACGTCGACGGTGACGCTCAAGCCGCTGCCGCTGGTCAGCGTCTATCGAGCGAGCAAGGCGGCGATGAACGCGCTTACCGAGAGCCTCGCGGTCGAGATGGAGCCGTTCGGCGTGCGTGTGCATATCGTGCTCCCCGGCCGCTCGCCGGAAACGAACTTCGGCAACAACGCCATGCCGCATTTGCGCGGGCTCGATAATCCCGACTACAAGCCGCTGATCGAAGGCATGATCGCCCGTTTCCGCGACGACAACGGTCCGGTCACCCGTGCCGCCGATGTGGCTGCGGCGGTCTGGCGGGCCGCCACCGACCCGCACGCGCCGCTCAGGATCCCGGCCGGCGAGGACGCGGTGCAGTGGATGGCCGAGGCTGGATAAGCACGGCCCGGCGTAGAGTGCCCACCGCAACGGCACGCTCAATGATCCCGAAGCCCTCGAAGATCTCCTGAGTGCGGGGCTGGACGCTTTGCCGTGAGAACCGGCAAAAGATTCCGCCAGCTTATCGATCAGGCGGCAGGACACGCCCCGGCGGGCAAGGTCGATGGCAAGTGTGAGGCCTGCCCTCCCGGCGCCGCAGATCAGGACATCCACTTCACCCACCTGAGCGGCCGGTCACATGGGCGCCGTCACCGAGGCGGCGGGAGCGTCGACGCAAAGGAGTAACGGGCTATCTTCCACTGGTCGTCATCGCCCTTCTTGAAGACGAACAGTTCGTGGTTCGCGTCGGGCACGCGCTGCTTGATGGAATGTACAGTCACGAATCCACTCGAGTTTGTGCGCACGAACGCCCAGTCCGACGCGAGCTGCACGATCTCCGCCACCGTCAGTTCGGTCTCGAAGGCGATGGCCTGGAATATGCCGTTGTAGGCGGCCCGGATGGCATCGGTTCCAACCGCCGAGGGGCTGTTCGGGGCCATGAAGACGCCGTCCGCCGTGAACACGGTTGACACCGTGTCGACATCCGAGCCGTTCAGCGCAGTCTCGTATGTTTGCAGTGCGTCTTCGATCTCAGCTTGCGCATCAGCAACGCCTGCGAGCTGCCCTGTCGTTTTCGAGAGCCTTTTCATATGGTTGCGTGCTCCTGCATTTCGGACGATCTCGTCTTGTCACCCAATTCGGTCAGCCTGCCTGGCCGACTGGAGTGTTGAGCAGCTGCTGCTCCCACAGATAGGCCATACCCGCGCCACCACAGTGGTCGACCAGGATGTCCGGCAGAAGCGCGGCCGTGTCGAGGCGCGCCCAGTCGCGCTGCCACTCCGAACCCACCGCCATCCACGTCATCATGTTCACGCCGCCCGCGATCATGCGCTGGATCGCAACCTGGTGCGCCTCGACTGACGCGCCACCGCAGGCGTCGGTGACCACCGTCACGTCCCAGCCTTCGCCGGCCGCATGGATCGCCGGCATCGCGACGCAGACCTCAGTCCACAGACCGGCGATGATCAGCTGCTTGCGGCCGGTCGCCTTGACCGCATCGACAGTCGGCTTGTCCTCCCAGGTGTTGATGAAGGTGCGGTCGATGACCTTCTGATCGGGGAAAAGGTCAGTCAGCTGCTTGAAAAGCAAGCCGCCACGACCCGCGATGACGCTGGTGAGGATCGTGGGGACCTTGAAGGCCTTGGCCATCTTCGCAAGCGCCACTGTGTTGTTCACCACCGCCTGCGGGTCGTGGCTATTCACGTTCGCGAGCTGATAGGGCTGGTGATCAATCAGGACGAGCACCGAGTCCTCGGGTCGAAGGAGCGAGTCAAGGCCGTTGCGGAAGGTCATGGCGTTTCTCTGCTGGATTGTTACGGAGATCTTGAGGGATTTCGGCTGGGTCGAAGTCACCGACCGAGGTGTTGCCATTCCTTCTTCCGGCGCGGTAGCGTCGCTTGCCGAGGTGCTGTGTCGCAGATTGGGGAACGCCGAGTGGACATCGATGATCTTCGGACGTTCGTCGAAGTGGCTGATGCAGGCGGGGTCACGCCCGCCGCCCGCAGGCTCGGCGTATCCAAATCGATGGTCAGCCGGCGGCTCGTCCGGCTCGAGGCGGAACTGAGCGTCCAACTTCTCGCCCGGTCGACACGCGGCGCGTCACTTACCGAAGCGGGAGCGACGTTCCGGGACCATGCCGCGCGCGTGGTCGCCGATATCGACGCCGCCAGGGAAACAATCCTCCCGGCGGGCGAGTTGCGTGGGCGCCTGCGCATCGCGGCGCCGCTGTCATTCGGGCCGACGCATTTCGCGTCCGTCCTCGCCGAGGTGGCGAAGCGCCATCCCGAGCTGCAGGTGCATGCGAGCTATACGGACCGTTTTGTCGACCTCATCGCCGAGGGGTTCGACTGCGCGATCCGAGTGGGCAAGCTGACCGACTCGAACCTGATCGCGCGGAAGATCGGCCCGCTCCATGCCAAGTACGTCGCGACGCCGGCCTACATCGAGAAGCACGGATCGCCGGAGACGCCCGAGGAACTTGTGAAGCACGAGGCGTTGATGCAGGGCACGGAGACATGGCCCGCCCTGGACGGCGACCGGGTCATCGCAATCAGGCCGCGAGGACGGTTCAAGGCCGACAACGGCGCCGCCCTCGTCGCTGCCGCGCTCGCCGGGATCGGCGTCGCAATTCTTCCCGTCAAGCTTATCCAGGAGCATCTGGACTCGGGCGCGCTGGTGGAAGTGATGCCACGGTATCCCGTTCCCGCGCTAGGCATATACGTCGTCCGCCCCCCTGGACTTCCGTCGCGCAAAATCCGGGTGCTCATCGAGATGCTGATCGAATGCTTCGGACACCACTCGGAAGAGGCGAAAACCGCGCAGGCCTGAGCTCAGGTGCGTCGCGCGCCATTGCAGTTCGCTAGGTCAGGTTGTTCCGGCGAGAGCCTGGGAAGGGGCTCGTTCGTGGAGGCTACAATGGGCGCGCTGGAGTTTGTACCAGGTGATCCATCGTGGCAGGTCGGCAGCTCTGCGCTGGAACGGTCTCGATCCTGGATACCCTGGTATGACGGATCTCACGTCAGTCCGCTTTCCGCCCATCGCGGCCGGCCGGGCTGACGGCTGGGCGCGCGAATGCGGTCGTCGACCTCCTCGCTACAAATCGGCGACCGCCCTGACCTGAGGGCCGTCTCCGGCTCGCACCGGACGGGGCCACTCTGGGTGGCGCCGGTCGATCACGAAGGCGAGCTCATGACGATGCCCGCCCGCGACGTGGACCGCGTCCGCAAGATGCGGGTCGTCCAGGGCCAAGTCCTCATGCACATGCTCGAGGTGTCCGGATCGCTGGTGGGCCAGACCCGGGCCGCGAGCAGGGTGGCGGCGGCTGCGATGGAGTATGGACGCCAACTCTTGGCAAGCCTGCTCAGTATAATTTCTCGAAGACTCGCTCAGCGATAAAGTCGATGAATGCACGAACTTTCGGAAGCCGCGCCGACTTTGGAGGCCAAACAAGCGAAACACTGCCGCGTTCGTCCGTGTAATCCGCAAGGACGGTCTGAAGACGCCCCGCCGCGATGTCCTCTCTTACGAGATAGCTTGGCGCCTGAATAATCCCCAACCCACCAAGTGCAGCGGATGCGAGTGCCTCGCCATCGTTCAAAATGATGGCAGGCTTGATCGGCTTCGTCTGGTGTGAATTCTTAAACGCCCATATCTCAGGCCGACCGGTCGTAGGAAAACGATATTGTATACAACAATGCTCATGGAGCTCTGCTGGACTTTGAGGGATCCCGTGCTGAGCAAGATATTCAGGCGAGGCGCACGTGATGAACGTGTGCGGCCCGATCCTTCGCGCGCGCAGCGTCGAATCGTCCAGTTCACCAAGTCGTAGCACCACGTCATATCCACCTTCGATGATATCGACCTTTACGTCATCGAGGCTGACGTCGGTCGTCACGTCAGGAAAGCGCGTCTGAAAATCGCGAAGTGCAGGCATAATGACTTTGCGTCCTAACACCGTAGGCACGCTTATCTTGAGGCGACCTCGCGGTGCTTTCTGGAGAAGATGAAGCTCTTGCTCTGCATCTTGTAGATCTTTCAAAATTCGCGCGACATATCGATACAGGACGTCGCCTTCGCCGGTCACGGCTAGCGATCGGGTTGTACGGTTCAGTAATCGCAGACCTAGACGCGATTCAAGCCGCTCCACCGCTTTGCCAACGGCTGATGCGGATAGCCCAAGCCTTCTCCCTGCGGCCGCAAAACTTCCGGTCTCCACGGCCACCGAAAAGGCGACGAGAGCGCTGAGGGACTCAATTGAAAGGATTGCCGACATTATGTCCGGTATGATGCGACTGATACCCCCGTTTCGTCAATTGCCGCGATCCTCCACAAAGAGAGTCAAGAACGCGCTGACGCAGATCATCGCCGAATCGTCGAGCTAAGCTTCGGGGAAGTTACCCATGTCCCACACTCACTCAGATGTCCTTCCATCGTTGATCGCTCAGCGCGTCGGATAACGGGTCAAGCGGGCAATGGCATGGGTGCGGCAGGCGATATCTGAACGCTTGAAAAAGACGGTGACGGTTTGGCTCGCCGTCTTTCCCATCGTCCTCCTGGTTGTCTCACTTACGGGCGACTGCATGAAGGGCTGGCCACTGCCGCTACGGGCGCTCGGCGCAACGCTCATGATAGTGCCGATCGTCACCAATATCAGCGAGCCTGCTGTCCGGACGGCCATCGGGATATTCCAACAGTCCCGTCTGCGGCGGGAATCGAGAGCACGGCCAAGATCTCATCGCCTTGAGACGGTCGCCCACAAATTCAAGGAAACAGAGATATGACGATGGTGCCTGACAGCGCGGCAAGCCGCAAAGCTTTCAACTGGATCGACGGCTCTCAGCGCCGCGAGGGCCTGTCCAAAGTCTCAATCGACCCCGCGACATATGATGTCATTGGACACTATCCGGACCAGGGCTTGGAGGCGGCGAGATCGGCAGTGACGGCAGCCTCCAAAGCCTTCCGTGAAACCATGTGGGCGCATGATCACGAATTGCGAGCTCGCGTGCTCGAGCAACTAGCGCGCGCCTTCGAGCGCAATCGAGACAAACTAATTGAAATTTTGTCGTTGGAGAACGGCAAGGTGAAGGGCGAGGCCGCGTTCGAATTGGACATGGTTCCGAGCAAACTTCGCTACTCGGCTGCGACTGCTCTGGTCGAAGGCGGGAGGGCAATGACACCAAAGCCTGGCAGCATCTCCTTGATCCTTCGGCAACCGATGGGGGTCGCGGCGGTCATCGCACCTTGGAACTCTCCGGTAATTCTGACGATCCGATCGCTTGCCCCCGCGCTTGCTGCCGGTTGCACCACGATCATCAAGCTTCCAGGGCAAGTGGCGCAGACGGCGAGCGTCATGGCGGAGGTCATGGCCGAAGCAGAAGACCTGCCCAACGGCGTGATTAATCTCTTTTTTGAAAGCGGCCCGGAAGGCTCTGCGTATCTCGTGGACTCACCGGAGGTGCCGGTTGTCAGTTTCACCGGCTCAACCCGTACCGGCCGCGCCATCAGCAGCACCGGCGCGAGGTATCTCAAGCGCTTCGGAATGGAGCTCGGCGGTAAGACGCCAATGATCGTCTTTGACGACGCAGATCTCGATGCCGCCTTGCCAATTCTGGAAAAGGCGCTGACCGTGTTCGGTGGCCAGTTCTGCATGACGGGATCTCGATTGCTCGTGCAGGATGGAAAATATGAGGCCGTTCGTGACGGCGTGGCTGAGCGGTTACGCAATGTCAAGGTCGGCCCAGCCGCAGATCCCTCCAGCGACATGGGGCCTTTGATCGATCGGGCTAACGTCGAGCGAGTCGATCGTGTCGTCGAGGTTGCGATCGCAGCCGGAGCCAAGGTGGTCGAACGTGGCGGTCCCATCAAAGTCGGCTCGCTTGCAAATGGAGCCTTCTTTCGTCCAGCCCTTCTGGAAGTCTCTGACAATAGTCTCACCATCATCCAAGAGGAGACCTTTGGTCCGGTGCTGACGATCCAGCGATTTTCTGATGAGGCGGACGCGATTCAACTCGCCAATGACAATGAGTACGGATTATCGGCTAGCGTTTGGACTCGCGATGTAGATAGATCGTTGCGCGTCGCGCAGGCGCTTGAAGCTGGCTCGGTGTGGATCAATGACTGGGCGAAGGTCTACGACAGTACCGAGGAAGGCGGATTCAAGCAGTCCGGCCTTGGCCGTCTGAATGGCTTGGCGGCTCTGGAGGATTTCATCGAGCGCAAGCACATCGCGCTCAGGCCGGGCCTGACGCAACGCTGACACCTGAATTCCTAGAATTGCCCAAAAGGAGAAACCTGCAATGGCCACTCGTGCGCACGCTCTTGCCCAGAAGTCGTCTACAGCCGAACCCGCATCGACGGCATCGCCTCTGGCGGTACTGCGGTCGATCTTGTCGAACCCGACCGATCTGGATTTCGTCAAACAATTTACGACTGATGATTTCATATATGTATCGCTCAACTATGAGAACGCAGAGTTGAAGCAGATCATGCCTTGGGCCGGAACCAACGAAGGAGCCGAAGGACTGGTTCGGACCTTTATCGACGTCAACCGTTATTGGAAGGTAGACGACTTCCAAATTCAAGACAGCTTTGAAAATAAGGATGGCGCGGCAATCTTCGGATTCTTTACTTATACATCAAACATCTTGGGCAATACGGTGACATCACCCTTCGCGGTTCTGGCGCGCGGCGAGAACGGCAAGCTGTCATACGTGCAGTTTATGGAAGATACTTTTGCAACCGTCCGCAGTTTTAGAGAAAGCGGCGAGTATCTGATCAAAGCAAGTCCAGACGGATCGGAAACCAGCATCTGAAAGTAAGGTAAGATCCGACCGGGATAAGTCAGGCGACGAGACCGTCCGCCGCCGCAGCGCCGATCGGAATCACCGAGCCGAATGTGATGACGGTCGGCTGCGGCCTGCTGCGCGAGTTCAAGATGGTATGCGCATCTACCTGCTCGCGCTGAAGCTGCTTGGCGAAGAATCCGGCGATACAGGTTTTCGCGCACGTTCGCATCGGTCTTCCCCGTTCTGCTGAAGCAGCAGTATCGGGTCGTCGATCACCCGCTGTCCTCAAGCCGTCCGATCGCGGCGTTCCATTCCCTGCAACACAGCTTGGCAGGTTTCGCCACTAAGCAAGGCGGACACCCCACCCCAAAACATGTCGAGCATATCGTCGTGATCCCGTCGCGGCTTCACGCGCTCCGGCTGGACCGGTCGACTTCAGGAATGGCAGAAAAGGAAAAGAGAATGATCGATCTGAATGGAAGGCGGGCCCTCGTGGCCGGTGGATCACGGGGAATCGGTGCCGCGATCGCGCTGGCGCTTGCCGAGAACGGCGCCGACGTCGCGTTCACCTATCAGAACTCCGCCGAGAAGGCCCAGGCGGTAGCTGCGTCGATCGAGGCGACCGGACGTCGTGCCGTCGCCATCCAGGCCGACAGCGCCGATCCCGAGGCGATCACGCGCGCCGTGGACAAGGCGGTGACCGAGCTTGGCGGCATCGACATCCTCATCAACAGCGCGGGGATCGGCTACTATGGGCCGCTCGCCGAGTTGGACCTCGGCGAGTACCAGAAGCTGATGGACGTAAACGTTCGCGCGCCGATGCTGTTCGCCAAGGCTGTCATCCCGCACCTTCGCGCAGGGGGCCGCATCGTCACCATCGGCTCCGGTCTCGCCGAGCGCGTTCCGTTTCCGGGCGTGACGGCCTACGCCGTCTCGAAGGCGGCGCTGACCTCGTTCACCCGCGGCCTGTCGCGTGAGCTCGGGCCGAGCGGCATCACTGTCAACCTGGTGCAGCCCGGCTCGACCGACACCGATGCGAACCCCGCGGACGGCGACGCGGCCGACTTCCAGCGGGGCATGACGTCGCTGGGGCGCTACGCCGAGCCGCGCGAGATCGCCAATGCGGTCGTTTTCCTGGCGAGCCCGGCCGCGAGCGTGATCACCGGCACGATCCTCAACGCCGACGCCGGCGCGCTCGCCTAGGCTTCGACACCGCGCCGGCGGGTCGGCCAAGTGCAGTCTGCCCGCACCATCGCCTTCCAGGCCTACTTCTGCGAACACCGCCCGCCGCTCCTGGTGGCATGGGGCCGTCACGATCCTGCGTTCGTTCTCGCAGGAGCGCTCGCCTAAGGGCGGGACCTGCCGCATGCCGAGGTGCACCTGCTCGACGCGGGCCACTTCGCACTGGAGACGCACCATCGGGAGATAGCCGTCATCATCCGCGACTTTCTGCAGCGCTCACTCGGAACGTGACGCGACCTGTCCACCGCACATAGGAGATCCCGATGTCTACACGTGAGCCGATCTTCCCGGCCCAGCGCCACGCCCTCTATGACGAGCATCGCTACTCGGCGGCGATCAGGTCCGGCGACCTGCTGTTCGTGTCCGGGCAGGTTGGGAGTCGCGAAGACGGCTCGCCCGAACCGGTGTTCGAGAAACAAGTCCGGCGTGCCTTCGCTAATCTCAGGTCTGTTCTGGCAGCGGCCGGTTGCACGCTCGATGACGTGGTCGACGTGACCACCTTCCACACCGATCCCGAAGTGCAGTTCAAAACGGCTATGAAGGTCCGATCTGCCGAGATCGGCGATCCGCCTTTCCCGAACTGGACGGCGGTCGGCGTGACATGGCTGGCCGGCTTCGATTTTGAGATCAAGGTGATTGCCCGCATTCCAAGTCAGCCTTGAGCGGCCGCTGACGGTTTCAAGCGTTGGGCGAGCACCAGTATCCCGGAACTTCGCTGGCAGAGCTGCTGGGGATCTAGACCGGCATGCAGTCGTGGCAGCGGCTTCCCGGTGCTGCTGCGTCAGGGCCGGGACCGGTCCCCCCTTTCTCGGGCGGTCAGGTCGAGTGACGGATGCCCTGAAGCGGCCTTCACGTCCGATGCCGGAAGGTGGACATGGCCCGATTCGATCTATCCGGGTCGGCCCAGGCCGAATGACGGGCGCCAGGAGCGGCAATCGCCTCGCCGCCGAAAAGCAATACTGACCCGATTCGAACCACAACGGCTCTGCCCACTTTCGGGCCGGGTAGGATCGCCGGACATGTCCGCTTCAAGGAAGCCAGGAAGGCGATCAACCGTCTGCAACGAGCCGTGTGCGGTCATGGCGCGTGTCCTGCGGCAGACCTCGAATGGCGAAGTGGGCAGCGCCTACCGCTACGGCGCCAACCGGCCTGGCCCCGCCCCTCCGACGGTGAAGGCGTGGTCGGGCGTGCGACGTGCGCTACTCCTGTCCTGGCCTCGGTACTCGGGGCCGGTTTAGCCTTCCGTTTGTGAGCGCCGCGGAACGCAGAAAGCCCCGCCTTTCGGGCGGGGCTCTGGGTCAGACCTCGATATCGAGGGAGTTATAACAAAGGTGGTTGCGGGACTCGCAACCATCTACGCTCATGCCCGCTGGTGTACGATCATCGGACTGCCAGCCCGGGCACGGCGGCGGTGAGCTCCTCAATTTAGGCGCCCCGCGCGGACTGATCGCTTCAGCGCCGATGTTGCCTTCGATCTGCATGTCGAGGGACCCGGCAGCGATCGGAATCAGGTCAACGAAATAGCCCATCATCAGCCCCCCTCCTCCCCGGCCGCAAAGGTTGAGAAGCGGCCCTGTGCACGGATTTCCGCTGGCTGTATAAGCGTGCTGCCGATACTACAGTCGCTATGGCAAGCGTGGTCTGAAAGCGATCTGGTTTCCACCATTTTCGGGCCCCATAATTAATAAATTCTCGGACCTAGCCCAGCTTGCGGCCAAGGAAATCGCGGATATAGCTGGCGATCTCTCGATAATGGGTCTCGAGTGCAAAGTGCCCCGTATCTAGCAGATGGACCTCCGCGTCCGGCAGATCGCGCTTGTAGGCCAACGCGCCGGCCGGAAGAAACGCGGGATCATGGCGGCCCCAGACCGCTAGCACCGGCGGACGATGCGTTCGAAAATAGGCCTGAAAATCAGGATAGAGCGCGACATTGCTGCGATAGTCGAGGATCAGGTCGAGCTGGATTTCCTCAGCACCGGGTCGCGCCATATAGGCGATGTCCAGCTCATAGCCATCGGGCGAGAGCAGGGCAGGATCAGCGCCGGTGCCATATTGCCAGTTGCGGATTGTGTCGGGCGCCAGCGATGGGCGACAGGCCTCGCGATTTTCGGGCGTCGGGTCGCGCCAATAGGCCTCCCACGGCCCCCATTCGTCGCTGAAGCCTTCAAGATAGGCATTGCCGTTTTGTGAGATGATTGCGGTGACCCGCTCGGGCCGCGCCATCGCAAGCCGCAGCCCCGTTGGTGCGCCATAATCGAAGATGTAGAGTGCATAGTGTTGCAATCCGATCGCGTCGACGAAGCCGCCGATGACATTGGCCAGCGCATCGAAGCTGTAGGTGAACTCGCCGCGCGGCGGCGTCTTTGTCTGCCCGAAGCCGGGCAGGTCAGGCGCAATGACACGGAAGCGGTCCGCAAGCTGGGGAATGAGATCGCGGAACATGTGGCTGGCTGTCGGAAACCCGTGAAGCAGCAGGATGACGGGCGCATCAGCCGGCCCCGCCTCTCGGTAGAAGACCTCGACATCGCCGACCTGCTGTTTGCAGTAGTGAACGGAAGACATTGGATTCCCCTTGAGCTTTGGACGGGCCGCCGCCGGTGTCGGCAGAGGCAAAACCGTCGCCATCGTGCCCGCAGCAATCATCGCCAGTGTCGAGCGGCGCGAGAAAACCTCGATTCTTTGGCTCATACATTGCCTCCTTGCGGGTTCCCGTCAAAAATAATGAATTCCCTATCTCGATATGAAGGCTATACTCCGGTCGACTGAATTTCAGAATCTGAAACAATGGATCGATTGGACGCGATGGCGCTGTTTGTGGCAGCGGTGGAGGCAGGTTCGCTTGCCGCCTCCGCCAGACGCTACGGGCGTTCCCCTGCGGCCGCGACCCGAGCCGTCGCGTTGCTGGAGCAGGAAGCGGGCGAGACGTTGCTATTGCGATCCACGCGCAAGCTCAGCCTAACCCCGGCCGGCGATCGCCATCTCGCTGTATGGCGAGAGGTTCTGGCTAAACTGCGGGAGCTCACGCCGGACGAGGCAGGAAACCCGCTTCAGGGAGAAATCGTGCTCACGGCGCCCGAACTGTTCGGCCGACTGAAGGTGATGCCGTTGGTCGAGACGTTCCTACGAGAGCATACTCAAGTCTCCGCCCGGGTACTGACGGTCAATCGCGTCGTTAACCTAGTCGGCGAGGGGGTGGACCTCGCGGTACGTCTTGCGCCACTGCCCGATTCCAACCTCACGGCCATTAAAGTTGGTATGGTGCGAACTTTGCTCTGCGCGTCCCCCGCCTATCTAGCCGCCGCCGGAACGCTGGCGAGTTTGAAAGACCTCG
The DNA here is from genome assembly GCF_916619195.1 of Inquilinus sp. Marseille-Q2685. Taxonomy (NCBI): domain Bacteria; kingdom Pseudomonadati; phylum Pseudomonadota; class Alphaproteobacteria; order Rhodospirillales; family Rhodospirillaceae; genus Inquilinus; species Inquilinus sp. Marseille-Q2685. The sequence continues at coordinate 210,544 of NZ_CAKAKL010000004.1, forward strand.
ACCGCCATGACTGCATCGGCCTGAATGCGGAAAGCGGCGGAGAATTGTGGACCTTCGCCAGGGCGGACGAGCGGGGTGCCCGAACACGGTCCATTCGGGTTCGAACGCGGCTGAGCGTCAATAGCGCGGCCGCTTCCATCGACGCGGCGCTTCGCGGGTACGGCATCATCCGTCCCCGATCGTATCAGGTGGCTGAGCACATTGCAGCAGGCCGTCTCGTACGCCTGCTCGTCGACTATGAAGCACCGATTCCGGTTCATGTTGTGTTCCCTGCGGATCGCGCGCGCAGAGGTGTCGTGAGAGCCTTCATCGACCATGTCGTGCCCACTTTGAGGCGCGACCTCACGGCCATCGAGAAGAGCGCACCATCACCGAAGGCCAGCTGATCGGAAATTTTTTGAAGAACAGCGTCCTGTAATAAGGCGGCATAGTACTTCCCCACCGCCGTCCAGCATTGGGTAAGCGGTGTCCGGGAAGCACTGGAAGCGGCCGCTCAGCGGCCCTGTGGGATCAACCCTGGTTCTGACGATGACGCTCGGCGTGAGGCGTTCGGCTTCGCTGAGGGCGAGAGCTTTGGATTGGAACGGCCCGATGTCGTGCTCCTCGGTGTCGGGCAGCCAAGCCGACAGGGACCATCAGCCACCCGGCCGATTGTAGCCTTTGCTGCTCCTCACCGATCCGATGCCCTCGGCGATGAACCAGCCGGGATCAATCCCGTTCTGGCGCCATGTCGCGGTCTGCTTGGTCATCGTCATCACCCCTCGCCGGCGGAGAACTTTTGTGCCAACGGTGTTGTGCTTGTGGAACGACGCAGCGATAAGGCTGCGCTAGCTGCTGGCGGTTGCCTGATGGGCCGTCAATTTCGGAGCAGCGGGGGCGGCAGACCATCGAACATCGGCGCTCGCTTCACCAAAGGCTCGCCGCATGACATCCCCCCAGACGAGGCCCGCCCTCCGCTAATTACACTGCGAGTTGTGCCAAATCTTCTGACGACGGACACAGGAAGACAAATGAGTGGCCAGAAACGCGGATTGACGCTGCAGCAGCGGTCCACTCCGTTCCCGACATCGATCAGCGCCGAAGCGCGAGCAGCGCTCGAATACCTCGTGCGCGAGGACGGGACTGCCATCAACGCTCCATATGCCATGCCTGTTCCTGGAGCCTATGACGCTTGGATGAGCATCAGGAGATAGAGCTTCAGGAAATCATGGGTGCCTTGCCGAAAGGCTGTCGAACTCGACACCGAGGGTTCTGCTCGAGGCGCTCGCCAGCCGCGTCACCACTGCAACCACCGCAAGCTGGAGATGCTCATCCCTCCGCAACCGTCAAGTGCCAATATCGGGCATGCTGAGGCATAGTTGTGCAGGATGTAGGCGACGCCCTTATACGAGTCCTCATCTCAATTGCCGGCAGGCTTGACAGGAGTGACGGATGGATCGGCTGAAGGCGATGGAGACATTCGTCCGCGTGGTGGAGACCGGAAGCCTCTCCAGGGCGGCGAAGGCGCTCAGCCTGCCTCGCTCCTCCGTCACCATGACGATGCAGCGCCTGGAGCATCATCTGGGCGTGCGGCTTCTGCATCGCAGCACGCGGCGGCTTAGCCTGACAGAGGAAGGAGAACTCTATGTCGAGCGCTGCCGTGCCATTCTGCTCGATATACAGGGTGCGGAAGACAGCCTGCGTCCGGACGGGCGCGTCAGTGGGCGTCTGCGAGTCGACATGCCGCCGGTTATCGGTCGCTCGATTGTCCTGCCGGCGTTGAGTTCGTTCCGCGAGCGCTATCCCGATGTCGACATCGCGATCGGCATGAATGAGCGACTGATCGACCTCGTCCAGGAAGGCGTCGACTGCGTCATCCGCACCGGAATGCTTCCCGATTCCAGCCTGATCACCCGGCGCGTCGGCAGCTATCGCTGGGTGGTGTGCGCCTCGCCCGACTACCTGGAACGCCATGGCGAGCCGCAGGACGTTGCGGCGCTTGCCGGACACGTGCTGCTGGGCTATTCCTCGGCGCATAATGGCCGTCCCGACAAGTGGGTGATGACCGAAGGCGACGTCTCCCACGCAATCGAGCCGCGTGGAGGCTTGGTGGTCGACGAGACCTTCGCGCTGCTGGATCTCGCCCTAGAAGGTTTCGGGCTGGCCCGCCTGTCGGATTTCATCACGGCCGACGATACCGCCAAAGGGCGTTTGCGCGAGGTGCTCGCCCATTGCCGCTCCGACCATGTGCCGATCTCCCTGCTCTTTCCACCGTCGCGGCAGGCTTCACCTCCCGTCCGGGCATTCATCGACTGGGCGACGGCGGTGTTTGCCAGCCGCGGCTTATGAGGCACTGCCACTCGTCGCGACTATGGCGCGGCAAGTGTCGAGGCCAGTGTCATCAGATATGCAATGACGTCCTGACGATCGTCAGCCTTCGGCAAGGCGATGGTCATTCGTGTGCCGGGCACGAGCCTGGTCGGCGCCTCGAGAAACCGGTCGAGCGTGGCTTCGTCCCAAGTGAGGCCGCTCGCTGCCAGCGCCGGCGAATATTTGTAGCCGACGACAGAGCCGGCCGGCCGCCCGATGACGCCGGCGAGGCCGGGCCCGACCCGGTTCTGGATCGTTGCCGCGTGGCAGGCGGTGCATCGCTTGAACACGCTCTCCCCTCTTGCGGGATCGCCGTCGGCTCGGGTGGGCTGGATCGTCGAGACAAACAGAAGGGTGGCGGCGAGCACGCCGGTGATTGATCGCATGGGACACCTGCGGAACGAGACAAAGATCGAGGGTTAACCGCCGAGCGCTTCCGGCGTGATCGGCAGATGCCGGAGGCGTTTTCCGGTCGCCGCAAAGACGGCGTTGGCGACGGCCGGCCCAATGCCGGACGTGCCGGCCTCGCCGACGCCGAAGGGAGCGGCACCGCTTTCGACAATGTGCACGGTGATCCGCGGCGCCTCGTCCATCCGCACGGCGGGGTAGCTATCGAAATTTCCCTGTTCGACGCGCCCGTCCGCAAAGGTGATTTCACCATAGAGCGCGGAGATGCCGAAGATCGCACCGCCCTGGATCTGGGCGGCGATGGTATCCGGGTTGATGACCCTGCCGCAGTCGACGACGGAGGTGACCTTCGTCACCCGCGTAGAACCCCGTTTGTCGACGGCCACCTCGGCGACATGCACCAGGATGGTGCCGCCGAAATCCTGGATGAGGCTGACGCCGCGGCCCGTTCGCTCGCCCGCCCTGGCATCCGGCAACGGCGTCCCCCACCCCGATTTCTCTGCCGCCAGGTCGAGCACGGCGCGCAGCCGCGGATCGTCCGCGAGATGCATGCGGCGGAACGCCAGCGGATCGATGCGCGCCGCGGCGGCGAGCTCGTCCATGAAGCTTTCGACCACGAAGGCATTGTGCGTGGTGCCGACACCGCGCCAGAAGCCGGATCGATAGGCCTGGCTTTCGCGGCGCACATATTCAACCCGCACGTTATCGAAGACATAGGGGCCGACCGCGCTGGTGATCGCGTCGGGATCGAGGCCGTCGCTGCGGATCGCGGCTGGCAGCCAGCGCGTCAGCGGCGAGGGGCCGACGACGCGATGCGCCCAGCTGGTGATCCGGCCGGAGGCATCGAGGCCCGCCTTCAGCAGGTTCAGATAAGCCGGGCGATAGAAATCGTGCTGAGTGTCCTCCTCGCGGCTCCACACGATCTTCAGGGGATGATCGACCTGTCGGGCGAACAGCACCGCCTGGGTGATGTTGTCGGATTCCGCCCGCCGGCCGAAAGAGCCGCCGAGATACTGGTTGTGAATCTCCACCTTTTCGATGGGCAGGCCGGCGGCCGTGGCGGCCGCTGCCTGCGCGCGCGTCGCCGCCTGGGTGCCGATCCACACCTCGCACCTTCCGTCGTGGAAATGGACCGTGCAGTTCAGCGGCTCCATCGGAGCATGGGCGATCATCGGCAGGCGGTACGAAGCCTCGATGATGTGTGCCGAGCGGGCGAGGCCGGCCGCCACGTCGCCGGCGGACGGGCCGGGGACGGCAACGTCCGACGCGGCCGTCTCCAGATCCGCGAACAGCGCCGTCGTCGAGAAACCGGCGTTCGGACCGTCATCCCAGGCCACCACCAGGGCATCGAGTCCTTTCCTGGCAGCGGCCCAGTGATCGGCAACGACCGCGACCGCATCGTCGATGCGCAGCACATTGCGCACGCCGCCGACCTTTCGTGCGGCCCTATCGTCCAACGTAGCGAGCCGTCCCCCGAGCACCGGCGAGGCCATGACAGCCGCGACCTTCATGCCGGGAAGCCGCACGTCGATGCCATACTGGGCGGCGCCCTGTACCTTCGCGGCCGAGTCCAGCCGCCGGTGCGGCGTGCCGATGAGGCGGAAGCCTCCCGTCTTCAGCGGGACATCATGCGGGACCGGCAGCGTCGCGGCGCGCTCGACGAGATCGCCATAGCCGATCCGCCGCGCGGTTGGCATGTGGACGACGGCGCCGTCGCGGGCCTGGCACGAGGTGGCGTCCACGTCCCACACTGATGCCGCGGCAGCGATCAGCATCTGACGCGCGGTTGCGCCGGCCCGTCGCATCGGTTCCCAGGCCGCCCGCACCGAGAGCGAGCCGTCGGTCTCCTGATCGCCCATGATCGGGTTGGCGTAGAGCGCGTCATTTGCCGGAGCATGCGCGATGGTGACGGCGTCGAGGTCGATCTCGAGCTCCTCGGCGATCAACATCGGAATCGAGGTATAGGTCCCCTGGCCCATCTCCACATAAGGTACGACCAGGGTCACTGCGCCGTCGCGGGCGATGCGCAGAAAGGCATCGGGCGCGAAGACGGCGGGGCCGGGGGACTGCGCGGCAGCGGAATTGGCTGCGAGTGGCACGCCAATCATCAGCGCGCCTGCAGCGGCCGCTCCGGTGGCCAGAAAGGCGCGGCGGGACATGTCAGCGTGCGACATAGGCTTCGTCACTGCCGGCCCTCCCGAACCGCATGACGTCCAGCCGCCACCTGACGGATCGCATCCTTGATCCGGTTATAGGTGCCGCAGCGGCACAGATTGCCGGACATCGCCGCGTCGATGTCATCATCGGTGGGATGGGGATTCTCGGTGAGCAGCGCCGTTGCCGACATGATCTGCCCGGGCTGGCAGTAGCCGCACTGGACCACTTCCATGTCGAGCCAGGCCTGCTGGACGCGCCGGCCGGTCTCGGATGCCGCGACGCCCTCGATAGTGGTGATCCGCGACGCGCCGACTGAGTCGATCGGCGTTTGGCAGGCGCGCGTCGCCGCGCCGTCGACATGGACGGTGCAGCAGCCGCACAGGCCGGCGCCGCAGCCGAACTTGGTGCCGCTCATTCCCAATATGTCGCGCAGCGCCCAGAGCAGAGGCGTGTCGGGATCCGCCTCCACCCGCCGGATCGCGCCATTGACGATGAGGTCGTAGGTCATGTTCCCGTCCCGCAATCGTGAGTGTCGCCGCGAGCTCCACGAAGAACGCGCCAGGTGATCCGCGGCGCGCTCGTGCCGGGGCTTCGGCCCCGCTCACTAAATTGTTCGGACCTTCATTCGGAAGACTTCCGATGCCGGCGGGCGTGTTCATGTAATGTGAACAATGTCTGATTATGCCACTCTCCCGGCCTCGTCGTCAGCGAGGCGGCGCATCGGCGCAGGACTTTGTGGATCTATATTGAGGCCGGCTCCGCTTTCAGACTGGAGCGCCTGAAGGAGCAACAGAATACCTTAGCACCTACCGAGTCCGACTGAGCTCATGCGGATAAGGAAGGCCGCGCCACGTCAGGCAACCTGCTCGTGATCCCCTTCCGCTGTATTGGCCCACGGCTAGGCTGAAACGGCACCTGGTGCGGGCTCGATCTTTCTGTTCCCGCCCCGCGCCCGGGATCAGTTCGCCTTTCTTCGGCGAGCTTACTCCTCTCGTCGGACCTGCAACATCCGCCGCGCACCTCGAGCGCGCGGCATCGCCCCTGCTCGAGCCGCCGGAAGAGCTGGTTGAGCACTTTGAGCGCCCGCGGCATCTTGAGACGAACGAGTATCCTGGAGATGCGGTCGAGCGCGGAGGCGGCCTCCGGCAGGCCGGCAATGCCGGCCTCGGGCGAGCCGCTGGGCGACATATTCGCTATAGCCGAGCCACTGCGTCAGCGCCGCCCCGGCCCACGCGATACGGACCTGCGTCCACCCGGCACGATCCGATCGGCACCGGGGCGATCGGCTTCGCGGAAATCCACGGCGCGCTGGGTGAGATGGGCTATGAGGAGGGAGTCGTGATCGAGGCGATCAGCGACGACACGCTGAACGACCTCGTCGCCTCGCGACAGTGTCTCGAGGAGGCTGGTTGGCGGTTCGGGCCCGGTTGAGCCCGAACTTGCTCTCATCCGCGCCGGGCGACCGCTCGGGTCCGTCGGTCCCGTGCACCGGGCAGAGTCTGATAGCGATCACCATGATGCACAGAGGTACGTATATGGATCACACACACCGCCGCATCTTGCTCCCAGCCGCAATATTCGTGGCCCACCGGGCTGAGAACACCTTGGTCGAGCGTAGATCCAGGGCCTCGGCAGGAGTCAACATGTTCATGGCCGAGCGGCACGCCGCCACGACTCCTGATTTCCTTGATCCGGATCTGAGCCGGAGCGGCAAAACTCACTGCAGCGGCCCACCTGCAGCGCACCCGGGTCTGCAGGAGCGAGCTAACTGATAGTTCTTGCTCATGAAGAAGTTCCTTTATAGAAACGGAGGGATCGGCGCCTGAGCGGTGGCGTTGCGCGCGTGTCGAGATGGCGCGGGCTCGGATTTCGCAGCAACTGAGCCGTCGAAAGATCACGTCCCAACACCCTCGATCCACGCGGGAGGACGCCAATATTGAGCCTGTTCCTCGACCGGCAATTCGGAACGTTCCACAAGCCAGACCGGACCGAGATGCAGCTTAGAGGATGAAGGTGAACGGGACGGACGACGCTCCGATGCACATGTGCAGGACGCTTGAGGACGAAGGATCATCGCAGGCGAGATGAATACCGGCGGCATGGCGACTTTCTATCCCGAGTTCCGGACGCTCGATGTCGAGGTGGCTGGAGTGCGGTTCGCTGGGGTGGTGGGCGGCAGTGGACCACCTGTGCTTCTGTTGCACGGCTATCCGCAGACGCATGTTGCCTGGCGGAAGATCGCACCCGCGCTGGCAGGTTCGCACAATGTCGTGATCCCGGACCTGCCGGGTTACGGCGCGAGCCGCCCGGGCGCCATGCAGCCACGCTGGACCAAGAGACGCGCGGCGGAGGCGCTCCTCTCGCTTATGCAGGCTTGCGGCCACCAGCGCTTCGCCGTCGTCGGGCACGACCGGGGCGCACGCGTGGGCTATCGGCTCGCGCTCGACCATCCCGAAGCGGTCGCGGCTTACATGTCCCTCACCGTCGTTCCGACGCTCGACGCGATGGCGGCTGTCGATGCTCGCTTCGCAGCGAAGAACTTCCATTGGTTCTTCTTCGCCCAGGAGGCGGACCTGCCCGAGCGCCTCCTCGCGGCCGCGCCGGACGCTTTCCTGGATCGGGCGATCGCCACCATGGCGGGTGACCTCGACAAGGTCGAACCGGCCGCGCTCGAGGCGTATCGCCGGGCCTTTCGCGACCCCGCGGTCCGTCACGCTGTCTGCGAGGACTACCGCGCCGCGCTGTGCGAGGACCTGGCGCTCGACACAGCGGACCGCGCACAAGGACGCAAACTCTCCTGTCCGGTTCGGGTGCTCTGGCCGGCAACGGAGGCGAGGTCCGATCATCCGACGCCAATCGAAGTTTGGTCACGCTGGGCCGACGATGTTACGGGAAGTGCCACCAGTGGCGGCCACCTGCTGCCGGAGGAAGCGCCCGACGAAGTGCTGGCGGCCCTGCAGCCGTTCCTTCGCGAACACCTCGCGGGGGACCGGGCGGGAAGCCATTGATCTCGCCAACCGAACATTACTGTTTGGACCGATGTTTGACAGTGATTGACCATCTACCGACTAGAAGGTAGCCATGAATATGAGCAGCCTATCGACGCGCCATCGCGGAGCTTCTGCACGCCCGCGGCGCCAAGGTGGTGGCTGAAGACATCAGTCCCGGCGTCGAACGCCTCGCGAGGCCGGGCATCGTGCCGCTGGTGGCCGACGTCTCGAAGGAGGACAGCGCCCAAAAAGCCGTGGCGCTCGCTGTCGAGAGGCGATGAAGGCGATGATCCCGAACCGCAGCGGCGCGATCGTCAACATCGCCTCCTACGCAGCCTACTTCGCTTTCCCGCAGATCGCGGCCTACACCGCCTCGAAGGGCGCCCTGGTGCAGCTGACGCGCACCCTGGCCTTGGAGGCGATCGAGCACGGCATCCGTGTCAATGCGGTCGGCTCCGGCGACGTGGTCACCAACATCTGGGCCGGCAAGATGGACAACGGGTCGGAGTTCCTGGCCGATCACGGCCGCAAGGCCCCGATCGGCCGCGCGGCGCGAGCCGAGGAGATCGCCGAGGTCGTCGCCTTCCTGGCGTCGGACCGCGCCAGCTTCATGGTCGGCTCGGTGGTGATGGCCGATGGCGGGATGAGCGTGAAGATCGGCTGAAGGCCATTCGCCGGGGGCCGCGTCAGCTCATCCCTATGCAAAGGGTAGATCCGGAGCTGATGATCCGGATGCTGCTCATCGGGTACTGCTTGGGCATCCGCTCGGAGCGGCGGCTGTGCGAGGAGGTGCATCTGAACCTCGCCTATCGCTCGTTCTGCCGGCTCGGCCTGGAGAGTGCCGTGCCGGACCATTCGATCTTCTCGAAGAACCGCCACGGCCGCTTCCGCGACAGCGATCTGCTGCGCGAGCTGTCCGAGACGACGGTGCGGCGCTGCATCGAGGCCGGGCTGGCCGGCGGCAACGGCTTCGCCACCGACGCCAGCCTGATCCGGGCGGACGCGAACAAGCAGCGCTCGGCGGAGGGGTCAGAGAAGGTCGACTGGGAAGCGAGCGATGGCGGCGACCCGCCGCTCGGTCCGTGAGTACCTCGACACGCCGAAATCATTGGTCACGCTGCCGATCGCGATCACCAGCGTGTCGTAGCCGACCGACCGTAGCGGCGTGATCTGGCGCCCCTCGTCGTCACAGATGGCGGCGAGATGCACCTCCTTCGCGGCGCGGTCGAGCCCGATCATCTCTCCGAGGCGATAGCGAAACCCGTGCCAATGCGCCTGGGCGAGATAGTTCAGCTCGTATTCGCCGGGGTCGAGCTGCCCGCCGCCACCGCGTGCAGCAGCCGTTTCCACAATGGGCCCGGGCGCATTCCACCAGGATGACCGATGCTCGCGAGCGGCGGCCGAGGCGATCGCCGAGGCGGGGGGCGAGTTCCAGCCCCGCCGCGCCGCCGCCCACGACGACAACGCGGGGCGGCGCCGCCTCCGTACGCGGGGCCGGGGGCGCCACGTCGTGCTCGGGCTCCCGATGCGATACCTCGGCCATCCGCTTCACTCCTGGTAGACCGGGCTGTAGACGCGGGTGCGGATCAGCGCGCCGATATCGTCCGGCCGCGGCACCCCCGCCAACCCTTGATCGAAGATGCAGGCGGCGATCCGCTCGGCGACATGGAGCGAGGCCTCGAGGATGCGGCTCTGCGGCGGGTAGATCAGTCCGATCGCGAGGTCCTTCTCGGTCACCTGCTCGGCAACCGCCTGCGCCGCGACGATGAACATCTCGTCTGTCACCCGCGTCGCCTCGGTCGCGAACAGCGCCATGCCCATCGCCGGGAAGATGTAGACATTGTTGCCCTGGCCCGGCACGAAGTGCCGGCCGGCGATCTCGACCGGCGGGAACGGGCTGCCGCTGGCGAAGACTGCCCGGCCGTCGGACCAGCGATAGGCCTCCTCGGCGGTGCATTCGGAGCGCGAGGTCGGGTTCGAATACGGAAAGATGATCGGCCGCTCGTTGATCCGCGCCATTGCCGCGATCACCTCGCGGGTGAACAGCTTCGGCACGGTGCTGACGCCGATGATCCCGGTCGGCCGCACCGCCTCGACCGCCTCGACGAAGGTCGAGACCGGGGTCTGGTTCTGCGCGAACGACTTCTGGAAGTCGGCGAGGTCGGTGCGTGAGGTCACCACCAGGCCGTTGATGTCGAACAGCGCGTTGCGGCGCCGCGCCTCGGTGATGTCCATGCCCTCCCGGGCCATCGCGAGGCTGATCAGCTCGGCGATACCGGTCGCGGCCGCCCCCGCGCCGAGGAACAGGAACCGCTGGTCGGACAGCTTCTGCCCGGTCAGGCGCAGCGCGGCGTAGATGCCGGCCAGCGCCACGCCGGCGGTGCCCTGGATGTCGTCGTTGAAGGTGCAGATCTCGTCGCGATAGCGCGCCAAGATCGGGACGGCATTAATGTTGGCGAAGTCCTCCCACTGGATGCAGCATTTCGGATAGAGCCGCCGCACCGCAGCGACGAATTCCTCGATGAAGGCCAGATAGTCTTCGCCGCGAACCCGCGGCTGGCGCAGGCCGAGATAGAGCGGGTCGTCGAGCAGCGCTTGGTTGTTCGTGCCGACATCGAGCACGACCGGCAGGCAGTGTTGCGGCGGCACGCCGGCGCAGGCGGTATAGAGCGCCAGCTTGCCGATCGGGATACCCATGCCGCCGGCGCCGAGATCGCCCAGGCCCAGGATGCGCTCGCCGTCGGTGACGACGATGAAGCGCACATCCTGTTCCGGCCAGTGGGACAGCAGTTCCTTCAGCCGACCGCGGGCGGTGATCGGCAGATACACTCCGCGCGCCTCGCGGAAGATGTGGCCGAACTTCTGGCATGCCTCGCCCACCGTCGGCGTATAGACCAGCGGCATGTAGGTGGCCGGATCCGACATCAGGACCGCGTAATAGAGGGTCTCGTTGCGCGCCTGCAGATCCGACAGCACGAGGTATTTCTGCAGATCGTCGCCGAGGGCGGCGATCTCGGCATGCCGGCGCGCCACCTGCAACTCGATGTTGATGACGGCGGGGGGCAGCAGGCCCTCGAGGCCCCGGGCACGGCGCTCCGCCTCGGTGAAGGCGGTCCCTTTGTTGAGCCGCGGGTTGCGCAGCAAATCGTAACCAGTGAGATGGTCCGGCGTCGGTGCGCTCATCTTAGCCACTGCGCTCATTGTGATTGCTCCGTCTGTGAGGCCTCGACGGGCCGGGGACGTTCATGTCCGTGCCGCGCCCAACCGTTCGTGCGTCAGCAGGCCTCAAGAGTCACTCTGCTGCGGGTGATGCCCATCCGCTCAAAACCCGCGAATCTTACCTCGGCTTCGTCGCCATCGCTTCAATCAAACTCTGGCTACCCTTTGTCCACGTGACCTAGACCCTGCCCGGTGCACGGGACCGACGGACCCGAGCGGTCGCCTGGCGCGAATGAGAGCAAGTCGGGCTCAACCGGGCCCGAACCGCCAACCAGCTTCCGCGAGATACTGTCGCGAGGCGACGAGGTCGTTCAGCGTGTCGTCGCTGATCGCCTCGATCACGACTCCCTCCTCATAGCCTATCTCACCCAGCGCGCCGTGGATTTCCGCAAAATCGATCGCCCCGGTGCCGATCGGATCGTGCCGCCATTGACCAACCGGCGCGTCCGAGAGATGCACGAGGCGTATGCGGTCGGCAAGGAGACGAATGCCGCTCGCCGGCCGCTCGCCAAGTGCTGCGGCGTTCGTCACGTCGTAGAGGACGTCGACGGCACCGTAATCCTCCTCGTCGAGGAATTTCTTCGCAGCCGGGGCGTCGGCCAGCAGCGTCCCCGGGATATTCTCAAGGAGAATGCGCACGCCGCGCGACTCGGCGGCGCGCACGAGATGCTCCAGGCTCCCACGGAAGACGTCCACCAGCCGGTCGTCTGGCGGCGGCAGTAGCACGTGCTTGCGGCCGGAATTGATCGTAAGCCAGGGTGCGCCGAGTTCGGACGCTATGTCGAGGACGCGAAGGTAGGCCCGGACAGAGACGTCGGCGATTTCCCTGTTGGGGCTGGCGAGATTGGTCTCGCTGCTGGGCAGGTCCACGGCGAGAGTTCGACCGTCCACCTCCGCTACGGCGTCGCGCACCGCCCGAGCCTGCGCCTTCACGTCTGCCCACGGATCAAGATGCTGCGCGCTGGCGAGATATTGGAACTCGCGAAACCCCCGAGCCGCGAGATCGCGGGTCGCAGTGGCCGCGTCGCGGTCCCAGACGAAGCCGAACGTGTGAACGCCGAGATATTTCATCGGGGACGAGCCTCTGCTGCAGAGCTGGGCCGGGTGGTGGTTTGGAGCGCTTCTGTTCTGATCAAGAGATTCTCTCCGAACCCAGGAAATCCAGAAGGGCCCGCGTCAGCTCGAGCGGACGCTCTTCCGGAACCCAATGTGCGCAATCCGCGATGCTGCCGCCGGAGACGTTGGTTGCGAACTCCTGGAGCATTGAGACCATCCTCACGCCATACCGATGCTCGCCACCCAAGGCCAAGACGGGGATCGTCAGAGGGTTTCTCTTCCAGCCGAGACCGTTGGCATGATCAGTCGGAAAGGCGCGATACCATTCCAGTCCGCCGCGAGTTTTGCCGGGTTGCGTCATAGCGCGGGCGAATACTTCGATATCTTCGTGCTCGAATGCTCCATGATTAAATGTTCTGTCAGAGAAGAATGTCGACACATAGTCGAATTCACGCCCCTGAATGAGCCGTTCGGGCAGATCGCGCTTCATGTGGAACGCGAAATGCCAAACCTTCGGGTCTGCGAGATTGGCCTCCCACTGACTCCAACCGGGCAACGGTGCATCAAGGATCGCGAGGTGAGTTACGGCATCACGATGCTTGAACGCGAGTGCGAGCGCGACCATGGCTCCGATGTCATGTCCACACACGTCGTATCGTTGGAATCCAAGGGCCTGCATAGCGCCATGCACGTCGTCCGCCATGGTCGCCTTGTCGTAGCCGGTCTCGGGTGAATCCGAATAGCCAGCGCCGCGTAGATCCAAAGCGATCACGGTATGGCGCTTCCGGAGTTCCGGCATCACCTTGCGCCATTCCCACCAAGTCTGCGGCCATCCGTGCAGGAGGACGAGCGGAGGCCCCTCACCGCCTATCACCGCGTGGATGTTGACGTCTCCGGGCTTCACCAAGCGATGCTCGAAGTTCTCCAGTGTCGTGCTCATACCACTTTCCCTTCCGATCCAAAGAGCTTGTGCATCCGATCACGATCTGGCACGGGGCGTGGCCGTTCGAGGAAGTCCCTTATCGCGGCCGTCAACTCATGCGGGCGCTCCTCGGGCGGATAATGGCCGCAGCGTTCAATGACCATATCTTCGACATCGCTGGCCACACGGCGAAGCGTCTCCGATGACGCGGCGCCGTATCCCCAATCGGCACCGATCGCAAGGGTTGGCATCGGCAGCGGAGTCTCTCCCCAGATACGAGTGTCGCCGCGGTCGGTGGGCAGAGTACGGTAGTAGCTGAAGGAAGATCGCAAGGCGCCAGGACGGGAGAGCGCGCGTGCATAGTGTTCGATATCAGCTACGCTCACCGAGTTCGGATCAAAAAGGCCTACCTTCTCGCGCCGCATGAAGTGATCCACGAAGAGGTATTCTCTGCCCCGCACCAGTTCTTCGGAAATATCGCCGGCCATGTTGAAGCCGAAGTGCCAACTCCCGCCCCTTGCAACGTCCATCGCTTCTTCCTGGCCGAAACACGGCAGACTGCTCTCTATAAAGACGAGATGGCTGACTTCCTCCGGCCATTGCGCGGCATAGGCGTAGGCAACATGTCCGCCCAGGTCGTGGCCGACCAGCGCGATGCGCGACAGTCCCAACGCGTGGACGAATTCCCGGAGGCGCCGGGAGATCGTCTTCTTGTCAAAACCGTTGTCGGGTTTCGACGAATAGCCGAAGCCGGGCAAATCGGGAGTGAGGACGTCGTATCGATCACTGAGCAGGGGCACGACGCGCCGCCAAGCGTACGAGGTCTGCGGCCATCCGTGCAGCAGCACGATGGGATGACCACCGTGACCGGCGCGATTGAAGGCGAACCGCATGTCACTGATCCGCAACGACTCGTATGATTCGATCTCGTCACTCATCTTCACCTCTCCACGGAAGCTCGTCCTCGACGACGTCCCCCGACGCGATAAATCGACCGAACGTTCCAACCATCCATCGATTTCCTGTACAGAGTACCTTCATGCTGCCGTCTCCACCTCGCCCCTGCCGATGCGGAGGCCGTGACGGCTCGAGGAGCCCGTGGTCGCCGGTGACAGTTCCGCCCGGCGCAAGACAGAGCTCGCAGAAACCGGCTTCATGGGGCCACAGGTTCCGTTCGGTTAAGCCTGCAGGGTGGTACGAAGTGACTCCCTCCTTCGGACACCACTTCCTCCCGCGTTTCGCCCCTTCACAGTGATCGTTATGGCGGCGACGAGCGCCGGGACGGCGGCCGCAGCGAACACCGCGTCGAGCCCCCAACCGATATTCAGCAGGTAGCCTCCGACAACCGATCCCACCAACGAACCGGTCCTCCCGATCGCGTTCGCCCAACTGACCCCGGTGGCCCGGCTCGCCGTCGGGTAGACCGACGCGGACAAGGCGTTAAGCCCGGTGTTCGATCCCCCGGTCCCGACGCCCGCCCCGAAGACCGCGAGAACGAGAAGCCACAGGTTGTCTGCCGAGAGGCCGAGCAGGACAATGAATACCGCCGCCAACATGTAGCCTGCCGCCAGCGTCAAATGGGCGCCGAGCCGGTCCATGAGATAGCCGATGCCGATGGCGCCGACGGTGCTGCCGATAGGCAGCATCAGCGCGATCAGGGCTGCGGACTGATGGCTCTGGCCAGCGGTCTTGAGCAGCGTCGGGAGCCAACTCGTCAGAAGGTAGTACACGAGAAGGCTCATGAAGAAGGTGAGCCAGAGGAGAAGCGTTCCCGTGACGAGGTCCGGGGTGAACATGTGGCGGACGGGCGAACCGGCTATTCGCTGGACGCCGACAAATCGAACGTCGTTCAGGTTCGCGGCTGGGTCGACCCGCTCGAGGATCCTGGTGATCCGGCCCTCTTGGTTGCCCCTCAGCACCAGGTAGCGAACGGATTCGGGAAGTGCGACGGCAAGCAGAACGGCGAGGATGAGGGGAGCGATCCCTCCGATCACGAGTACCCCTTCCCAGCCATAGTCAGCCACCATGCCTGCGGCGGCGAGCCCTCCAGCCGCCCCTCCCACCGTGAACCCACAGAACATGATCGTCATATGGAACGACTTGCTGCGGTCGGGGCTGAACTCCGATGTCAAGGTGATGGCCATCGGCATGGCGCCCCCGAGGCCGAGGCCGCCCACGAAGCGCCAAGCCGCAAGGATCTCGACGTTGGTCGCCGTGGCGGAAAGGATGCTCGCCACACCGAACCAGATCGTCGCGGCGATCAGGACTTTCTTGCGTCCGATCCTGTCGGCGACCGGACCGAACACGAAGGCACCGGCCATCAGACCGGCCAACCCTGAAACGAAGAGCAGCGACAGTTGCGAAGGGCTCAGCCCCCACTGTTCCCGCAAAGCCGGAGCGATGAAGCCTATGGCGGAGGTGTCGAAGCCATCCGCCGCGACAATGAGGAAGCAGTATATCAGGATGCGAATGCGAAATCCGGTGAAAGGCCTCTCATTCATGAATTCCTGAACGTCGATCGTCGATCCGCTTGCCATAGCTGCCCTCTTCTCCCTGCCTCACCTGATCTTGCTCAGCGTGACTTTGTCTTCATTCCTCTTTGAAGCATTCCAGCCTAGCCCTGACAGCGGGCGTTACGTGGCCATCACTCGGGATTGAAGATGCCCCGTGACGCCGCCAAGGGAGGCTTCGCGAACCGCGAGCGTCAACTCCAGTGTTCGCGTTCCGTCGGCCGCATCCGTCAGCGGCAGCTCTTCACGCCGGACGACCGCTCCGAAATGGCGCATCTGCTCCACGTAGGGATTGGCTGGCGGTACAACGGCGCTGCTCACCTGCAGCGGGTTAGACCAGCTACGCTCGCCGGGGTAGTGCCAGCGACGCAACGTCGGAAGGGCGAGCGAGCCCTCTGTACCGCAGAGGAAGTGACTCTCTGCGTCCGAGCGGGCGAACGACGGGTTCTCGCCGGAAACCAAGTCCCAATTCCAAGGCGATACGGCGGTGTCGGAGAGATTGATCGTCGCGAGCGCGCCACTTTCCATTCGGAAGAGGGCGGCGGCCGTGTCCTCGACCGAATATCCGCGCACCGCGTTCGAGACCGTTGACGCCTGCAGCGACTGCACCTCGCCGCAGACGAACCGCAGGAGGTCGATCTCATGGATCATGTTGATGAGGACAGGCCCCCCTGCGACAGTGCGGCGCCATGCCTGGGCGAAGTACGCGTCCGGCTTGAAGAACGTTGCGAGCACCGTCACCGACACCAAGCGGCCGAGTTCACCGCTTCGCACGATCCGGCGAGCCTCGCGCAGGATCGGGTTGTGACGGCGGTGATGCCCGATCAGCACGGGAACGTCCGCGGCAGCGGCCGCCCGCGCAAGTTGGATACCTGCATCCACGGTATCGGAGATAGGCTTCTCCACCAGAACGGGCTTGCCGGTGGAGATCCAGTCGAGGGCGATCGGAACGTGGAGCGCGTTGGGGGTTGCGACGATGGCGGCGTCCGGGTTCAACTCATCAAGCATGGCGCGATGATCGGCAAAATATGCGAGGCCGAACTCGATCGCGAGGTCGCGGGCAGCGGCGGAGGGATCGGCGATACCTATGATCTCCACACCTTCCGCTGCCGCGGCGCCGGCAAGGTGCGCACGACCGATCGCACCAGCTCCGATCAACCCTATTCTGCTCTTGGTCATATCGCTTACTCCCAGATCGATGCGGTGCCCGGCTTGTCCGGTATCGCGGTGGTCTTCAGCGGTGGATCTCTTGCGCTTGAGAATCTGTTCAGTCGGTCGCCCGGCGCAGACACACCAAGGCTAAGCGGCAACCTTCCCGGCCCTGAGCCGGTCGCCCGCTATGCCGCAACGAGCCTTGACGAGTGCTGCCAGGATGGCGAGGCAGAGTGGCAGCGCGAGGAACGCGAAGACCTGACCGAACGTGAATTGCGCGGCGAGCAGCATTCCGCCGACAGTCGCCCCGAAGATCGCGCCAAATCGGCCAATTCCTGTCATGACGCTGGTACCCGTCGCTCGGGCCTCCGTTGGGTAGAACAGCGCTGCGAGCGCCGTCCATCCCGTGTTGGACGAGTTGGTGCAGAAGCCTAGGAGGAAGACGAGGATTCCCAGGACTGTGGGATCAGCGCCGGGCGTGAGCCAAATCAACACGGCGAACAAAGCCGCAGCGAGCAGCACCGCGACGAGTGTGACGTGCGGCCCCCAACGGTCCATTCCGTAGCCGATCGAGACATTCCCGAGCGTTCCCCCGATCTGCATCATGGCGCCGATCGTGGCGGCCGCAATCACGGAGAAGCCGGCATCACGGATCATGATCGGCAGCCAGCTGTTGAGCAAATATACGGTCAGCAGGTTCATGAACAGGCCGACCCAAAGCATCAACGTTGGAAGCGCGTAGCTCGCCGAGAAAATTGTCCGTATCGCGCTGGTGCCGCGGTGGACCACCTCTGGGATGACGAACTCCGTCGTGGCGTCTGCCGTACCTGGCGCCATCTGGTTCACGATGGAAGTCAACCGGTCACGGCGCTCGTGCCGCACAGCCAGGAAGCGAGGCGATTCCGGAAGGATGAAAAAGTAGATCGCAACGATGATGACCGGAACAACGCCGCCGAGCACGAGGATAGATGGCCATCCGTATGTCGAGACAAGCCCCGCGCTGAGGAAGCCGCCTCCGGCCGCTCCGAAGGTAAATCCGCAATAAACCACGGTGACGAACAGCGACCGACGGCGCTCCGGGGCGTACTCGGATACCAGCGTCGCGGCGTTCGGTTGCGAGGCACCAAGCCCCAATCCAGTAAGAAATCGCAGCACCGCAAGCCAGAAGAGATCCGGAGCCCAGGCTGAGACGAGGCTCATCGCCCCGAAGAAGAACATGGCAATGAGGATCACACGGCGCCTGCCGAACCTGTCAGCCAGGAGGCCCCCTGCCATCGCCCCGAGCGCAAGGCCGAACAGGCCTGCACTGAGAACTGGGGCCAATGCCTCGCGAGGGACGCTCCAATCGGTAACGATGGCAGGAGCGATGAACCCCATCGCCACGACGTCGAAGCCGTCGAGAACGAGGACGATCAGACAGAGCGCCAGCACCTTCCATTGGAAGGTCCCGACCGGTCGCTCGTCGATGAACGTTTGGATGTCGAGCCGCTTACTCGGCGCCATCGTTTCACTCCCTGAAGCCGACGATCGCCCGTCGTCCTCGCTCCCGACCGTTTTGGTTGGTGTTCCTGTTGCTGGTCGATAACATCCATGTGAACAGTTTTCAAGTGAGAACCGCCGCAGATTCGCGAATGGTCGTGCCATCTTCTGCGGGACGACGAATGCCAAATGCGTGCGCCGCCCGACTCGCGTTTGAACTTCAGCCCGTGCCGGATCGCAGCCGGAAAGGCCATCGTCTCCCCAAACGCTACCGACATAGTTCTTTTAAATGAATAGTTCTATCTGCTGAACATACGCAATGCGTGTAGACGGGCGCTATCGCTTACGCACCCGCCATGTTCCGCCCCCTGTGCTCCGGAGATCGAACCCTGTGTGTTCCTCTCGGCTTTTGCGGAGAAGAGTTTTGCGCCTTGGAACTGCATCCCCGTCGCGGGTTCCCGCGTTCGTCGCGCTCCATCTCTGGCAAAGCGCGCAAGTTGCGCAAAGTCACGATCCGAGGTTATCGCTCCATCAAGCGATGCACTCTCGTGCGGCCCAGCTTGACCCTCGCCCCGCAATTCACGCGAAGCAGGAGACGGCCGCTTCAGGGTTGAAGGGCATCGAGCCCAACGCAACTTTTCGTTCGCCAAGCCCCTGACGCAGAGGTACGGGACCGTGCGGGATCGGATCGGCGCCCCTGAATGGAGTGAGCTTCGAGTCAGGCCCAACCGAACAGCCCTGCATTGACAGCGCCGTCGACCGGAACCAAAGTTAGTTCACATATAGGAATTTGCGATGGGCACCGAGAATCTCCTAGCAGTCAAGTCGGCGGACCGAGTGTTCGATCTGTTCGAACTTTTGGCACCGCGGAGAGAAGGATTGTCCCACACCGCCATTGCTGACGCCCTCGGAATTCCGAAGAGCAGCCTTACCCAACTCTTGAAGACGGCGATCCGTCGAGGCTACGTCGGCTATGATCCCGATACCAAGCATTACCGGCTGGGCGCTCGATTCGGCGCGATAGCGGGGCCGGCATCGCTCATCCGCGACCTGATCGCCCAGGCCGACACCGTGCTGCAGGAGATCACGGCCGTCACACGCGAATCGTCGGCACTGAACATCCTCAGGGACGATGCCGCAGAGGTGGTGGCAGCAGTCAACAGCCCGCAACGGCTCGTCTCCCACATGCGCCTGGGAGACCTCGCGCCCTTATATGCCACATCCGGCGGGAAGGTTATCCTCGCGCATATGCGCGAGCACGAGTTGAAGGCCTACCTGGGCCGGGTGACGCTGCGCCCCTCGACTCCTAGGACGATCACGTCCGTGCGTGAGCTGCGCTCGCAGCTCAAGGATATCAGACAGGAAGGGATCGCGCGCTCCCTAGAGGAGTACACGCCCGGCATCATTGGCGTCGCAACCGTCGTCTTGTCTCGGCAACAGACACCGCTCGCGTCGATCAACGTTGCGATACCGGCCGTACGGTACACCAAGGATCTGGAAACCGTCGCGATCTCGGCGCTGCGCAAGGCCGCTTCGAAGTTGGAGGCTCGCGCACAACTTTGACCGAAGCGGGTGCCCCGGGCATCTAGCCGACGAGGCCTGTAAGGCCAGCCCCGAGCCGACATCCGCACCATCTGTTTCGGCGGACGATTGCCAAGCAGCGGAAATGATGATCGATGGGCTCAGTCACGGAGGCCGCTGGACATGATCCTCCAGGACTGGGCCATCAGGGTGTCCAGCAGTGATCGAGGAAAGCCCTTGGCCGGCCGTGGCATCGGCCTGACTTTCCTCGCGACATCAGCTCCGTGCGGGCGCAAGCGCAAAATCATAGTGAAGGTGCCGATATGGCTCTTTAACGGTCGTTCCATCCGGAGCGGTGCCGGCCGGCAGCTCCTCGAACGGTCGAACGAGTGAATCCTTCACTCCGAAGACGACGTCGGAGTCGAGGTACTCGTCTCCTGCCACGAACACGTGCGTGATCAGCGGCTCACAGCCTGGCGCGCCGATCATGAAATGTACGTGGCCGGGTCGGTAGGGGTGCCGCCCCTGCGCGTCCAGCATCTGCCCGACGGGCCCGTCGTTCGGGATCGGATAGGCAGCCGGCATGATGGTCCAGAAATGGAACTTGCCACCCGCATCGGTACGCAGCCGCGCCCGCATAGTGATGCCGCGGGTCTCATCGAGTTGCTGGACGTCGTAGTAGCCATCCCCGTCGGAATGCCACACATCGACCATGGCGCCAGCGATCGGGCCGTCGTTTGCGCGGCGCACGGAACCCGTGACGAGCAGCGGCTGACCTTCGACGTCTGGGGAGATGTCGGCGCCGAGCTCGACCTCAGGCGCCTCCTGCACGTAGAACGGGCCAAGCACCGTCGTCTCGGTAGCATCGCCGGGCAGGCGGTGGTTGATTGCGTCGACCAGCATCGACACGCCTAACGCGTCCGACAGGAGGATGAACTCCTGCCGGTTCTTGTCGCACATGTGGCCGGTGCGCGTTAAGAAGTCGATGGCCCATTCCCATTCGGCCTGAGTCGGCTCAACCTCTCGAATGAAATCGTGGAGGTGGCGTACGAGGGCATCGCTGATCTGCCGGACGCGCGGGTTCTTCGCATTCGCGACCCGCTCGCGGACGGCATCGGTGATCGAATGCTCGTCGAAGTTTCTCATTGTCGCTCCTTAGCATTCCAGCTTCCCGCCCAGTATCGTCCAAAGATTAGACGCTTGGCGGATCACCCGACCAAGCACGTGCGATCAAGTCCCTGATGGCATCTGCGCGAACGGGGACCGGGTTGGGATAGGGGCTTTGCGCGACGACCTCCGCCGCTCGATCAATGCCGTCCACCGGCATGCCGAGGTCGCGCAGTGCTCGCCTCGCGCCGAGACGCCCTGCCAGATCGAACATACCGAGGGCGGCGTCCATCGTACCGAGCGCCCGCGCGATGCGCCCCATCGCGCCCGGTGCACCGGCGGCGTTGTAGGCGATCACGTGAGGCAGGACGACGGTGTGCGTCTCCGCGTGCGGAAGGTCGAACGTGCCGCCCAGGGTGTGACAGAGCTTGTGATGCAGCGCCATGCTGACCGTCCCAAGGCAGGCGCCACACAGCCAAGCGCCGTAGAGCGCGTCCGAGCGGGCCTCTCGGTCCTTCGGATCATTCGCGATGGTCGGCAGCGCGCCCGCCAGGGCTCTGATGCCCTCCTCTGCCATAAGCGCGACGACCGGGTTGCAGTCCGCCGCGTAGAGAGCCTCGACGGCATGCGCGATGGCGTTGATTCCCGAGGTCCCCGAGAGGCCGGCCGGCAGCGTCATCGTCAAGTCGACGTCATAGACGACCGTCTCGGGAAGGACCTTTGGCGATTTCTGGATCGTCTTAAGCCCATTCTTCGTCTCGCCCAGAATCGACGTCATCTCCGAGCCCGCGTAGGTCGTCGGCACGACGACTTGCGGCAGGTCGGTCCGAAACGCGATCGCCTTGCCAAGGCCAGTAGTCGAGCCGCCGCCGATCGCGATGACGCCGTCGACCTTGTCGGCGAGCACGCGCGCCATCGCCCGGTCCGTCACCTCGACCGGAGTGTGCATCGTCGCATCAGAGAAGACGCCGACACACCGCCCGCCAAGTGACGCGGCAAGTTCCTTAGCAACCGCGCATTGAGGTGGCGTCGAGAGAACCAGGGCCCGCCGGACACCGAGTCGGTCGATCTCGTCGCCGAGATGAGCAAGCGCTCCGGACCCGAAAATGACACGCGACGGAAGCGCCTCATACACGAAGGATTGCATAACCGTGTTCCCACTATGCCTCGATCAGGAGAATCTCGCGTGAGCCGCGGTCGCCCGGCACACCGGTCGGCCCGCCACGCAGCCAGCCGGCGCCGCGCGCGTAAAGCGCCTCCACCTCGGGACCCGCGAGACCCGGCATGTCCATCTTCACTGGGTAGCCGATGCCGACTTGCAGGTACGCGAGATGACGATAGCCCTCCGGAAAACTCATCAAACGGTTCCGGTCGAGCTCCAGCGCTGCAGATGCATCGACAGGGTCAATGCGGTCCTTTTCGTAGATCGGCTGACGTAGCACCACGCCCCAGCGGCCGCCCACCTTCTCGATAAAGTCGTAGAACCGGCCAGTGCAGACGACGTCGCACTCGATTCCGTCCACGAACGCGCGCTGGCTGATGGTCATCTTAGTCTGCGCGATAGCGCGATCACCAACAACGTCGATTGAGGAGCCGCCGAGGAAGTGGAGGATCCGCACGCCCCTCGCGAACCCATCCTTGCTCATCCGGATGAACTCGTCCGCGGTTCCCTGGAACCAAGTCGCCATCATCCGGCCGTCGGCTTGCCACACAGTCCGGAACCGCTCCCAGTCCCCAGCGTCGCGCCAAACTGCCCAGTTCTCCAGCATCTCGCGTATGGCGAAGCGCTCCGCCTGCTCGCTCGTCAGCATCGTCCCTCATCCTCTTCGAAGATCGTTCTCGACAACGAACTGTTCTTATATATAAATTTACCTTACGCGGAAGTCCAGAGATGGCCAGGGACCCAAGCCGGGACGCTCGGCACATCACGACCCGCCACGCGACACGAATTTTGGGTGAAGAGAACGGCAGTGGAGCCCAGTTTCAGAAACGACCGCATCTCGCGGCGCAACAGCCTCTTCGATAAGGCTTTCAACCATATCATTGATGACCTGGTGATCTTCGCCCGAGCTTTGGCGCAACAGGCAATACCCGCGGCGGCTTTGAGTGATATCGCGCTGTCAAGAGATCGTGCCGATACACGCAGATATCACCCAAGCGCTCCTGGTCATGGCGTTGGGCAGGGAACACAGATACGACCCGAGAAGCGGTTCGATTTGGAAGAGTTCGCCATGGATATATCCGCAACTCTATCGAGGATGGCGTTTACCGACTGCCCAGGGAAGGCTCGGACGCGATGGCGCATGCAGTGCTGAGATCCCCCACCGGCTGAAGCATCAAAACCGGTACTTCTGCGGCTGTGGCCGCACAATCCCAGAATGAAAGGACAGTAAACGGTGGCGAAGTTTGTTTTTGTGCATGGAGCATTCCAGGGCGGCTGGGTCTATGCACGGGTCGCGCGTTTGCTTCGCGAAGCAGGACACGACGTCTACACGCCGACACTGACCGGGCTTGGGGAGCGCTCTCATCTGGCATACCATGCGATTACTTTAGATACACATATCCAGGACATCGTAAACGTATTCAAATACGAGGATATCGCCGATGCCATTCTATGCGGTCATTCCTACGGAGGAATGGTTATCACCGGTGTAGCTGGTGAAATCGGTGAGCGCATCCGTACGCTCTTCTACATCGACGCCTATGCACCGGCTGACGGGCAGTCGCTGCTGGACATCACAGGGGCAGAAACGGCCTTGGCATTTCTGGATCAGGCGAGCCGAAACGGCGGCATGATCCCTCCTATTCCCGCCGCTACATTCAACGTGAACGAGGAAGATGCTTCCTGGGTTGACACAATGTCGGTGGCACAGCCACTGGCGACCTTTGTCCAAGGCGTGCGAACTGGTGTGGAATCAAACTCCGTTGCCAACCGGACATATGTTTTCGCGACCGCGAACGGGGGCGACTGGTTCGTCTCAACTCACGCACGGCTAAAGGAGCATTCACAGTGGAAAGTGCATGAGATCGCATGTGGACACAACATCATGCTTGATCGCCCTCAAGAACTAGCCTCGCTACTGCAGAAAGAAGCGAATTGGTGAGGACAAGAACTGTAAGCGATGTTCCGCGGCCACCTTTCGGTGGGACCGCTTAGGGCAGAAGCTCGGAGCTGAAGGAGGCTCCGACACATGTCGATTTCAGAGCTTAAGCATATGCCGGAGCCGGTCCGGCGGGTGGAGATCTTCACGGGTGCGGGCAGGCGTCGGACCTGGTCGCCGGAGGAGAAGGCGGCGATCGTCGCCGAGAGCTATGGCGAGGGCGCGTCGGTCTGTGCCGTCGCTCGCCAGCACGGTCTGACGCCACAGCAGCTGTTCACCTGGCGTCGCCAGGCGCGGCAGCCGGTGGAGGACCTGCCGACGATGTTCGTGCCGGCGGTGTTGGAGACGACACAGCCGGAGCCGTCCACGGCACCCGCCCCGAGGCGCCGGGCTCGCCGCCGGTCGCAGGCGAACGGGATCGAGTTCGAGATCGGCGGGGTCGAGGTGCGGGTGGGAGCGGATGCGAACCCGCGGGCGATCGCGGCGGTGATCCAGGCGCTCAAGGCGGGCGCGTGATCGGGCCCTCCGGCACCGTCCGGGTCATGGTCGCGACGAAGCCGGTCGACTTCCGCAAGGGAGCCGAAGGGCTGGCGGCGCTGGCGCGTGAGACGATGCACACCGACCCGTTCTCCGGCGTGGTCTACGTGTTCCGGGCGAAGCGGGCGGACAGGGTGAAGCTGATCTTCTGGGATGGCACCGGCGTGGTGCTCGTCGCCAAGCGGCTGGAGGATGGCGAGTTCCGCTGGCCCCGACTGCAGGACGGGGTGATGCGGCTCAGCGCGGCCCAGCTTCAGGCGCTGCTCGAGGGTTTGGACTGGCGGCGGGTGCACGAGCCGCGGCGGCTCGTTGCGCCGGCGGCAGCGAGCTGAACGAGACCGTCGCTCTGCCCCTTCAAACCGGATGCAAAGCGTGATTCCATCGGTCTCGTGACGACCGCCGCCGCCCTCCCCGACGATCCGGACATGCTCAAGGCGATGCTGCTCGCCGAACGGGCGGAGAGCGAACGGCTGCGCCAGATCATCAAGGAACTGCAGCGCCATCGGTTCGGGCGCCGGGCCGAGAGCCTGCCCGCGGAGCAACTCCAACTCGGGCTGGAGGAAGCGGAGCAGGTCGAGGCGGCGGGGCACGCCGAGAGCGAGCAGGCGGTGCCGGCCGAGCGTAAAGCACGTGCCGTTCGGCGCCGGATCAATCGCGGTGCGCTGCCGGCCCACCTGCCGCGGATCGAGACCGTGGTCGACGTGGAGCATCCGGTCTGCCCGTGCTGCTCCGGCACGCTGCATCGGATCGCCGACATCATCAGCCGCATCGTCAACGGACATCCCCAGAGCCGGCTCGACGAGCTCCTGCCCTGGGCCTATATCCCCAACGCGGAGTGCCGGGACTGGGCGAGCGCAGATGCCAGCGGAAGGTAACGACGATGAACACGCAGACCGCGACATGGCGCCAGAACGGGATTGATCCGGCCTGGTTCTTCGCCGAGCGCATCGGCTCGGTCAGGAGCAGCAAGAGCTACAATCGGCCGGGTGGCTGGTGGTTCCTGCCGGCCTGGCTGCCCGACACCGAGGAGCACGACATCGGGCCGTTCCAATCCAAAGCTCTCGCCCTCAGCGAAGCCGAACGCCTCACAGCCGAGCATCATCGGCAAAACCAGGGCTGATCCCGCCAAGTCGCCGCTGCGGCTCCGAATGTCGATACGGCGGAGCAGCCCGCATCAAACCTGGAGCCAACGCTTCATCGCAGGAAACGGTGTCCTCGCCTGGAAGCGCGGTAGCGACTTGATCGTGCTGGGTCAAGCCAGCTCCGTCGAAACCACGACGGAACGGGATCCGAGTGTCGATCCCAATCGCATGGGCAGCCGCGTAGCTCCAAGCGACGGCCTCGCACTCGCCGCATTGAAGGATGCCGCGTGCGATCGGATCTTCGTTGAGCTCGAGCGCCGTCGGGTGCGCTGCGAGCCAATCGTCCATGAGGGGACCGAGGTTCGACAGATCGCCCGAAGCCTCGCTTCGGAAGACGCTCGGGATGACCGCGAGATGGCCTGCCTCGTGCAGGAGCTCGCTTGACACGTCATCGTCATATGACGCGACGACGAGCCTGCCGCCATCGATGGCGACGTTCCTGAGGAAGCCCTTGACGGCGGGATCAAGGTCAATGATGATCCCCAGTTCGGAGAGGAAGGCGGCCGATCTGGCGAAGGCACCTGTGATATCGATCCCGCGCGACCTGGCCATTGGTTCCGAATCGAGTTCACCGTTGAATCCGCGAACCCGTACCACCGAGCCCTATCCGGCGCGAGGCTCTCTGCATCGTTATCGACCCAGCCACGCCGCTCGCGAGTGATTGGTGGTCTCCAGACGCCGCTTACCAAGAACTGCCAGTCGAACTTTGAGATGCGATGTGGCGCTTGTCGGTTGACAGCATCAAGGCCTTTGGCGAGCGGCGCTGACCCAATAAGGTGGCGTTCCAGAGATGAATCTGTGATTCCGAAAGACGACCCCGAGAATGTCATCAATACTCCCAATCCGCACCCGGCCGCACAGAAACACTCTGAAGAGCCAAAATTTCCTTTCCGAGGCTGATATTATTTAAGCGCAACCAATATTCGCAATCTACGCTACAGAGAATCACCTTAATCTTCCGATATTTAAACAATCACACTCTAAGCACCTATTCTATATCTCTCGGATCGGAGCACGAACAACATACATCCTCATTCTGGAATCATCCTCATTGGTCGGTGCAGGTCTGCGTCTGCGCCGGGCGCCAGGAAAAAGCCATGCAGCCCATATGTTTTCGATGCTCAAGATTCTCGCCATGCAGACATACGCGCGCACGGGTTTGACCGCGCAGGAACTCAGCGGCGCAACCGTTGCCGTTTTCGCGAAGCTCAGCGAGCGCTTCTGCGGCAGGCTTGGCATCTCCTCCACCGATATCGAGCAGGAACATGTCCGCAGCCCGAAGACGCTGCGCGAGATGCAAGCGCCTCGCGGATGATGCCTGAGGAGCAGGATGGCGGGATGGGGCTGCGCTGTCCGTTTGTAGCCGGAACCAGGAAACCTGGTGGAATAGTCGAGGGTGTGGATGAGGACGAAGGTGCGGTAGAGCGTGCGACGTGCGCTACTCGCGCCCTGGCCTCGGCGCTCGGGCCCGGTTTTAGCCTTCCCCTTGCAAGCTTGGCAGAACGCGGAGAGCCCCGCCTTTTGGGGCGGGGCTGTGTCTCAGATGTCGATCTGGATGGAGTTATAAAGAGGTGGTTGCGGGGACAGGATTGACCGCCTTCGGCGTTGCCTTCCGGCTCGCGTTGCGAGCCTGCAGGCCGAACCGACAGGATCATTCACCGATCCCCACAGTCAGATAGCCAGACGCCCCGTCCGGAGAACGGGGCGTCTGGCTATCTGGTTGCGGGGGCCTGCAAACATCTTTACTTGCGACCGCTCTCTCCGCTTCCCCTGCTGCTCCAGATGGACACAGCGCTCCTTGCAGAAATATTTCGCACAGCAGCGTAGGAAACAGATCCAACAACAGTTGGGGGCACGGCCGACGGAAAATTTCAGGTGGCCGCAGGCAAAGGATCGTTCCCTCAGTGAGGATCGCAAGATAGCCCTGGTAGCAGAATGCCCGCCCCCACTTGCCTAGGCGCTGATCTGGGTTGGAATCGATCACAGCGCCATCATGGCAGTGTGGCGCTATTTAACAGTCCCATCGATATTTGAAATATCAAAGATGCTAAACGTAAGCGACTTTAAATAGGCTCGTCAGGCCTGAACCTCCAGATCGTTCCGGGGGTGCAGCGCAACGCCGAAGCGCCGCCGATATTCTGCCGGAGGAAGCCCCGTGATCCGGTTAAACAGCTTGCGGAAGGCGGACGGGTCGCCATAGCCGATTTCCCAAGCGATCTGTTCGATCGGCCGGCGGGTTAACTCCAGCGCCTCGCGCGCTTTCGCGATGCGGATCTGCTGCACATATTCGGTCGGACGGAGACCGGTCGCGGCTTTGAAACGGCGCAGGAAGGTGCGCTCTTCCAGTCCAGCGCGATCGGCAAGGGTCGTCACCGACCATTCCGCCGTCGCATGGGTCTGAAGCCAGTGCTGTACCGAGCGAATCGCCGAGTCGCCATGATCGAGCTTCGGGGCGAAGCTGCTATAGGGCCGCTGTGTCTGCCGTGGCGGATCGATGAGCAAAAAGCGCGCGGTATGTAGCATCGCGCTGGCGCCGAGCAGCCGCTCGACTAGCGTCAGGCCGAGGTCCGTCCAGGCGAGGATGCCGCCCGCGGTGATGATGTCGCCGTCGTCCACTATGATGCGGTCGGCATTCACGTTCACTTCCGGAAAACGTGAACTCAGGGCGTCGGCGAACGCCCAGTGCGTGGTGACCTCTCGCCCTTCGAACAGCCCGGTTTCCGCGAGGACGAACGCCCCGGCACAGACCGAGCATAAAATCGCACCCTTTCCGTGATGGTCCATCATCCAGTCGGCCAGCACGCGCATCGAGGGCAGGTCGTTCGGCATGACCAGACTGGGCGGAGTAATGATGTAGGTGACGCGGTGCGGCTCGCCGGGATGGCTGTCATAGATGCAGGCGACGCCATCGTCTGTCTCTTGCCAGTGGGTGACGCGGATGACCGGCGGCTCGCGCTCGCCCGCTATCTGCGCTGCCGTGACAGCAAGGCGGAAAAGGTCGGTAAGCCCGTAGACCGCCGATAGCTGGCATTCGGGATAGATCACCAGCGCGACCTCCGCGACGATCCGGCTGGATGCATCCTTGTCAGTCTTGTCCCGCATTCTGTCGCTTTCCCCAAGCGTGCTGAAGCCGCCATTCCGGTAGCTTCCTTTCATCGCGGCACTTTCGCCGGATCGACGAAGAAGGAGACTATCATGAGAAGCAAGTATCGTAACGTGGCGCTCGGAGCCGCGGCAGCCCTAGCCATAACCGGCACTGCCAATGCCCAGTCTGCCACAGTGGCCGAAGACACGACCAGCGTAGTGCTGGTTCATGGCGCCTTTGCCGATGGGTCGGGGTGGCGCGGCGTTTACAACCGGCTGACCGCCAAGGGCTATCGAGTGGCTATCGTGCAGAACCCGCTGACCTCGCTCAAGGACGATGTCGATGCCACCAACCGGGTGATCGAGCGCCAGCCCGGGCGCATCATCCTGGTTGGGCACAGCTGGGGCGGCACAGTGATCACCGAGGCCGGCAACCACCCGAAAGTGGCGGGCCTCGTCTACGTCTCGGCGCTCGCACCCGATACGGGTGAGACGACCGCCAAGCAGTACGAGGGGTTCCCCCCTGCCACCGAGTTCGTAATCGACACGCAAGACGATGGCTTCGGCTTCGTGAACCCGGAAAAGTTCAAGGCTGCCTTCGCGGCCGACGCGAGCGACAGCGATGCCGCATTTCTGAGGGATTCGCAGGTGCCGATCAATATGTCGGTTTTCGCCACCCCGATCAGCGAAGCCGCTTGGCGGAGTAAGCCCAGCTGGGCTGTGATCGCCCGCGAAGACAAAGCCTTTGGTGAGGGTATGCTGCTGCACATGGCGCGGCGCATGAACGCCGACATCACCGAGGTGCCCGGAAGCCACGCGCTGTTCATGACCCAGGCGCAGGCGGTGTCCGAGGTGATCGACCGCGCGGCACGTGAGAGTCGCGAGCAAGCTGACGCGTCCAACGCCGCCGGCGCCAATTGAGCAGGCGGGCCGGGCGCAGCCACTGGCTGAGCCCGGCCCGTCCGCATGTCGGTTTGGACCCCTATTGTGTCACTTCCACCAAGCGTGCCGCTGCCCTGCGGCAGCTAGAAAAATCACTCAGCAGCGGCGCTTCTGCCGCTTGAACCAAGGAGACTTATCATGGCGACGATCATCACCAAGGACGGCACCGAAATCTTCTACAAGGACTGGGGCAGCAAGGACGCGCAGCCGATGGTGTTCCACCATGGCTGGCCCCTTTCGAGCGACGACTGGGACAGCCAGATGCTCTACTTTCTCGGCCACGGCTATCGCGTCATCGCCCACGACCGGCGCGGCCATGGGCGCTCGACCCAGACCGACACCGGCAATGAAATGGATACCTATTCCGCCGATGTCGCAGAACTTGTGGCCGCGCTCGACGTCAAGGACGCAATCCATGTCGGCCATTCGACCGGCGGCGGCGAAGTTGCCCGCTATGTGGCTCGCGCCGAGCCGGGCCGAGCTGCGAAAGCCGTTCTGATAGGCGCCGTACCGCCGGTCATGGTGAAGTCGGATGCGCACCCCGAGGGCGTGCCGGTCGAGGTGTTCGACGATTTCCGCGCCCAGCTCATCGCCAACCGCCCGGAGTTCTACCGCGGCATCGCAAGCGGGCCGTTCTTCGGCTTCAACCGCGAAGGTGCGAAGGTCAGCCAGGGCTTGATCGACAACTGGTCTCGCCAAGGTCTCGCCGGCGGTGCCAAGGCGCAGTACGACTGCATTACCGCCTTCTCGGAAACCGATTTCACGGAGGACCTGAGGGTGATCGACCTGCCGGTATTGGTGATGCACGGGACCGACGATCAGATCGTGCCGTTCGCCAACCATGCTCCGAAGGCGGTCGACCTGCTCAGGAACGGCACGCTGAAGGCCTATGAGGGCCTGCCCCACGGCATGGCCCAGACCCATCCGGAGATCATCAATCCCGATCTCCTCGCCTTCTTTCGCAGCTGAGCGAACCAAGCGGGCTGACGACCAGGCGCATGGCTCAAGCCAACGCCGGTTGCCAGCCCGCTCTTCATGGCCCAGCCGAGGGCCGTCGCCGACGTGACCGACCAAGCCGCAGGGCAGGTTTCGCCTGAAAGCCGGTAACATCAGCCAAGCCCTCAACTACAACCCCCGTTGTCCGATTAACGCCGGCGAGCTTTGCTGCCCGCCGCGCGCTTGCTGAGCAGTGCCCTGACCCCTCCCTCGGCCTGTATGGGCCTGGCGTAGCCGGCGTGGCCCAGGACTACCATCCCGCCTCAGGCCGTGGGCACCGTGCCGCCGTCGATCACATATTCGGTGCCGGTAATGGTGCCGGCTCGGTCTGACGCGAGGAAGGCAATGAGGCTCGCTACCTCTTCGGGCTTCGATGGTCGGCCGATGGGTATTCCGCCAAGCGAGTCCATGATCATCTGTTTTCCTTGTTCGACGTCGACGCCATGCTCTGCCGCCAGACGCCTTGCCAGATCGACCGACGACTCGGTCTCGATCCAGCCGGGCGAGACCCGCACGACGCGCACGCCCATGGGTGAGACCTGTTTCGAAAGGCTCTTGCTGTAGGTCGATAAGGCCGCTTTCGCGGCGGCGTAGGCAGTGGTCGCCTCGGGCAAAGGCAGCTGTCGCTGGATGGAGGTCACGTGGATCACGACTCCGGACCCCTGCGCTTCCATGGCGGGAACCAGCTCGCGATCTAGACGGATCGCGGGCATGAGGTTCAGGTCGAGTTCCTGTCTCCACTGCTGATCGGATAGCGCCTCATAGCCACCGCCAGGCGCCGACGATCCGCCCAGCATGTGAACGATAATGTCCACGCCGCCGAGTCGCTCGCGCACGGCAGCGGCCACTCTGGTGCAGCCTTCGGGATCGGTGAGATCGGCCGCCACGAACTGCGCTTCCGGCATCTCCGACGGCCTGGAACGGGCCGTGGTCAGCACCCGCGCTCCGAGTTGCTCGAACAGGATCAAGGTGGCAGCACCCGCGCCGCGCGTGCCGGAGGTGATGAGGGCCCGTTTGCCCTCCAGGGTCACGAACGGGATCATGGGGCGATCTCCAGTTCGGCGATCTTGTCACCCTGAAGGACGAAAAAATATCGCAGGTCCACGGGACTTCCGGGAAAATTCCCGACGAGGTGGCTGGTGACGATAGTTCGTCCGCCTTCTTCCGAGAGCGCAAAGGGCTCGGCGGTATAGGTATATTGCTTGGAGGCATTCGCCATCCACCGCCGGATCGCTTCCCGACCGGTATAGGTATTGCCTTCATCGACGACGACCGCGTCCGCGGTGAAGCATTCGGAAATTGCCTGCGCATTGCCCTTCTTGTCAGCGGAAAAATAGGCTTCGATTGCGCCAGGTAGTTCGATGGTCATGTTGTGTCTCCAGTTGGCCCCGCATTCTCAGCGGCGCCCATCCGGTCTTGATTTAGGACTTTGCCGGCGTTCGCATAAGTGGGATAAGGCTGGGCGCAGAATTGCGGATTTCGGGATAATGCGGAACTACAATCTCACCGATTTCGATTCAGTCCTCGCGATAAGCCGCAGGGGCTCCTTTCGCGCCGCTGCACTCGATCTCGGGATGTCGACGAGCGCGCTCAGCAATGCGATCGCGAAGTTGGAGGGGCAGTTGGGCGTGCGACTTTTCAACCGCACGACGCGCAGCGTTTCGCTGACCGCCGCGGGGCGCAAATTCGTCGACCAGATGACGCCCGCCCTGAAGGATATCTATCAGGCGCTCGATACCGTGCGCTCGCAGCAAGAGACGCCGACCGGCACGCTGCGCATCAACACCTTTGCGACGGCTGGGCGCGAGATCATCGCGCCACTGGTGATCGAGTTCCTGAGACGCTTTCCAGAGGTTCACGTCGATCTTGTGACGGAAGGGAATCTCGTCGACATCGTGGCGGAAGGGTTCGATTTCGGCGTGCGCAGTAAACATCTCGTACCCACGGACATGATCGCGATCCCGCTCGGTTCCGCAAGGCGATACGCCGTGGTTGCCGCACCTTCGTATTTCGTGGACCGTGATCGGCCGCGTGTCCCGTCCGACCTTCTCGCGCATGCCTGCATTCGCACGCGGCTACCCAACGGCGCGATCTTTCGCTGGCAGTTCGAGGCCGAAGGGCAGCCCGTGCAGGTCGATGTCGACGGTCCGATCACCCTGGACGAAGCAAGTCTGGCGCGCATTGCCGTACTTGAATCGGTGGGCATCGGTTTCTTCATGGAATCAGACGTTCGCGACGAGATCGACTCGGGCCGGCTTGTGCACATTCTCGAGCAATGGACGCCTCCGCTTTCGCCCCTGTGCCTCTATTACCCAAGCCGGCGCAATCCGCCTGCAGCGTTCAAAGTTTTTGTCGACCTCGCGCGCGAACTCGCTCGCTCGTCGCGCCAGCACTGAACCCGGATTGGTGTTCGGCTTCGGCGTCGATGCAGCGTATCGGTTCGAGGCTACGGTGGCCAAGATGCCCGTGCTCGTGCCCGGTGCCCTCCCCTTCGTCACCGTATTCCGCAGGATCTCCCGCCTCACACGAAACAGGTTCCGCCGTCGGTATTAGTCGGGCGCTGCGCTGTCTGATCGATAGAATCAGTCCGGAAGTCAGGACGAGCACGCCTCCCAACTGCGTCAGCGTCGGGATCTCGCCCGCCAGCGGCACGCCAAGGAGAATTGCGACACCCGGCGCAAGAGCAGGAAAAAGCGAGGCGCGAGCCGCGCCGAGACAGCTCACCGCTCGGCCGAAAGCAAATAACGAGACAATACCCGAGAATACGCCCAGCACGATGGCAAACTCAATCACCATTAGCGGACCGGCGGCAATCAGCGCCTGCGGACCGCGAATGAGAAGGTAGCCAGGGACATAGGCCAAGAGCGAGAGGACCGAGATCGCGGCGGTGGTTGCCATGGGGTCGACTAACCAGCGATGCTGCAGCAGGGCGAACAGCGCCCACATAAGGCCGGCGCCGACGAAAAGCAGGTCTCCCTTCCAGGCCTGCGAGCCGCCATCGAACAAACCTGGGCCAACTGTTATGGCAAGACCGGCGACGATCACCGAAAGTCCGATGGCGCGCATGATATCGACCCGTTCATCAAGAAAGGCACTGGCGAGGACGGTGCCCATCAGCGTCACGGTGCCAAGCTGGATCACTGCACCGTGTGCCAGGGGCGCAAAGGCAAAGCCGGCAGTGCTGACCAGAACAAACAGGGGGCCCGCGAGCAGCGCGAGCGAGGCTCCCCGCAACCAGCCGACGCCGCCGAGCGATCTGATGTCGCTGCGCAATAGCCAAGGCAGCATCAGTGCGCCGGCTGTGCCGTAGCGCAGGAAGGCGAGGTCAGCCGCGTTGAAACCTGCATCAATACCGAGGCGCGAATATGCGAAGAAACCGCCCCAGATCAGCGCAGCGATTGCGCCCCATATGAATCCCTCATGGTATGCCGTCAGGCGAGGCCGACATGAGCAGGGCGGGAGTTGCTTAGTTGCTGGCGATGATAGCATCGCTTTGGCTCCTTGCGCGCACTGGAGGTCTTCCGGAGACCGATGCGCCGCATCACGGCGCACGGGTAGGATGCGACGGGAATGGACCGTCGGTCTCAGGCGGGACATTCGCAGAGCCCTAGTTCAGCACTTCGCACCTCAATCAGAGAGGCCACCTAGTGCACGATGAAAGCTAGAGGTCGGAACCGTTCCTACCTCTCGCTCGGATGGATGGGTCACGCGGCCTCCCTAGTGGGCGCCACCACCACCAGCTTCTGATTGACTAGTTCCTTGATACCGCTCTCGGCCAGCTCGCGGCCGTAGCCGGACCGTTTTACTCCCCCAAACGGCAGTTCCGGGCCCCCGCCGGTCATCGCATTGATCCAGACCATGCCGGCCTCGATTCGCGATGCGAGCGCCTTGGCCCTGGCAATGTCAGCTGAAAAGATGGAACCGCCCAAGCCGTAGGGTGAGTCATTCGCAAGCTCGACCAGCGCGTCGTCGTCGCGGACGATGTGGATTTGTGCAACCGGCCCGAAGAACTCCTCGAAATAGGCCGGGTTGGCTCTCGTGACGCCGGCCAGGATCGTCGGCTCGAAGTAGGCACCGTCGCCTTGTATGGGCTTGCCTCCGTGGAGGACGCGGGCGCCCGCCGCGACCGCATTGCGAACCTGCTCTGCGAGGTTGTCGCGCGCAGCCATTGAGGAGAGTGGGCCGAGATTGACGCTCTCGTCCATGGGATCACCCACGCGCATCGCCCGAAATCTTTGCGTGAGCTTCTCGATGAAGCTGTCCGCCACCTTCTCGTGAACGAGAAAGCGCTTCGCCGCGGTGCAAACCTGTCCAGCGACCGTCAGCCGGGCAGCTGCGCCGATATCGGCTGCGCGATCGAGATCGGCATCGTCCAGCACGGCAAAGATGTCCGAACCACCCAGCTCGAGCACCGACTTCTTGAGATTGCGGCCGGCCTCAGCGGCGACGATACTCCCCGCCTGTTCCGAACCAGTCAGCGTGACGCCCTGGACGCGGTCGTCTTGCAGCAGCTTGGTCACCTGGTCCTTACCCGCAAACACCGTAGCCCAGACGCCCTTGGGAGCACCTGCCTCGAGTATTAGCTCTTCGAATAGCCTCGCGCATTGCGGCACTATTCCCGCTGGCTTGACCAGAACGGGATTGCCCGCAGCAATTGCAGGAGCGGCCACACGCATCAGTTGGTAGTAAGGGAAATTCCAAGGTTCGATGGCAACTACGACGCCGATCGGATGGAACTCGATCCAGGCATCTCCCTGGTCAGTGTCAATCTTCTCTGGGGCAAGCATCCTCGCGGCATTGTCGGCAAAGTGGCGTGAGATCCTGGCGGTCTCCTCGACTTCCCAACGCGCCTCGGAAATGCGCTTGCCCATCTCCCGAACGGCAACTTTCGCCAGCTCCTCCGCCCTGTTAGCGACCAGATCTGCCAGTCGTGACAGAACGGCAAGCCGCCGTTCGATCGGTCCTCGCGACCAGTCCGACCTGTAGACCGCGTCTGCCTCAGCAAGGGCGTTCTCGATCTCGTCATCAGAGTGGTTGGAAAACTCCGCGACGGTCTCGCCGTTCGCGGGATTGGTGCTCTTGTAAGCCATAGAGATATCTCCAATGATGGAGGGAGACCGGGCTTGACCGGCCCCCCGTTTATTCAGGCAGCCTGCGCGGCAACGAGGAACGGATAATCAGTGTATCCTTCGGCTCCCCCACCATAGAAGGTGGCCCGGTTGTGCTTGTTCAGTGGAGCGCCTCTGCGGATACGTTCCGGCAAGTCTGGGTTTGCGATGAACGGGCGGCCGAAAGCGATGGCATCGGATTTTCCGGAGGCTACGGCCGCTGCCGCAGTTTCCGGCAGAAATCCGCCGGCAGAGATGATCGGACCGCCGAATGCCTTCTTGAACAATGACGCGACATCAGGCGCGTCCATGTCGAGCGGCTTCTCGTCGTTGGTAAAGTCGGCGCGGGGTTCGATCAGATGAAGGTAGGCGACGTTCCGCGTTCCAAGCTCGCTGATCACATGATCCCAGAGCGCGAGACCGGTAGAGTCTTTCATGTCCAGGATGCCGCTCCAGGGCGA
Organism: Inquilinus sp. Marseille-Q2685; assembly: GCF_916619195.1. Taxonomy (NCBI): domain Bacteria; kingdom Pseudomonadati; phylum Pseudomonadota; class Alphaproteobacteria; order Rhodospirillales; family Rhodospirillaceae; genus Inquilinus; species Inquilinus sp. Marseille-Q2685. Next base: position 246,785 of record NZ_CAKAKL010000004.1, read on the forward strand.
CAGCCGAACGCCGACGCGACCCGTACCGATCTCCGCTGCGACAGCATCGACGACTTCGAGAAGCAGGCGAGCGCGATTCTCAATCGATCCGCCATATTCATCGGTACGTTGGTTGCTGCCATCGTGCAGGAACTGGTCCAGCAGATAGCCATTCGCGCCGTGGATCTCGACGCCATCGAAGCCAGCGCTGCGTGAGTTACGGGCGGCCTGGACGAAATCGCCAATGATCGCAGCAATCTCTTCGGTCTCGAGAGCACGTGGCGTCTCGAATGGAACCGCATTACCCTGTGCGTCCATGTGATCGCCGGCGACTGCGATCGCCGACGGCGCGACCGGGAGTGATCCCCTGGGCTGCATCGTGGAATGCGAAACGCGGCCGACATGCCAGATCTGATTGAAGAAGAAGCCGCCTTTCGCATGCACGGCATTCGTCGCGAGTCGCCAACCGGCTATCTGTTCTTCCGAGTAGATCCCCGGCACCCATGGATAACCGTGTGCCTGAGGCGTGATGTCGGTCGCTTCGCTGATCTGGAGCCCGCCGTCGCTGGCGCGCTGTCCGTAGTACTCGGCGTTGAGTTCATGCGGAACGTCGCCCGGCTGCTTGGCGCGCATGCGGGTAAGCGGGGCCATAACCACACGGTGCTTGAGGGTGAGCGCACCGAGCTGGAGCCGAATAAAAAGATTGTCCTGTGCCATGTGAACCTCTGCTGGTTTTCTATGGCGAGGATGTAAATCGCTCCTATTTTCGTTACCATATCCATTTCATGTGAAGCTTAGTAACGTAAATCGTTATTTTAGTTGACGCCGGTTCCCCCACAAGCAAGTTGGATTAGCAGTTCAGGCCAAGCTTTTCTGAAACCTGTCCAGAAAAACGCGGAGCTTGGGAAGGACTTGCTGCCGCGAAGGGAAGACCGCCCAAATAGCGAGGTCGCGCGGTGATGCGTCCTCGATCGGAACAGGGACCAGCCTTCCATTCGCTACCTCGTCCTGGGCATCCCAGGCGGAGAGTTGCGCCAATCCAAAGCCTGAGACGCAAGCCGACAGGAATCCGTCGACGCTGCTTGACGAGAAACGGCCGCCCACCGGTACCGACTGCTCTTTGCCGTCGATGATGAACTGCCAGTGGGTGAAGTTGGTCCACGTCAGGCATTCATGGCCTGCAAGATCTTCGATGGTGCGAGGTGTTCCGTGCTGCTCCAAGTACGCGGGGGAGGCATAGATATGTTTGGGATTGTCCACGAGTCGTCGGGCGATCAAACCGGAGTCCTTGAGTGGCGCAATTCTGATCGCAACGTCCACACCGGAGGCGACAATATCGACCATGGCGTCGTTCAGGTCGAGGTCGACCCGGAGTCGCGGATTTTCCGCCAGCAGTTCAGGAATAATTGGCATGATCCTCTTGCGACCGAGGGTCGAGGGTGCCGTGACCCGTAGCAGTCCCGTCGCGCCGCCTTCTCTGGGACTGAGCGTCGCCAGCGCAGCTTCCTGCGTGTCGAGCATCTCGGACGCGAACGGGAGAAATGCCTCGCCCTCGGGCGTGAGTGCCAGCGATCGAGATGTTCGGTGGAGTAGGCGTACCCCCAACTCTTCCTCCAGTGCCGCCAAGCGCCTGGTGGCGGACATAGCTGTCAATTTGAGGTGCCGGGCTGCGGCGGAGAGACTGCCCGTGCGCACTGCGCAGATGAACACCTCAAGTCCCCGGGAGTCCATTCGATACCTCACGAAGCTCGTTAGGAAGCCTAAAAATATGGGAGAACGATAACTCATGTCTCAAATTTCGGAAGAGAGCCGATTCGAAACGCAAGGAGCAGTTCCCCCCGCGTGTGCGTTGCGCCGGCAGTTCGCTGCGGGCGCCCAAGCAAGCTGATCCAATGAGAGCTTCCCTGTCCGAGGATGCAGTCAAAGCGCAACTTCGAACACAGACTAGGAGCCTGTCCAGATATGTTGGGCGAGGCAATTGGTGAGGTTGGATAGGCCTGTCATGCGGCCCTGGCGAGCTTGGTGAGGTTGTGGGCGGTGCAGATCAGCGCCCATTCGTGGCGGACTTTGTCGATCCCACGCAGCAGGAACTGCCTGAACCCTCGTGCTTGCTTGATCTGTCCGAACACCGGCTCGACGATTTGCTTTCGGAGCCTGTAGCGACTTCGCCGTCCGGCTCGTCTGAGCTTGTGGCGCATGGCCTTGGTGAGCCGGCCGGTGAGGTTTCGCTTGTCTTGGCCGGGATGCTTGGCTCGCCCGATGGCGATGTAGGCACTGATGCGGCGCTTTCGCAGCGCCGCCAGATTGGCTTCGCTACAGTAACCGGCGTCGGCTGAGACCTCCTTCGGCCGCCGGCCAAGGTTGGCCTTGATGGCGTCGACCAGCCCGACCAGCTGATCCTGATCGCTCATGCCGGCCACCAAGCCGTGCGCGACGATAATCTGCGCCTCGCCATCGACGGCAGCCTGGGCATTGTAGCCCTGGATGTAGCCGTCCTTGGTCTTGAGGATGCGACTTTGCGGATCGGTGAAGTTGCGCTGCGCCTTGGGCGAGGGCTCCTCGCTGGGCGGCGCAGGCTCACGGCCGGTCTTCGTGCGGCCCGCCGCTTGGCGCTCCTCGTCCACCTTCTGACGGCGACGCTTCTCCGCTTCGGCGGCAGCCTTGGCTTCCGCCTCCAGCTCCGCCTTGGCCTGCCGGATCTTCGCCAGGAACTTCTGCTGGTCGGCCACCCAGGCCGGCAGCTCATCGCCCCGGCGCTCGCCGTACTGCTTGTCCTCGGCCCGATCCGCCGTCTCCGCCGCCTTCAGCCAGCGCTCGACCTCCGCTGCAAGCGTCTCTTCCCGCTGCTTCAGTCGCTCGTAGCTCATCGCCTTGTGCTTGGAGGCGTTTGCCTTGATCTTGGTGCCGTCCAGCGCCACGTGACCCAGCTTCACCAAGCCTGCCTTCTGCGCCAGCTGCAGCACCTGCACGAACAGCCCGCTCAGCGCCTTCAGGTGACGTCGCCGGAAGTCGGCAATCGTGCGGAAGTCCGGCGCATCACCTGCCACGATCATCATGAAGTCGACCCGCTCAACGCAGGCCCGCGCCAGACGCCGTGACGAGTACAGGCCGCTGGCATAGCCATGCAGCAACAGCGCCGTCATCATCCCAGGATCGAACGGCGGCTGCCCCACATCGCTGCGGTAACTCCCCGCGAGTTCCTTCAAATCAAGGCTCTCGCGAACCAACTGCACTATG